>CAMWNM010000026.1 GCA_947175635.1 uncultured Bacteroidales bacterium | reverse complement strand
TCTCTGTCGGAACGGCGCTCAAAGCGGTCCTGCCTCGGTTCGCGGTCCTGACGGGAAAACGAACGGTCTCTGTTCCGGAAAGAGTCCCTTCTATCTTGTGTTTGTTCTTCTGAATCCCAACGGTCGGAAACAAATGGATGTCCACCGCGGCGATCATCGCCCTTGCGTCTGTAATCCCGCTCTCTGTCGAAGCCGGATCTTTTGTCTTGATATGCCATATTATGTGTATAAATGAGGCTTTGCGTTCGTGTAAAGCCAATCTTGCAAAGATACTACAAAATAGCGGGATCTTTCAGAAAAGATTCGAAAGCGCCTACGGCATGAACTGAAAATATACGTACTTTTACAAGAATTTTTCTCCGCCTTTCGGGTGGAGCCTGATTTGTATGAGTGATTCGACACTAAAGATAAAAGCGGGAAAAGGGCTTTTATGGAGTGGTATCAGCAGTGGTTCCATCCAGTTTCTGAATTTGGTTTTCGGTATCTTCCTCGCCCGTTTGCTGAATGCATCCGACTATGGCATGGTGGGGATGCTCACCATTTTTTCCCTCATAGCCGGCTCTTTACAGGACAGTGGGTTTTCGCTTGCCCTTATCAATAAACCCAACGTTACAAAAAAAGACTACAACGCTGTTTTTTGGTTCAGCAGCCTGATGGGAATTGCGCTCTATCTGTCGCTGTTTTTCTCATCCCCTTTACTGGCCCGTTTTTTCCATACGCCTGAATTGAAATCTCTGGCCCGTTACGCTTTCTTAGGCACGCTGTTCTCCAGTTTCGGCATTGTGCCCGCCGCCCGCCTCAGCCGCAATCTGAAATTCAGGGAACGCGCCGTTTCAAGCATTACCGCCTTGCTTATTTCTGGAATCACAGGTGTCGTCTTGGCCTATAAAGGCTTTTCCTATTGGGGAATCGCCACGCAAACAAACCTTTATACACTTATTGTAAGCGCTCTCAACTGGTGGTTTTTAAGGTGGCGGCCCACCCTTTCATTCGATTTCTCTCCTATCCGGAATTTTTTCGGATTCAGTAGCAAGATGCTTTTAACCAGTATTTTCACACATATAAATAACAATCTTTTTTCTGTTATCCTGGGGCGTTTCTACAACCGCACGGCGGTAGGGAATTACAATCAGGCGAACAAATGGAATACAATGTGTGATTCTCTTATATACACCACAATAAACAGTGTGTCCCAACCTGTTTTGGCACAGGTGGCCGATGATCGGAAACGTCAGGCGCGCATTTTCCGTAAAATATTACGCATCACCGCCTTTCTGTCTTTTCCTACTATGTTCGGACTTTCGCTCGTGGCACCCGAACTCATCACGATTGCCATTACCGAGAAATGGACAGAAAGTGCCGCCTTGCTTCGTCTGCTGGCCATCGGCGGGGCGTTTCTCCCCATCTCCCTCCTGTATTCCAATCTGTTGGTCAGCAATGGAAAATCCGATATCTATATGTGGAACACCATGGCGTTGGGCGTTTTGCAGGTGGGAACCATGTTGTTGCTTTTTCCGTACGGTATCCGTACGATGATTTACGTTTACATGGGTTTGAATACGGCCTGGGTATTCGTATGGCATTATTTCGTCCATAAACAGATCGGTCTCTCTCTCTTGAACGCGCTTAAAGATGTGGTTCCTTACGGTGTCGTTTCCGCCGGCGTAATGGTGGCATGTCATTTCCTTACCGCTCCGATATCCAATCTGTACATCCGTTTCGGCTGCAAGGTGGCGCTTGCCGTTTTGCTCTATATAGCCGCCATGCGTCTGAGCGGCTCCAAAACCTATGCGGACTGTCGCAATTTTCTCCTTCGCAGGAAGATTTAATCCGGATATGAAAAAGGCGGGAGATTCAAATCCCCCGCCTTTCTGCCTTTGTTGCGTGATTCCTATTCCCTTATTTCTTTTGGGTCGCCTTAACCGCATCGGCTTCTTTCAGCATTTCTTCCACCGCTCTCTCGATCTGAAGATCTCTGCCTTGTAAAAGCGTTTCAGGCGTGTTCTTCACGATGATATCGGGTATCAGATCCTGATTTTCGAGATAGTTTCCATCGTCGTCGATAGTGCCCACTTGCGGAATTCCGAACACGAAATTGCCAGGCAGGGATTCCCACCATACGGCAGTCATTGTACCCGGCACAGGCATACCGATCAGTTTGCCGATCTTAAGCTGCTTGTACACCCACGGGGTGCCGTGCGCGTCGGAATAGTTGTTTTCGCTGATCAGCATGCACGACGGCTTGGTCCATTTGCTATACGGCTCGTCGGATACATATTGTCCGCGCGGACTGAAACGGGCGTAGCGTTTTCCGCTCAACAGCGTGGCCACATCGTCGTGCAGCCAACCGCCCCCGTTGTTGCGGGTATCCACAATCACCGCCTCGCGGTTGCGGTTCTTGTCGTTGAGCAGTTTGCGGTAAACGGTGCGGAAACTGTACGAATCCATTCCCTGTATATGCACATAGGCCAAACGGCCGCCTGAAAGGGAATCCACCAATTGTTCGTTGCGCTTTACCCAACGTTCATACAGCAGTCCGTTCTGTTCGTAACGGCTTATAGGCTTCACGCTGAGATCGAAAGTTTTTCCCTTGACCGGTTTGATCGTAAAGCGGGTGGCCTGTCCTGTTCTGCCTTCCAGAAGCGCGTAGTAATCTTCCCCTGCCTTGATCTCCTTGCCCTCTATCTTCAAAATGATGTCGCCGGGACCGATTTCCTTTCCCGAAAGAGCGAAAGGACTGTTGTGCAACACTTCCTGGATCTTGAGTCCGTCTCCTTTATAATCGGGGGCCACAAACACGCCTAAGGCGGCCGTGCTGAAAGCCGAAGGGCTCGAGTAGTAGCGGCAACCTGTATGGGACGCGTTCAATTCGCCCAACAGTTCGCTCACCATTTCCGAGAAATCATAGCCGTTGCCGATATGCGGCAGGAAGCGTTCGTAGTTGTTGAAATAGGCTTTCCAATCCATTCCTCTGAAAGAAGGATCGTAGAACTTGTCTTTCACCTGTTTCCAGATATGGCTGAACAGATATTCCCTTTGGGCAAAGGGGCGCGACTCGTACAGGGCCTTGAAGGCGATATTGTCCACGCTGCCGGAAGCCACCGACATTTTGCGGATACCGTTCGAACCTATCATATAGATATTGGATCCGTCTTTATCCAACAGCAAGGCTCCGCGTCCCACATCAGGCAGCTTCAATTCGGTCTTGGATTCCACGAGGTCTTTCACCCATAACGCCATCTTTCCATTGTGCGGCGCCATATAATAGAGTTTGTCTCCCTTGGGACTCAGCACCATATCTCCCAGCCGGCCGGAACCTGAAGTAAGGCGCAGGGTGCGTTCTTCCAGATAATCGAAATCAAATTCCAGCGGCTTTACCTTGGCTTCGCTTTCGGTGCTGTCTTTCTTTTCATCCTTCTTGTCCTTCTTATCCTTGCCTTTTTCCTTCTCTTCGGCCAAAGCGCGTTCTTCCTTGTTCATGATGAACTTTTCATAGGCCTCCCGGTCAAAAAACATGATATATACATCGCTTTCCGCACCCCATGAACCGTGGCTGCGGTATCCGCTCCGGTCGCTGTTGAATATCATGGCTTTTCCGTCCAGCACAAACTTGCCGTTGCCTTCGCTGTAACCGCTATTGGTAAGATTGTGGATCTGTCCGCTGCCATCGGCTTTTACCAAAGCCAGGTCATGGTGGTTCCATCCACCCGTGCCGATATAGCCGGTAAGGATCCATTTGCTGTCGGGACTCCAGCTGAATTCCTGGTCTCCGTCCACATAGGAATATTCAAACTTGCCGTCCATCACCGTACGGATCTTGCCGCTTTTCAGGTTGAGCACGCAGATCTCCGTACGGTTGCGCAAAAAGGCCACTTCCTTGCCGTCAGGACTGTATTTGGGATAGAAGCTGGTTTGATCGCTCCCGGCCAATTTCTTCTCTTCGATCTCACCGGCATAGGTAAAGTTCCCGTCTTCTTTATCGGCAATTGAGGCCTGATAGATCTGCCACAGCCCGTCGCGTTCGGATGCATAGACAAGGGAACGTCCGTCGGGGGCGAAATCCAGATTGCGTTCGGTTTGCGGCGTATTGGTAATCCGCTTGGTGGTGGCATAATCCAGGGAGGTTACATACACATCGCCGTTCACGATAAAGGCTATCTCTTTCTGTCCGGGAGAAACGGCTATTTCGGAAGCACCGCTTTGCAGAATCTGTTTGGTCAATCCGGCCGTATCGTAGTCGGCTACAATTTTCACCGCCACCTTTTCCGCTGCGCCGCCGGGCCGCATCGTGTAAAGCTCTCCGTTCCAGGTAAAGCACAAGGTGCCGTTCTGCGCCACACTCAAAAAGCGCACAGGATGGGTTTCAAAGGATGTGATCCTTTCCGATCTTGCATTTTCATCCAGACTCCGTTTATATACATTGAAAGTGCCGTCTTCTTCGCTCAGCAGATAATATGCCTTGAAGTCGGGTGCCCAGACGGGATTGCGGTCTTCTCCGGAAAAAGCGGTAAGCTGCCGGAATTTACCGTTGTCGAACAGCCATATGTCGCGGGTAACGCTGGACGTATGATGCTTGCGCCAAGGGTCTTCGTATCCTTTTTTGTCTTGGAAGAGGATTCGTCCGTCCGGTGCGAGGCTGAGCTCTGTCATCGGATAGGCCGAGAACAGCTCGGGACGGGAGGCGTCCTGCCGTACTTTCCATACTTGTGAGAAAGTGCCGTCGGGGAAAAGCCGGCTGTTTACGGTCGGCATCTCGGAAGTCATATAGAGAATGGCCCCTTCTTGGTCGAAGGCTAAGGGCACTTCGGCCCCCGTATTGCAGGTAAGGCGTTTGGGCATGCCGCCTTTGGCATCCACGATATAGATGTCCAACGAGCCCTCCCTGTCGGAAGCAAAGGCTATCCGGCTTCCGTCGGGACTCCATACCGGACGGTAATCATAGGCCGGATGGGATGTGAGCCTGTTTGCCTCACCGCCTTTTACCGGTACGGTGAAAATGTCGCCCATATAGCAGAAAGCGATATGCTGCCCGTCGGGCGAAATGGCACTGTAACGTAGCCAAAGAGGGTTTGACGGCATCTGGCCATCCGCTTTGAGAGTAGAAGGCAAGAGCGAGAGGAGGGCCGCCAGAATCAAAAGTTGTTTTTTCATATTTTCCGTTATTTCGTTTCCGTCTTTTCTAAAAAAGGACAGGGCGCGCCTTTCGGCACGCCCGCCTTCCCCTAACGAAACAGAATATTATCCTTTATACTCTTCAAAATCTTCTTTTCCCACCCCGCAGACCGGGCAGACCCAAGTGTCGGGAATATCTTCGAAAGCTGTTCCTGGAGCGATTCCGCCTTCGGGATCACCTTTGGCAGGATCATAAACATACTGGCAGATAACGCAAATGTACTTTTTCATAGGAGTATTGATTTTTGAATGGAAAGCGAAGTTACGTTTTTTTTCGCTGATATGCCGCACTTTTGTATTTTTGTGATGCTAAAAACGGAACTTGTATGATAAATCAACGCATCGGCCTATATCTATGCATGTTTTGCCTCACCGCCTTTTTTTCGCCGGCCACCGCCGCGGGAAAGCGGAAACTTTCTTCGGCCAAAGACATAAACGGATCATGGCAGGTTTCTGAAATAAAGGGCGTCCCGGTTGCAGAAAGCGAAAAACCTCCTTTTCTCTCTTTCGACTGCATGAAGAAGAAAGTGAACGGATGGGCGGGATGCAACCATATCCAAGGATCTTTCAAGTTCAATCCGGTCAGATACCAGCTCCACTTCTCCCCGATCGCCTCCACCCGGATGGCCTGTCCTTTTATGGAAACTGAAAATATGTTGATCCAAAGTCTTGCTGAAGTGAGCGGATATCTGTCCGACACGGATAAGGACGGACACAAGCGGTTGGTTCTATATAACGACGAAGGATCGGAAATATTGAAAATGACCCGTATGATGCCTTTGGACGGCCGATGGAATGTGGTGAAAGTAAACGACTTCGCTATTGAAAATGACGGAGGGGAAATTTTTCTGATTTTCGATTCCTATCGCAAAATCCTTTCCGGACAACTCGGTTGCAATACCTATCACGCCTCTTTGATCTGCGATCTCAAAAAGACTTCCGTGATACGGATAGAAAACGGCGCCGTCTCTTTGCGGATGTGTGCGGAACCGGATGCCGAGATGGAAACCCGGTTGTTGCAGGCGCTTGAAAAAGTGGTCTCTTATAAGAAGTTTTCCGATGGAAAGGCCATCCTTTGCGATGGGGGCGGAAACGTACTTATCGAGCTGGCGCGTTAAACCTCCCTTATCAGGAATTTGGCGGATTCGGACAACGGCGGCACCACCTGTTTCTTACGCGACATGACCCCGGGCAGATACACCATATTCTGCGAGGCATCCATCAAGAAAGCTTCTCCGACAAGATTGGTGGGCGAACCGTTGAAAAGCAGCATGGAGGCTTCTTCCAATACGTTTGTTATCATTACAATAGAAAGATCGTAACCTTCTTTCTTACGCAACCGCTCCAAGGCTTCCAGAATTTCGGGTTTGCGGTCCAGTACCTGTTGCCTCTCCAGTACCGAACATTGGCTTATACTGATCCGGTAGCGGCCGATAAGAAATTCCTTCATATCGTTTTTGGCGATTTCCGTCCCCGTCATATTGCCGATATCCGATCCTGCCCGCAAAAGTTCCATGCCGTATTGTTGAATGTCCACGCCGGCGATTTTGGCCAGATATGCGGCCATTTCCTTGTCGTGCTGGGTACAGGTGGGCGATTTGAACAACACGGTATCGGAAAGGATGGCCGAAAGCATAAGACCGGCTATTTGCGGAGGAATGGCCACTTGACGGTGCAGGTGCATGTCGGCCACAATCGTACAGGTACATCCTACCGGATCCTGACGGGTAAAGATAGGTTCGTTGGTTTGCATGCCGCCCAGACGGTGATGGTCGATGATTTCGATAATCCGTGCCTGTTCGATGCCTTCCACCGCCTGACTGCGTTCGTTGTGATCCACCAGGATCAAGCAGGTTTTCTCCGGCATCTTTACCGATTCGCTACTCAATAGCCCCACCAAACGGTTGTTTTCCACCACCGGATAATAAAAATGCTTGTGTTTATCCATCAGCCCCTTGATTTCACTCAACATATCGGTGGGTCTGAAGCGGACAACGTCTGTCTGCATGATGGCCGACACCGGCACGCATTGGTTTATCAAACGGGCGGTGGTATAGGTATCGTGGGGGACCGAAAAGATTGCGGTATGTCGTTGCCGGGCGGCGGTCTGCACCTCGGCGGGTATGGAACCGTTGCCGGTAACGATCAGGCAAGCCGTACCCGTATTCACACAGGCCAGCATGATGTGCGTGTCGCGGTCGCCTACCAGCACCACATCGCCGGGTTGCACGCTCGAGGTGATGGTCTGCATGCTGCCTGCCGCAATCCTTACCGTCCCTTCGATTACCTTGTGCATTTCTCCTTCGGCCACGATTTGGGCGTCGATCACATGGGCCATTTCCCTGAGGCTTACCTTTATGTCGGCAAAACTCTGCATGCCCAAATCTTCAAAATAACGCTTGGCCACATCCCCCAGCGTAACCATGCCCACCAGATTGTCGTCATCATCTACGACAGGCACCGATTTCACGCCATCTTTACGAAACAGATTGGCCAATTCCCGCAGGTTTTGGTTCCGGTTTATCTTCAGGTCGCATTCCATGGCCATATCGACCACGCGCGGATAAACGTCGGTAAGCAGCAAAGGCGCTTCAGCCTTGAAATAGCGCAGGGCGAAGGCCGTTTCCTTGTTGATGGTTCCGGCTCTTGCCGCCACCACATTCATTCCCAATTCGGTTTTAAGATGCGCATAACAGATGGCCGCACAGATGGAGTCCGTGTCGGGATTGCGATGCCCGATGGCATAGATTGGCTGTTGCTTGTTCATAACCCTCGCATTAAGGTTTGCAAGATATAAGCGGTCGCTAAGTTAATAAATAAGGATGTTTCATCAAAATATCATAGCTTTGCCCTATCCGGGCGCAATATTTTTCCGCTTTTTTCTGTGCTGGAATTTTGTAAAACATCTACTTATGAAACGGATTTCTTCTTTTGGACAAATTATCGGATACGGGCTTTTTGTCTGTGGCGGCCCCTCCGCATCTTCCTTCGCCCAGACAGCCGTCCCCCTGCCCTATGTACAGCATCTCGTGTTTGAAGAACGGATTTTGCTGCAGGAAGAGATCGGGCCGGCCTGCACCCTCGCGATAGACCTTGAATTTTTATCCGAAGAGGCCCCGGTGCCGCATCGCCTGCCGGCAAAACGCATCAAACCCGAGGCTTTTCAACTTGGAATGACGGAAAACGCGCCTCAGAACGGCGAAATCTCCAAACCGGTAAAGGTACCGCGCCAGATGCTGGAAACGGGAGAAGAAACGGACGGCGGCCTCCTGCCCCATGATTTTTCCGCACTGAACCGGGCGGTTATCCAAGCCGCATTCGGCCAGAACGGAGATATCTCGTTCCTGATGGCCGCCGCCCGCTATCGGGATTCCATCGCCGTCGGCTATCGCAAGGAAGCGGGCGCCCTCCGCAAGGAGTTTCCTGAAGCCGTTTCTCTCGACTATGCCTACCGGCTGAACGGCAAAGTGGTGGATACGGGCAGAATCTACCAGACTTACCGCCTGGAGAGCATGTCCTATACAGGAGGCGCGCATCCGATAACGCTTGTCCGCTATCTGAACTTCTTCGACGGGAAAGCCATCACGCTGACGGATGCTTTTGGTGAAAAGGCAGAAGGCAAATTGCGCAAAGTGCTTTTGGAATGCCTTTTGGATCAAGAAGGGGTAAAAAAAACAGCCCAGCTGGCGGAGTTGTCTTATTTCCCCGATCGATTTTTCGTGAGCGAGAACTTTTATTGCACGCACGATGCCTGTGTATTTGTCTATAATCCCTATGAAATCGCCGCTTATAGCAAGGGGTTGGTCGAGATTTCCGTTCCGCTCGCCAAACTGCGTAAAAACGGATTGAAATAAAGTTTAACTTCGGGATTCCAAAATTTTGCAGCTATGAAAAGAATCACACTCGCATTTGCCATGGCCGCCGTTTTAACCGGAACGGGGCTGGCGCAGACTTTCGAAACGATCAAACTGTTGCCTCATTCCACCGAACGTGGCGGCAATCTGATGCAGGCTTTCCAGCACCGTGCATCCGAAAGGGAATACGGCGTAACCGACCTTACTCTTCAGGACCTTTCCGATTTGCTGTGGGCGGCAAACGGCATCAACCGTCCCGAATCGAACAAACGAACAGCCCCCACGGCGCAAAACAAACAGGAAATAAGCCTGTATGTGGTAAAATACGAAGGGGCTTACCGCTATGATGCCCAAACCAACGTATTGGAACCCGTAACGGCAGGCGACCACCGCGCCATTGTGGCGGACAGGCAGGAATTTGCCCAGTTCGCGCCGGTTATTCTTGTGATTGTGGGCGATTATTCGGTGTTTCCCGCCGAAAGGAATATGGCCTTGGTTGACGCCGGTTATGTATCGCAGAACATTTATCTTTTCTGTGCCGGAAACGGGATGAGCACCGTGGCCCGCGGCACGATGAAAACCGATGAACTGGCTGAAATACTAAAACTTCCCGAAGGTCAGCGCCCCATTCTGAACCACCCGGTCGGCTACAGAAAGTAGCCGCGCGCTTTCTTTTTCTCTCCACTTACACTATCTTTGCAACTTCTTAGGAAAGTTGGCAGAGTGGTCGATTGCGGCGGTCTTGAAAACCGTTGAGGCGCGAGTCTCCGGGGGTTCGAATCCCTCACTTTCCGCAAAAAAGGTTCAGACCTTTCCAAAGCGTACTAAAAAGAGCTTGAAATTCAGTTGTTTTTGGTGCGCTTTGTTCTTTATAGTGATACTTCATGCGCCCATTTCGGTCGATGTCTTTGAAATAAGTAACCGCCTTGAGAAGACGTACGAGGGCTCTTAGATTCATACCCCTAAACCAATGGCGAAATAGGATAACTGAGCGTCTTATGGCGCTAATATCTTCCAGCGTGACGAGACCTTCTTCCCGACAAGATACCGCCATGTAGGGATATACATCGCAATACAACGGCCGAACAAGTCCTGGCAGTTGCAGGTTCAGCAGGTCGTGATTTCCTTCGCCAACGCCTTTTCATCCACCCCGTCGAAATTTCCAGAGGTCATCCACAGCAAGTTGGCCTCTGTCCATTTCATGGCCTTCAAATCCTGCACTAACAAGGCACTGTCGTTATATACACGCAGATCTTTCCGGCCGAAGGCGTCATAGATCATTTCGGCCGAGATGGGTTCCAGTTTTTTATGCGCCACCGCTTGGGGATTGAAATAGACGATAGCCGCATCCGCCTTGTCCATGCATCCCCTGTAGTGCGGGAAAAACGCTTGGCTGAGACTGCTGAATGTATGTAGCTCAATACAGGCCACCAATTTACGCAAAGGATACTGTTCTTTTACAGCCGCCACCGTGGCCTGAAGTTTGGAAGGGGAATGGGCGAAATCCTTGAATACCGTCACCTTGGCTACGGGGTTGTCGGCAATCTTCTCCAAACGGCGCGAAGCCCCTGCAAAATGCATCATGCTCTGCAGAAACACCGTGTCGCTTACCCCTAACCGCCGGCACACCTGCCATGCCGCATGAATATTCTGCATGTTGTGGCGGCCAAAAACCTGCATGGGATAAGCCTTTCCCTTTTCCACCAACTCGGTATATCCGTCCAAAACCCTGTATTCAGGCACATTGTAAGGCATATAACAGATGTCGCCTCGACCGGCCTTTAAATGTTCGGCAATCTTCTTCACTTCCGGATCGCCCTCGTAGTAGACAAATGTACCGTCGGGCATGATGCTTTCGGCGAAAATCCGAAACTGCGCGACATAATCCTCAAAGGTGCGGAACACGTTGATATGATCCCAGGCTATCCCGTTGATAAGGGCGATATCAGGTTTGTATAGATGGAATTTCGGACGGGGATCGACGGGGGATGTAAGGTATTCATCCCCCTCCAGCACCATCACCTTGGCCGTCCCGCTCAGGCGGACCATGATATTGTAGCCCTCCAGTTGGGCCCCCACCATATAGTCGCAATCGATGCCGGCATCCTTCAGTACGTGCAGAATCATGGCCGTTACCGAGGTTTTTCCATGGCTGCCGCCTATCACCACCCGGGTTTTATCCCTACCCTGCTCGTAAAGATATTCGGGATAGGAATAGATTTTCAGACCCAATTCTTCGGCCCGACGCAATTCGGGATTGTCGATACGGGCGTGCATCCCTAGAATCACGGCATCCAAATCGGAAGTTATCCGTTCAGGATGCCAGCCCTCTTTCTCGGGCAGCAATCCGTAGCGTTCCAAACGGCTCCTGGCCGGATCGAAGATCTCATCGTCCGAACCGCTTACCTCATATCCTTTCAAATGCAGTGCCATGGCCAGATTGTGCATCGCACTGCCCCCTATGGCGATAAAATGTACCTTCATGACGGACTCTCCCAACGGTTCGGTTTTATTTCTTACGGGCAAGCAAGGCCTCGGCCTTCTTTACGATGCCGGCGGTATTCAGCCCGTAGAGATCAAGCAGTTCCTGCGGTTTTCCGCTTTGGCCGAAACGATCGTCCACCCCTAACATTTCCATGGGTACGGGATAGTTCCGTGCCAAGAATCCGGCCACCGCATCCCCCAGACCACCGTTAATCTGATGTTCCTCGCAGGTGAGCACGCATCCCGTTTTCTTGACTGAAGCCAACACGCAAGCCGTATCAAGCGGTTTGAGCGTAGCCATGTTGATTACCTCCGCATGAATGCCCTTTTCCCGCAAGGCGGCCGAGGCTTCCAATGCCGGCCACACCAGATGGCCTATCGCGATGAGGGTGATATCGTTTCCTTCCTCCAGCACATACCCCCTGCCGATTTCAAAGGCTTGACCGGCCGGCGTGAAATTGGGCACCGTAGGACGGCCGCAGCGGAGATAAACCGGTCCGTCATATTTAGCCACGGCAATTGTAGCCTGCACCGCCTGATTATAGTCGCAAGGGTGTATCACGGTCATGCCCGGCATCATGCGCATCATACCCATATCTTCCAATGCCTGATGGGTGGCGCCGTCTTCTCCCACGGTCAAACCTGCATGAGGCGCGTAAATCTTCACATTGGCGTTGGAATAGGCCACCGACTGGCGTATCTGGTCATATACCCTGCCCGTAGAAAATTCGGCGAAAGTGCCCGTAAAGGGAATCTTTCCCGCCACAGCCAGACCGGCGGCGATACTGATCATATTGGCTTCGGCAATCCCTACTTGAAAAAAACGGTCGGGATAAGCTTTGGCAAAGGCATCCATCTTTACCGAACCGGTAAGGTCGGCGGCCAAGGCCACAATCTGCGGCATCTGTTCGGCGGCAAGCATCAGGCCCGCGCCAAAACCGGAACGGGTATCTTTCTTTTCGGTAAATGTATATCTGTTCATGTGTTGAAATATTTTCAGTTTTTTTATTTCTTTATTTGCGGCTACAGACTTACCTCCACGGTGGCGCCGGGCTTGAGCACGAACGTTTTTTCGCGTGTGGCCGTAGAGCGCAGGTTATAGCGCGAACGGTTCACGATGATGTAAGTTCCCGGTCGCAGATAAAGCGTCTCGGTGGTTTTGTTCTCCCCGAAACTATGGATGAGTTGCTGCCGGCCCGTGGAATCGATGGCATACAAAGTGGCGAAACCGCCGCCGTTGCGCCTGAAAACACAGATTCCCAGCATCGGCAGATCTATCGTGGTGGTTTTGTTGGGACTGATATCCACATTCTTAAGGCATACCGGCGGTAGCGTGAGTATATCCACGTCATATTTACCGGCCAGATAGCGGTTGTTGGCGTTGATGTACTGCACATTCACGATTTCCGTAGAACCGGGCATCCTCACCACGCAGGGCGTGCTTTCGGTAACCGACGCACGGGAGCCTTTCATGCTTACCGTCAGGTTGCCTTGCGCTGCCGGCAGCGCGATGGTGTTGTGACGGCCGGTGCGCACCACAACCGAGTCCAGACGGGAGGGCGGCAAGGTGTGCACCACCAGGTCGTAAACGTGGAGCGGGTCGAGGGTAAGGGTATCGGGAAGTCCGCGGTAGTTGAGCGTATGTACATAATTGTATACCGGTTTACCCGATATATGGTCGTAGAAAGTCATATTGAGGTTGCTCACGGTGGGACTGCCGTCGGCATCCAGCAGATTCACCTGGGCCGTTGTGGTGTTCAAGGCCTGGGAGATCACGATTTCGAAAGCCCGCACGAAATCGTTTTCACTCGAAGCGTCGAAATACTCGCCCACGCAATAGAAGTCTTCCGAGAAATCCTTTCCAATACCGATGATGAAAGGCTTTAACGCGATGCCCTGGCGTTGCAGATATCGGGAGGCTGCGCAAGGGTCTCCGCCGCATTCTTCGATTCCATCGGTAATCAGTATGATAAGGTTGCGGCAGTTGTCGCATGGCGGAAAGTCTTTGGCCGCTTCGGTAAGCGAATAGGCGATGGGCGTGGAGCCCTTGGGTGCCAGACCGCGAATGGTCTGAATGATTTTTCTCGCGTTTCCCGGCGCGAAAGGCACTTCCAGTCTGCTGTCGCCGCAGTCCAGCGGCGGGTACGGCTTCTGATGCCCATATACACGCAAAGCCAGCTGCAGGTTGGGAACGGTACTCAACGAATCAAGGATTTCGGTAATCAGCTTTTTGGAGATGGCCATTTTTGAGGCGCTCTGCCAACGGGCGTTCATCGAATTGGAGGCATCGTAGATGAGCAGGATACGGTTGAGGGGCCGCTCCGCCTCCTGCGCGTGCAGGGGCGTATTACCCGTAAACAAGAGCACCGAAGCCGCGAACAAGCCGGTCAGACAAGCCGAGAACCTATGGACAGTCTTTTGCATGGAGGTTCCTATGGATTTAGTAATCACCGTATTCGGTGGGCGGCAATTGTTTCAGCGCGGCCTCCGACTGTTCATCGGTGGGCGCCGTACCGTGCCATTTGGCCAGATTCCGCATAAAATCCACGCCATGCCCCATTTCGGTACGCATCACGATCATCACCGGCTTGCCTTTTCCGCACCGGGATTTGGCTTCTCCGAGACAGCTTTCCACATCGGCCACGTTATTGCCGTTCATTTCAAGCACCAGCCAGCCGAAAGCCTCGAATTTGGCACGGAGATCCCCCAGATCCATCACCTCTTGGGTGGAGCCGTCTATCTGCAATCCGTTGTGGTCCACAATCGAGATCAGATTATCCACTTTCTTGGCGCCGGCAAACATGGCCGCTTCCCATATCTGGCCTTCTTCCAGCTCGCCGTCTCCATGAAGGGTATAGACAAGATGCCTGTCGCCGTCCATTTTCTTGGCCAACGCCACGCCGATGGCATTCGACATGCCTTGTCCCAATGAGCCGGAAGCCATACGGATGCCGGGCAGATGATGGGAGATGCTGGGATGCCCTTGCAGGCGGCTTCCCAGTTGCCGCAGGCTCCCCAGTTCAGCCGTGGGGAAATAACCGGTACGGGCCAATACACTGTACCATACGGGCGCGATATGTCCGTTGGAAAGGAAAAATACATCTTGATTTTTTCCGTCTATCGAAAACCGGGACGGATCGTGTTCCAGCACATTGAAGTACAAAACGGTCATCAGGTCGGCGCAACCCAGGGAACCGCCCGTATGCCCCGATTTGGCCGCATTGATCATCCGGATAACGTCTCTCCTGACCTGCACGGCCATTTTTTCGAGTTGTTCTGTTTGCAACATCTTTTATCGTTTGTTGATTGTTCTCAATTGGATTCAGGCATCTACGGATCAGATGCAAAAGTATTAAAAACCCCATAGCGGCCCGTTGTTTTTTCCCCTATTTTAGTTAACAAAAAAATGTCGATAAATAGCATGAATCTATCTCGACAAATGGTACATATGTCGAACAGAAGGATACCCGCGAAAACAAGCGATATAAACAAGGGGATGTTTTTTGTATTTTAGCCGCGCTTTTTCGAAAAGGCTGATTTGTTGTATTGTTCTGTTAACGTATTCAATACACTGCTTTTCGGCCATAATTACAACAATTATGAAACGTATTTTCACGCCCCTTGCCCTTGTATGCGGCCTGATTTTCACCGCATGCCATCCTAAAAATCAATCCGCTCCCACGCCCGCGGTAAGAAGCGTCCTGGAACTTAAAACCGAGTCCTGCACGCTTACCAAGCCCTATGCCTGCGTGCTTCTGGCAAACGGCAGCGTGGCCGTACGCCCCAAGATCTCCGGCTACATTTTCCGTCAACATGTGAACGAGGGCGATTTCGTGAAGGAAGGAGATATACTCTTTACCATCGACCCCATTCAGGTACAGGCCGAAGTGGACGTAGCCAAAGCCAATATCGAGGTAGCCGAATCCCAGGTGGCCACCGCCCAGCTTACCTACGATACGAAATCGGAACTTTTCAAACAGAATATCATCAGCGCCAACGATCTGCAGATGGCCCAAAACAGCCTTTCGGCGGCCAAGGCCAATCTTTCCCAATGCAAGGCCGCCCTTACCAATGCAGAACGGAATCTGGAATACTGCCATGTAAGCAGCCCCATCGACGGCATCTGCGGTGTTATCGCCTATTCGCCCGGAAATCTGGTGAGCAGCAGTTCGGAACGGCCGCTCATCACCGTAACCGACATCGCCAAAATCCGTTGCTACTTCTCCATCAGCGAAAGGGAAGCCATACAGTTGAGCCGTCTGTACGGTACACCGGAGCAGATAACCAAGGCCTTGCCCGAACTTGAGTTGAAACTGGCCGACGGAAGCCTCTACCAGCACAAGGGCAAAGTGATTACGGTAAGCGGCGTACCCGATGAAAAAACGGGCGCCATCCGTATCCGCGCCGACTTTCCCAATCCCGAATACACGATAAAAAGCGGATTCAGCGGCACGGTGCTGATGCCTACCGTAGTGGATTCGGCCATTATCATTCCCCAACAGGCCAGTTTCGAGGTGCAGTCGGAAAAATTCGTCTATGTGCTTACCGACAGCAATACCGTTCATGCCACCCCCATCCAGGTAATGAGCCTGAACGACGGAAAGAACTACGTGGTTACTTCGGGGCTTCTCGCCAAACAGCGCATCGTTACCGACGGGGTAAGTTTCCTCCGCGAAGGACAGGCCATCACGCCGAAAGCGGAATAAAACCGGATCCGCCTCCCCTTTCCCGAAAAGTTTCCGACAAATCAGATTGGCAAAAACATCATGAAATTAGATAGATTTATAGAACGGCCCGTGCTTTCCACCGTAATCTCGATCATCATCGTGATTCTCGGTATCATCGGTCTCATCTCCCTTCCCGTTGAGCAATATCCCGACATCGCTCCTCCTACGGTCATGGTTTCGGCCACCTATACCGGCGCCGATGCCCAAACAATCACCAACAGCGTTATCGCTCCGCTTGAAGACGCCATCAACGGTGTGGAAAACATGGACTACATGGTTTCCAAGGCCACCAACGACGGGGAAGCGCAGATTCAGATCTACTTCAGGCAGGGCACCGATCCCGATATGGCGGCGGTAAACGTACAGAACCGTGTTTCTTCGGCCACCGCCCTGCTGCCGGCCGAGGTTACCCGTGCCGGGGTTACCACCCGCAAGCGCCAGACCAGTACGCTGATGATGGTGGCCTTTTACTCGGACGACGATTCCTACGACGAAACCTTTATCGAGAATTACCTCCGTATCAATATCCTGCCGGTCTTATTGCGCGTGAACGGTGTGGGAGACGCCCGCGCTTTCGGGGTGCATGACTATTCGATGCGCATCTGGCTCCGGCCCGACGACATGTTCCGCAACAAACTCGTGCCTTCCGATATAACGGCCGCCCTTTCGGCGCAAAACATCGAAGCCGCCCCCGGAAAACTGGGAGAGAACTCGCAACAGGCCTTTCAATACACGATGAAATACAAAGGCCGCCTGCAAGAGATCGGCGAATACGAAGACATCATCATCGCCACCTCGCCTTCCGGAGAAAAACTCACGCTCAAAGATGTGGCAGACATCGAACTGGGACCGCTCAACTATACGGTCATCTCTTCCGCCAACGGCCACCACGGCGCCTCCATAGCCCTTTACCAATTGCCGGGAAGCAACGCCACCAAAGTAATCGAGGAATGCACGGCCGTGCTGAAAGAAGCCTCTCGCGATTTCCCACCCAGCTTACAGTATGCCATTGTACAGAACTCCAACGATTTTCTCTACGCATCCATCAATAAAGTGCTCCATACCCTTTTCGAGACCTTTATCCTGGTGTTCCTCGTGGTATACCTATTCTTGCAGGATTTCCGCTCCACGCTGATTCCCGCCATCGCCGTACCGGTGTCGCTGATAGGCACCTTGTTTGTGTTGAACGTCATCGGCTTTTCGCTCAACCTGCTCACCTTGTTCGCCCTCGTGCTGGCCATCGCCATCGTCGTTGACGACGCCATTGTGGTGGTGGAGGCCGTGCATGCCAAACTCGACCAAAACTATCGTTCGGCGAAAAAAGCCACGATGGAAGCCATGGGCGAAATTGCCGGAGCCATCCTCTCCATCACTTTGGTCATGGCTTCGGTGTTCGTGCCTGTAGCCTTCATCCAGGGAACGGCGGGTGTATTCTTCCGGCAGTTCGGACTTACGCTGGCCATCGCCATCTTTATCTCCGCCCTCAACGCCCTTACGCTCAGCCCTGCCCTTTGCGCCCTTTTCCTCAAGCCGCATCAGGAGAACGCACCGCATAAGAAAACGTTCGCCCAACGTTTCCATACCGCTTTCAACGTCTTCTTCACCCATACCACAGGCCGTTATCAAAAAGGCGTGGAATTCTTTATCCGCAAACCCCTGCTTTCAATAGGTGCGGTGGCGGTCGGCATTCTTCTTTTCTTCGTGATGCTCCGCACCACCCCCACCGGACTTATTCCCAATGAAGACAACGGCGTGGTGATGGTGGGTATAGACCTGCCGCCGGCCACCACCCTTTACCAGACCAACGAGGTGATGTCGAAAGCCGACAGCCTCTTGGCCACGATATCGGAAATCGAAAGCCGTTCGCAGATTGCCGGTTTCGGTTTCCTCTCGGGAAACGGAAGCTGTTACGGAAGTTTCATCCTCAAGCTCAAACCTTGGAACGAACGTACCGGTAAAGGGCAGGATCTGACAGGCGTGATCGCCAGAATCAGCCGATTGCTCAACGCGCATATTTCGGAGGCACGCATCATGATCTTTTCTCCCCCCATGATTCCCGGTTTCTCCGCTTCCAACGGCTTTGAATTCAGTATTCAGGATAAAACGGGAGGTTCCGTCAATGCCTTGTACGAAGTAACGCAAAATTTCCTCGTGGCGTTGAACGAACGTCCCGAAATAGCTTACGCCGCCACTTCTTTCCGTCCCGACTTCCCGCAGTACATGGTGGACATAGACGAGGACAAGGCGGCGCAGGCAGGTCTGTCGCCCTCCGAAATCCTGAGTGTGATGCAGGGATATTTCGGCGGACAATATATCTCCAACTTCAACGCCTTCGGCAAACTCTACCGGGTGATGATGCAGGCCTCCCCGCGTTACACGCTCAACGAGGAATCCATTAACAATGCCTATGTGCGCAGCAACGGCCAGATGGTACCGCTTTCGCAATTTGTCAGCGTCAGAAGGGTTTATGGTTCCGAAAACATCAATCGTTTCAACCTCTTCACCTCTATTTCCGTAAACGGCCAGAACAATTCGGGTTTCAGTTCGGGGCAAACGATCCAAGCCATCAAGGAAACAGCCGACCGATACCTGCCGTCTGGTTACGGATATGAATTGTCGGGGCTCACCCGC
This sequence comes from uncultured Bacteroidales bacterium, assembly GCA_947175635.1. GTDB lineage: Bacteria > Bacteroidota > Bacteroidia > Bacteroidales > P3 > Pullibacteroides. The sequence goes on along the minus strand of CAMWNM010000026.1, from coordinate 7,496 downwards.
AACGAGCAGCAGTCGGGCAATACGATGGGGCTGGTTATCGTGCTGTGTCTGCTGTTTGTATATCTGTTGCTCTGTATCCAATACGAAAGTTATATCCTGCCCCTGACCGTCATCCTCTCCCTCCCCTTCGGTTTGGCCGGCACTTTCCTGTTTGCCCGCATGATGGGATTGAACAACAATATCTATCTGCAGATTTCCTTTATCATGATTATCGGCCTGTTGTGCAAGAACGCCATCCTTATCGTGCAGTTCGCCCTGCAAAGACGTGAAAAAGGCATGCACATCGCCCAGGCGGCCATCGCCGGTGCCGGTGCCCGTTTCAGACCGATCTTGATGACCTCCCTGGCGCTTATTATCGGCCTGATACCCTTGATGACCGCTACCGGTGCGGGGAGCAACGGAAACCGGACCATCGGCGCAGGTGCTGTGGGCGGTATGCTTATCGGCATGATATTTCAGCTTTTTGTGGTCCCCGCCCTCTTCTTCATGTTCGAAAAGTTACAAGAACGCGTTAAACCCATACGGTTCGCTTCCGGAAACGGGATGGAAAATCCATCGGGTATCTAAAGGAATGCAACCGGCTAAATTTTGACAAGATGCGAATGAGCTTTCTATATAAAACCTTGCTTTGGGTGGCTTTGACCGGCCTTCTTACGTCTTGCGGCATCTATAAGGCCTATCAGCGGCCCCAGGATATCGACGCCCCCGGACAATACCGTACCGACGGCTTGAAGCAAGCCGTTTCAGGCAGTGAAGAACGTCTTTTCGATCCCAACCATCTGGGATATATGGATTGGCAGGATATGTTTCCGGATCCCAAGCTGCAAGCCCTTATCCAACGGGGGTTGGACAGCAGTTTCGACTTACGCGAGGCCGTTTTGCAACTCAGGCAGATGCAAGCCCGTCTGGCACAGGCCCGTCTTGCATTTACCCCGGGTCTGAATATAAGCGGTTCCGAATCCTATTCGGGCATTGTGAACTTCTCCGACCCTGCCAACAGTTTCGCAGCGGGTGCAAGCGCGGATTGGGAAATCGACATTTTCGGCAAACTGCTCAACGCCAAGCGCGGCGCGGTGGCGGGATTGCTGCAGAGCGAAGCGGCCCGGCGGTCGGTACAGGCGCAGCTCATCTCCTCCATCGCCACCGCCTACTATTCCCTGCTGATGTTAGACCGTCAATTGGAAATCAGCGAACAGACCGTACTGAATTGGCAGGCATCGATACGGGTTATGGAAGCCCTCAAACAGGCCGGCGATTACAATCAGGCGGCTATCGAACAGGCGAAAGCCAACAGCCTGGCTGTTGAAGCGGCAATTCCCGACCTCAAGCGTCAGATTCGCGAGTTGGAGAACAGTCTTTCGCTTCTGGTAGGCATGGAAGGACAGTCCATCAGTCGTAATCGTCTGGAAGACCAACGGTTACCGGTAAACATATCGACCGGCATTCCCTCCCAGATGTTTCTGAACCGCCCTGACATCATGCAGGCCGAAGCCCGGTTGATGGCCGCTTATGCCAACACAGCGGCCGCCCGGGCGGCGTTCCTGCCCGGATTCAGACTGTCGGCCAACGGCAGTTGGACCAATGCCGTCGGTTCGGTGATATTGGATCCAGCCCGCTTCGTATGGAACGCTGTGGCGTCTCTGGCCCTGCCTGTCTTCAATATGGGCGCGAACCGGGCCAACCTGCGCGTTGCCAACGCACAGCAGGAAAGTGCCGCCAACAGTTTCAAGAAAACGCTTTTGAGCGCGGCCAACGAAATCAGCAATGCGATGTTCCTTTATCAGACAGCCGCAGAGAAGGTGAATTTCCGAAGCGCACAGGTGGAAAGTCTTGAGAAGGCGGTGTCTTATACCACACAGCTGATGCGTTTGGGAAACACTTATCTGGAGGTGCTCACCGCCCAGCAATCGCTGTTGCAGGCACAGCTCGCGCAGATTTCGGCCGAATATGAAAAGATGAGTGCCGTCGTAACCCTCTACAGGGCATTGGGCGGAGGCGCGCAAACCGAAATAGCAGGCATCGACCTGTCGAACTACAACAAACCCAAATCGGTCCGCAAGCGCACCAAAGCCATCGAAAAAGAGGTGAAGGAACAGGAAAAGGCGGAACGGAAGGCGGCGCGGCGCAAATAAGTTTTTCTGCCGCATCTTGAATCGGGCCGGCCTTCCCGAAGCAGAGTACCGGCTCTAGGAACAGAAAAAAAGAGGCGCCGATAAAATCGGCGCCTCAACAGGATGAACAGATTGCGAGAAAAGCTTCTAAAAAGCGATCATAGGCTACAATTTGGTTTTACAGAAACAGTTTCTCCTATAAAACGTTCCAAATTGAAAATAACGGGATTTCGGTACAGAAAACCTATTAATATATTCAAAATCAACAAAGTACAGAGTTCTGCATCCTTTCCTTACCTTTGCCCCATGAAAAGCATCCCCTCTTTCACCTTGTCGGCCATTTGCGGATGTCTGCTGTCCTTCGGACTCACAGAGGGCCATCCTCTTTTTCTCCGGGCAAGTTGGACCTTGAGCTGGGCCTGTTTCTTTGCCGCCCTGCAAAGCCTGCAAAACAGACGCAACGCCCTTTCCGGTTTCCTTATCGGCCTTTCCCTGCTCGCGGGCGGCTTTTGGTTTATACCTGCCACACCTGCGTTGCAAATACCGTGGATAGTGGCATGGATAGCCGGCTTGTCGATTATTTGGCCGCTCCGCTTCATCGCGCTCGGAGAAATCGCGTCCGCCCTGCTCGGCGGGTTCTTCTTCTGGCATACCGGACTGCGGTTCATGTCCGTTTCCCCCTCCTCGCTTCAGGCGCTTTACATCTGCTCCACCTTATGGCTCTTTGTCGCCGCCTTGCTCGACAACGCCACCCTCCACGCACAGCAAAAAGCCATGCAGCAGTACTCGCTGCCTGTGTTGGCCGGCCATCTTTTCCCCTCCTTGGATAAACGCTGGAGCGGCAGCCTTCATCCGGTTTGCAAATGGCTCGTCATAGCGCTGTACATATCAACGGTAGCCTTTTTTCTTTACCGTTAACGAAATTTAAGCGCATCGCGCCGCACTTGTGTGGGCATCCGATGGGCAATATATTCCCCGCCTTGGACAGAAGATGGCGGCAAAAAGAAACCTCCCGCGGTGGCGTATGACTTTCGTAGGATTCTATATCTATGCGAAGATATTACCGTCTTGTCTTTTCCTTAAATATTTTTCTCCGTGATGCTGCCTGCCTTTCCAACCTGCCGTCAGGCAGCGCTCTTTCCATGGCAGAAATTCAGAACTTGAATTTAACGCCGATTCTCAATCCGTGACTGTTGAAAGACAGGTGATCCGTTCCCGTGTAGCGGGCATGTTCTTTGTTCAGCAGAGCGGCGGCATTCCTGTCTCCCTGCTCCGATTTCAGTTTCAGCTCGCCCCAATCGAAATCTATAAAGTTCGAGACGGAGAACTGCCATTCAACGGATAGTGCTATTAATTTCGAGAGGTGTATATTCATGCCCAACGGGAACCATAGGCCTGTTGGGAAAAAACAGAAGCCCCCCAAAAAGGATCCGCATAGACAGCGTAGGATTGATGAGCCCAAATGTGGGCAATGGAAAAGAGCATTCCTGCCTTGACATACGGATCAACCCGATTAAAACCGGGAGAAGCCGCCAATTGGACGGAAATATGCCCGCTTTCGGCACGCAGATGCATTTCTTGCGAAACAGAATGACCGAGATTTTCGTTAACCGAATCCCACCGGTTCATGCTCAAATCACGCCAATTGCCTGTATTGAGGCAAGCCATATAACTTCCTCCGAAGTCAATGGATAAATACTTGTTGAAGCGGTAACCGAAATTCACACCTATTTTCCAGCCTTCTGAAAAAGAGCACCCGCCGTCACTCAGATAACTGCCAAAATTAATCGGCTTCAACCATCCCCAGCCGCCAAAACCCTCAATATCCGGATAATCATAATTGATACCGCTACCTAATTCTCCGCTCGCCATGGAAAATCCATACCCCAAAGAAACTTCCGCATAGAACCGTTTGAACGGAAATTCCGCAACGGGTTTCTTCTCTTTCTTTTCCTCCTTGGCCACCACGTCCGTAAAGCCGCCTATCAGGAAAAAGCAAAGCAGCAGGACAATGTGTTTTGTCTTCATTGATAACATCAGCGAGGAGATGAAAAATTTTTGCTTTTTCATGGCTTTATCTTTTAGTTTAGATTCAAGTGGCCATTGTTGTTTCAACAATATCATATTGGCAAATATAACATAATTTTAACGCCACGTTCCAGTGCCTACTTCCACTATCTTAACTATCTTTGCAGTTTTGCACGCGTTAAAACACACAGAAGCATCATGGAATACGATTTCAGGAAAATAGAGGCCTATTGGCAGGAATATTGGCAAAAGAACCAAACTTTCAAGACCGACAACCATTCGGACAAGCCCAAGTTTTACGTCCTCGACATGTTCCCCTATCCCTCGGGGGCAGGGTTGCATGTAGGACATCCGTTAGGTTATATCGCCAGCGATATTTTCGCACGCTACAAACGGTTGCAAGGTTACAATGTATTGCATCCGATGGGCTTCGACGCCTACGGGCTGCCGGCCGAACAGTACGCCATCCAGACCGGACAGCATCCGGCCATCACCACGCGGAAAAACATCGAACGCTACCGCCGGCAACTCAATCTGATCGGATTCTCTTTCGACTGGGACAGAGAGGTGCAGACCTGCGATCCGGCATATTACCATTGGACCCAATGGGTTTTCATACGCCTTTTCCATTCCTGGTACAGCAAAAAGGAGCGGAAAGCCATGCCCGACACAATCCTGACAGAGCGCTTGGAAAAGGAAGGCAACGCTTCCCTGTTGGAAGAAGCCGCCTGCTCTGCCCACGATGTGTTCAGCGCACAGGATTGGGCGGCTTTCGATGAAAAGAAACGTTCCGAGATTCTGATGAATTACCGTCTGGCCTTTCTTTCGGACACGATGGTGAACTGGTGTCCCAAACTGGGCACGGTATTGGCCAACGACGAAGTGGTGAACGGCCTTTCCGAACGCGGCGGATACCCCGTGGAACGCAAGTTGATGAAGCAATGGTCACTCAGAATCACGGCCTATGCCCAACGTCTGCTGGACGGTCTGGAGACCTTGGATTGGAGCGATTCCCTGAAAGAAATGCAACGAAACTGGATTGGACGCAGCGTGGGTGCCGAAGTGAGATTTGAAATAGAGAACGGCGCGGCCAAAGGGCTTTCCGAGGGGCTCAGGATTTTCACCACCCGCCCCGACACGCTTTTCGGGGTAAGTTTTATGGTACTCTGCCCCGAACACGAAAACATCGCCGCCCTCACCACACCCGAACAGAAAGCCGAAGTGGAGGCCTACGTGCATTACGCCAGGAACCGTACCGAACGCGAACGTCAGGCCGAAGTGAATAAAGTGAGCGGCGTGTTCACAGGCTCCTACGCTCTGCATCCCTTTACAGGCGAAAAACTGCCTGTCTGGATTTCCGAATACGTTTTGGCCGGTTACGGTACGGGGGCCATCATGGCCGTGGCCGCCCACGACAGCCGCGACTACCGCTTCGCCCGCCATTTCAACCTGCCTGTCCGTCAGGTGGTGGCCGGGGGCGATATCGAAAAAGAAGCCTACGAAACCAAAGACGGCACGCTCATCAACTCCCGCTTCCTCGACGGTCTTTGCGTTAAAGACGCCATTGCGCGCATGGTGCAGGAAATCGAAGCCAGAGGCCTTGGCAAGGCGCAAATCAACTACCGTCTGCGCGATGCCATCTTCAGCCGCCAACGTTATTGGGGAGAACCTTTCCCGATTTACTACAAGGACGGCATCCCCCATACGCTTTCCGATGACAAGCTGCCGCTTTTGCTGCCCGAAGTGGATAAGTATCTGCCCACCGAAGAGGGAGAACCGCCTCTGGCTCGTGCCAAAAATTGGCAAACCGAGGACGGTTTCCCCTTGGAAACCTGCACCATGCCGGGATTTGCCGGTTCAAGCGCGTATTATCTGCGCTACATGGACCCGCACAACAACCGGGCCCTGGTATCCGAAGATGCCAACAAGTATTGGCAACAGGTGGATCTGTATGTGGGGGGCGCCGAACACGCCACAGGACACCTTATCTACTCCCGGTTCTGGAACAAATTCCTGTTCGACTTAGGTTTGGTTTGCCAAGACGAACCCTACCGGAAACTGGTGAACCAAGGTATGATTCAAGGCCGGAGCAATTTCGCCTATCGCATCAATTGGACCGCTTACAAAGAGTTTCTCGAACGCAATCCGCAAGGCGGGTTACCCGGAATCACGGCCGAGATGGTACGGAAAGCCGACAAACTGCTGTTCGTATCCAAGAACATTCCCGGCCGCGAGGCGTTCTGCGATCCTGTGCATGTGGATATCCATCTCACCGACAACGATGTGCTGGATACCGAAGCCTTCCGGAAATGGATGCCCGACTTGGCCGGGGCCGGATTCATTCTGGAAGAAGGCAGATATATCTGCGGGGCGGAAGTGGAGAAAATGTCGAAGTCGATGTACAACGTGGAAAATCCCGATCAGATCGTAGAGCGTTACGGGGCTGATACGCTGCGTATGTACGAAATGTTCCTCGGTCCTGTGGAGCAGTCGAAACCTTGGGATACCAAAGGCATCGAAGGCGTATTCCGTTTCCTCAAGAAATTCTGGCGTTCCTGTTTCGATGAGGAAACCGACAGCTGCATCCTGGAAGAAACGGAACCGTCCAAAGAAGAACTGCGTATTCTGCACAAAACCATCAAGAAGATTACCGATGATACCGAACGTTTTTCATTCAACACGGCCGTAAGCGGATTCATGATTGCGCTTAACGAACTGTCTGAACTCAAATGTCATAAGAAAGCCGTATTCGAACCCTTGGCCATCCTCCTTTCGCCCTATGCGCCGCATATCGCCGAAGAAATATGGCGGGCCTTAGGCCACGATCAGAGCATCGCCTACGCCACCCTGCCCGTTTACGAAGAGAAATACACGGTGGAAAACAGTTTCAACTATCCTGTTTCCTTCAACGGCAAGATGCGCTTCAATATGGAACTTCCCATAGCGTTATCGCCGGCCGAAATCGAGAAAGCGGTATTGGAAAGCGAACAGGCCGCCAAATGGCTCGAAGGAAAAACGCCTAAAAAAGTGATCGTCGTACCCAAACGTATCGTGAACGTGGTGCTGTAATACGGACCGGAGGCGACGGATTCTTCTCCTGCACTTGTTGGCGGACAGGCTCGGATTTTCCGTGTCGTTACCGGAGGTATTGTCCCCTACCCGCGCGACCGCCTTTCGAGGCCGGCAAAATTAAAAGTGATGGGACGGGTAAGATGCGAGACGGGCGTCTCGCGGTTTCGAGGGAGCTTACTGAAGTAAGTGACCGAGATAACCACAGACGCCCGACGAAGCAGATTGCCCCAACCGCCTTTCGAGGCCGGCAAAATTAAAAGTGATGGGACGGGTAAGATGCGAGAC
>CAMWNM010000025.1 GCA_947175635.1 uncultured Bacteroidales bacterium | reverse complement strand
CACCGTGGCGCGCGGCGACCACAAGCACAGCCTGTCCATCCCCAACGCCTCCACCTCCAAGCCGGGGCTTATGTCGAAGACCGACAAGGCAAACCTCGACCTTCTCAGCAGTCGCCCGAAAGTCATAACGGATCCATTTACTCGAAATGTATTGAAAATCAGCTTGAACAGTTTCAGTTGATGCAGGCATCCCGTTGATGCCTTTGGGAATGTTACGTCCAATAGGCCGAAACGGTCGTTCCTTCCTTTTCAAAAAAAAAACTGTGTGGTGCAACACCACACAGCCTTTTTTGCAATCAGAGGTCTCAAGCAGATTCGAACTGCTGTACACGGTTTTGCAGACCGTTGCCTAACCACTCGGCCATGAGACCGGATCTCCGAAACAGAGGGTTGCAAAGTTACGAAATTTTTTTAATCGGCAAAAAAAAACTACTTTTGCCTTTCGGAAAGGGTTCGGTTCTGCCGGATGTTTTTCCGAAATCAATTATTAATCACTTTTTAAGAAAGGAAAAGGTATTTAGTATGATCATTGTTCCTGTTAAAGAAGGCGAAAACATTGAACGCTCGCTGAAAAAACTCAAAAGAAAGTTTGAAAAAACGGGCGTGGTAAGGGAATTGAGAAACCGTCAAAAGTTTACAAAACCCTCTGTTGTGGCCAGGGAACGCAGACTAAAAGCCATTTACATCCAGCAGCTGCAAACGAAAGCCGAAAACAGCGCGATGTAAGAAAAGAGGCGGGGCAGCAAGCTCCGCTTTTTTTTTGTTGAATCATCCTGATATGAAACCACTTCTGTTCATAGAAACCTACGGATGCCAGATGAATTTTGCCGATTCGGAAATCCTGGCCTCCATTTTGAAAGACAAATACAACACCACGGACAACTATGCCGAGGCAGATTTGATATTGGTGAATACCTGCTCGATTCGCGACCATGCCGAACAGCGGGTTTTCAACCGCCTGAAGGAATTTACCGCGCTCAAAAAGCGGCGTTTGGGCATGAAGGTGGGGCTGGTGGGATGTATGGCGGAGCGGTTGAAAGAGGAATTGCTGCAATCCGGCCTGGATATCGATCTGGTGGTGGGGCCGGACGCCTATCGGAATCTGCCGCACCTTCTGGAAGAGGTGGAATCCGGGCAGAAAGGCATCGATGTGCTTCTTTCCACCGATGAAACCTACCAAGACATAGAACCGGTACGTTTGGGTTCCAATCATGTCTCGGCCTTTATCTCGATTATGCGCGGGTGTCAGAATTTCTGCGCTTATTGCGTGGTTCCCTACACGAGAGGCAAGGAAAGGAGTCGGGATGCCCGAACCATTGTGAACGAAGCAGGAAATCTTTTTCGGCAAGGTTATAAGGAAGTAACCCTTTTGGGGCAGAACGTGAATTCCTATCATGCCGGGGGGGGGAATTTTGCGGCATTGATGGCCCGTGTGGCTTCGGTTGATCCTTCCTTGCGGGTAAGGTTTTCCACCTCCCATCCCAAAGATCTTTCGGATGAACTGATAGAAACCATCGCCTCGTATCCCAACATCTGCAAGGCGGTGCATTTGCCGGTGCAGTCGGGCAGTTCGGCTATGCTGGCCAAGATGAAACGCAAGTACGACCGGAAATGGTATTTGGACAGAATCGCCGCCATCCGCGCCCGTATTCCCGATTGCGGTATATCTACCGATATTATCGCCGGATTTTGCGGCGAAACCGAAGAAGACCATCGGCAAACTCTTTCCCTGATGCGGGAAGTGGGGTACGATGCGGCTTTTATGTTCAAGTATTCCGAACGTCCGGGTACATTCGCCTCCAAAAATTATCCCGACGATATTCCTGAAGAAGTGAAGTTGCGGCGGCTCAACGAAATTATTCAACTGCAACAGGAACTTTCGCTTGAAAGCAACAGAAAAGATGTGGGAAAAAATTTCGAAATCCTGGTGGAGGGCGTTTCAAAAAAGAATGATGCGCAGTATTTCGGGCGCAATTCGCAAAACAAGGTGGTGGTATTCGACAATCCCTGTCTATCTGATGGAAAACGTCAAGTGGCCGTGGGGGATTATGTAACGGCCAAGGTTGAGTCCTGCACACCTGCCACGCTTTTGGGTCGGTTGGCCGACAAGGCTTAATGCACCACCACTAACTTAACGCTCTGCTTCACTACTTTTCCTTCGGCGTTGAAGGCTTTCATGTGGCATATGTACATCCCGGCCTGCAATCGTTTACCCGTGTTGGAGGAGAGGTTCCAGCGCAAAGGTCCTACCGAATAACCCGAAAGGTCGGTGAGGCGGTAACTGAAATTCGACACGCGCGCCCCCTGCAGACTGAAGATATCGAAGTCGCAGCGTTCAATGCCGCCGCCCACGCCGTTGTGGTTGAAGTAAAAGTCCACGTATCCGCCCCGGGCCGGGTTGGGAACCGCTTTCATATCGAATACTTTGAATCCCGAAGAACCGTCCACGTTGAAAGAAATGCTTTTTGAGGCGGAGATATTGTTGATGTTCCATACCTTGAGCCGGACCGTATGCCTGCCCGGTTCGACCTTGAGCGGATAGAGCAATGTGCCTTCTTTGTAGCTCCCTGTATTGTAGCGGAAATAATTGTTGACCGTAATCGGGTTTTTCAGATCCTCGTCGATAATGATGGTCATATCGTGCCCGATGCCGGCCCCTGTGGTATTGATGCCGTATTCATCGCTGATTTCCGCGTACAGGTAGGGTTCTTCTCCCACCGTACCCTCAAGATAATTGTTCCGGTTGATAAAGAGCGACACCTCCGGTGCCAAGGTGTCTAAAACGGCGTTTTCATTGAAACCGCCTACAATGATGCCGCTGAAACTGCCGTTGGCGTCGCTGTTTTCCGAGTAGGCATAATAACTGATTCGGCCGTTTCCGAAATTATACTGGATATCTTTGGGAACAATGAAACTGAACGAGAAAAAACCGTCTTTCACTTCCGTTACCCCCTGGAAAAGCAGACTGTTCTGGTCGGTGTAGCTGATGGCCGCGTTGTAATTCGAACTTTGCGGATTATAAAGGCCGAGGGTTGTTTTGGTAACGGCCTTGTCGTAGATTTTCACCATCAAAGTGCCGTTGAAGTCTGTTAACGGTATTTTTGCCTGGTTCACAATCCGCCCCTCGATAGTAATGGGCGAGAGTGCTTTCAGCGTGTCGGGGATTTCCGGATCGATGTCTTTGCCGTTGATGCGGAGCGTTTCTATGTTATGTTCGGGCAGAGCCACCTTCAGGGCCGGGTCTCCCAATAAGAGGAATTTGTTGGCACCGCCTTGGGTGGTTGAGGTCTTGGCGTACAGGAACGCGCTTCCGATGGTGGGAATATTTCCGGCTGATTTATCGATGAGGCTTTCGGCAAAACGTTTGTGGATTTCTTCGATATTGCCCACTGTGGCCGTGCGGCTTGTGGCCACCATGGCGATGGCGCCGGCATGCGCCTTGAGTACGCAACGTTCCGCACCCGAAACCAGATTCGCTTGGTCATAATAGGCAAAAGTGCAGGACGAGGCCATCATGATGGGAAAAGTGAAACTGGTTTTCCAATTGTCGATAAGGTCGGTGGTCAGGATTTTTTCATCCGACCAAGAGTTCCAGTTGCTGTGTCCGAGGTATCCGATGAAGAGGCATCCGTTTTCCACCATGTCGCCTATGGCCTTTTCCAGTTCCGGTATCCGGCTCGTAACCGAGGAGTTTTCCCGTTCGTAATTGTCCGAGTATAGCTTGTTGAGGTGGATGTAGGGGATGTTGTTTTGTATGTGATTGTTGGATAAGACGTTTCTCTCCATGGAGGATTCGAAGCTGTCGTCGGTAACAAAGGCCATTTCGTTCCGCCAGTTGCCGAAATTACCCGAAAGATCGGGACGGCCGGGATCATGCACGTACGAACGGCTTGAGTAAATGTCTATCTTTTCTACCGCATTGCGGGCCTCTTCCACGGATTGCACCGGTATGCGCCCTACCGCAACTGTCAATTTTCCCTTGGGGTATGCGGGAGCGGCGGGGTCGGTGCCGGCTTCATCATCCAGATAACCGAAATTGTCTTCGGAAGGTGTTGCCGCGCCTTCGGAATCGTTTCCGTAAGACTCCAAGGTGGGTACAAAGTCCGAAACGCCGCCAAGCAGATTTTTGTAATCGAAAGAAGCCGCTCCGAAAAGCAGAAGCGCCGCAGGCCCCTTGCCTTCATCGGATTTGTCGCGTACCCGTTTGAGAAAGAGCCGTATGGCCGAAGGATCTTTCGCCCCCGATGAAAATTCGTTGTACACTTCTTCGGTGGTGGCCGCATATGCCGTTATGCCGTCTCTTTCCTGATGCAGCCGGGCTATCTGTTGCGCCTGTTCAAAAAAGGCCGGATGCGAAACCACGATATAAGAGATATTCTGCAGTTCGTGCAGGTTTTGTGCCTTTACCTTGCCTACCAGGCGGGGGGACGGACACTGGGAGGGGGAAAAGGCGATGTATTCGTGCATTGTTCCGTCGGCATGGGAGGAAAAGCTTATTTTACCCGCGCTTTCGGCGGTGGTGGGGATTTCCTCTATATGATACACATCCGTTATATCCCATATCAGGGTGCTGGCGGAAGCCTCCACCACGAAGCGGGCGTTGTTTCCGATGGCTTCCGGATGGCGGAAAAGCAGTTTGTCTCCGGCAAGCTTGAGGTTGCGGAGGTAAAAAAGATTGATATAATCCAGATAACCGGCTTCGGTGCTGTTCGTTTTGTTGAAGGAAAGCCGGACCGCGGTGGTGTTTCCGTTCAGCGGTACGCTTGCCCGGGCGGTCTGGTTATCGGAGCAGAAAGAGCCGGTGTATTCGGGATGGTAGATGCTGAAAGAGGTGGTTCCGCAGGTGATGCGGAAAGTGGCCGTTCCTTTGGAGGAAATGGCGGCGGTAGCCACTTCCAGAGTGGCGCTTTCGCCGGCTTTCGGGTCGGGCGTGTTGAGGGTAAAGCTGCGTTCGTTACCCGAAAACGAGAAACTTTCGCCCAACCATGTATAGCCGCCGTTGCAAAGGTTTACCGTATTGGTCTCATAGCGTACATGTTCAGGGAAAGCCTCTATGCGGATGGGATTTTCAGGCGTTTCAGCGGTGCGGGACACCACCCGGTGTTCGATTTCGGCCCGGAGGCTTACAAAATAAAAGGTGGAGTCACTGTAATGGTGCGGCACATAGCGGAATTCCTCCTTTTCGTACACCCAACGGTGGGGCGATTCGCCAAAAAAAAGAAAGTAGTCGCCGGGGCCGAACCGGTTGTCTCCTCCATCGTGGAGCCAGATGGGGAGCGGACTTAGGTCATCGTAGGTGCCGGGTAGGTTGAAGGTGGGCAACATGCCCGATACATTACCATACAAAGCCAGTTTCCGCGATTCGATTTCCTCCGAAACCAAGCCTGCGGACACCAGATTTTCGTAACTGATTTTATAGATGCCGCTTTGGGCTACCGCCACTTTGAGGGTTTCTCCCAAGGCCAATACCGAATAACTTTTCTTGAGCGCCGGATCGGGGTAGGATTGCGCCTGCGATACCGCCGCTACAAACAATATCGGGAATAAGAGAGCCAGTCTTTTCATAGCAAGGGTGCGGGGCTTTCCAACAAAGCCTACGCTTCCCAAAGATAAGGAATTTTGACGATTCGGGCAAGACCTTCCGCTTTCGGTTCCTATGAACGGGCGTAAGGTACGGCCGACATAGGGCAGAACGCCTTTTGTTGCAGTTTGAAATAACCGGCGATACCTACCATGGCCGCGTTGTCGGTGGTAAAAGAAAAGGGTGGGATAAAGGCTTCCCAACCGTGAAGCGAGGCTTGTCTTTCCAACTGCCCGCGCAACAGGGAATTGGCCGATACGCCGCCTGCAATCGCCACCTGATGGATGCCGGTCTGCCGGCAGGCCGCCACCAGTTTCTCAAGCAGGCAATCCACTACGGCTTGCTGTACCGAAGCGCAGAGATGGTTGAGGTTCCGGGTAATGAAATCGGGATCTTTCTTCAGTCCGTCGCGCACTAAATAGAGGAAAGAGGTTTTGAGTCCGCTGAAACTGTAGTTCAGGGCCGGAATGCGCGGTTTGGCGATACGGAAACGTTGCCCGTCGCCCGCTTGGGCCAGTTTGTCTATCACCGGCCCGCCCGGATAGGGCAGCCCCATGATCTTGGCCGCCTTGTCGATACATTCTCCGGCCGCATCGTCTATTGTGCCGCCCAACACTTTGAAGTTGTCGGGGGCGTTTACCTGCAATATCTGTGTATGGCCGCCCGATACAAGCAGGCAGAGGAACGGAAATTTCGGCGCGTGGCTGTATTGCGGTGTGCGCAGGAAGTGTGAAAGCACATGTGCCTGCAGGTGGTTTACCTCTACCAAGGGTATGTCAAGCGAAAGGGCCATGGCCTTGGCGAAAGAAACGCCCACCAGTAAGGAACCGAGTAGCCCCGGACCACGTGTAAAGGCGATGGCCTCGAGCTGCCGTTTGTCTATGCCGGCCGTTTTGAGCGCGGTATCCACTACAGGAACGATATTCTGCAAATGGGCGCGGGAAGCCAGTTCCGGCACCACGCCTCCGTAGATTTCGTGCACTTTTTGTCCGGCAATCATGTTCGAAAGCAGGAGATCATCGTTCAGAACGGCTGCCGAGGTATCGTCGCAAGAAGATTCTATCGCAAGTAGGTAGGCCATACGGAAAATCGCTAAACGGTTTTATTCTTCGCCGAACTTGGCGTAATTTTGCAATATACCGGCCGTGTTGGCGCACGGAAGGGCTTGAACGGGCAAATTTACTGAAAATTGGAACACGTTTCGCAGAAACCGGCTGTAGCGACCGAATCCGTCCGGACGGGGCCGAAGCAAAAAAAACGTCGGAAAAAAAACAGATTTCTCGGATTGGCAGGCCGGATATTCTTGGGAATTCTGGCCGGTCTGCTGTTCCTGTTGTTGCTGTTGGGCGGTATGATACATACATCGCCGGTTCAGGGTGTCATCGCCAAAAGGGTGGCGGTGTTTCTGGGCGATTTTACCGAATGCGAGGTACGTTTGTCCAAACTTGACATCAATCTTTTCAAACGGTCGGTTACGGCAAGGGGAGTGGAAGTGTTCGACACCCGCAGCAACCGCACCGTATTTGTTCCGGAAGCGTTTGTTGTACTCAAAAGTTATAATCTGAAGGAGCCGGCCTTGGCTACGCTTACCCTCTATGAGCCTCAGATAGAGATTCGCCGCTACAGGGGCGATACCATATCCGACTTCAAGCGGGTTTTGAAAAAAATAGCGGCCCTGCCCAAAAAAGACACGGCCTTGCGTAAGGCTTTCATTATCGAAAAGGCCCGTATCTACAACGGAAAGTTTCTCTATGATGCACAAGATGCCGCCTATGCGCAGGGGGGAAAAATCGATTTCAAGCATGTTGGCCTGGAAAACGTGAATCTGAACGCGGAAAACTTTTATTCGCGTTGCGGCGTGGTAAGGGCAAAGGTAAACCATCTGCAATGCAGGGAAAAAACGGGATTCGTGCTGAATGGATTCTCGGCCGATGTGTATGTACGAAAAGGGGAACTGTACTTTAACGGAGCGCGTTTCCAAACGCCCGACAGCAGGGCGAGCCTCAGCCTTTCCTTAATGGCTTCGGATTGGAAGTGTTATAGGCATTTCGTGCAGAACGTGGAGATGGCGCAAGAGGTGTTTTCTTCGGAAATAGCCTTGCGGGATCTGGCTTATTTCGCGCCTGTATTCCGGTCGCTGACGCAGAAAGTCTCATTTTCCGGCAAGGTAAAGGGAACGGTGGCGGATTTGGATCTGCGGCATCTGCAGATGGCATACGGAAACGCCACCCGTTTTGCCGCCGACCTCCATATAAAAGGGCTTCCCGAAATCAAGGGAAGCAGGATAGACTTGCATCTGCAAGGATTGCAGACCGAAAAATCCGATTGGGACAATCTGGTTTTACCGAACGATAAGAAACTGGTGTTGCCCAAAGTTTTTTCGGATCTTGACAGGCTGACGCTCAGCGGAACCTTTCTGGGGAGCGGGCAAGGGTTTGAGGCGGATATGGAGCTTGCCACCAATCTCGGTACGTTGCGCATCTATCAAACCGCTATGGATACCACTGAGCGGGAGGGAGTTTTCTTAGTGGGAAAAGCACGGCTTTCCGATATCCGTCTCGGAAATATCCTGCATAACGACACTTTGTTCGGAAAGGCAGACGCGGAGGCCAATTTCCGGCTTTCCGGTTCGGGTTTCAAACGGATGTCTTATGCTTTTTGGGGTGAGGTGGGTATGCTGGAGGTTGTCGGCAAAAACATCGGTCCCGTATTTTTCGATTTGGAAACCCGTCCCAAATATATTCAAGGTTACGTTTCGTGTTTCTATCCCGACTTCGACTTTACCCTCGACGGTATGCTCGACCGCAGTCAGGCTTCGGTGCAGGCACACGGCGAACTTTCTTTACGCAACATCGAGCTGCAACCCCTCCGCCTGTTGGGCGATACCGGTTTGTGTTCGGTGAAGACCCATGTCGTGGCCAATTATGCGGGCTACGGAAAGGGAATCGAATCGGGCGATATTACCGTAGAAAGCTTGCAGATACAACGTTTGGGACATCGATATGACCTTCCCCGTCTGGATATCGGGATAGATAAGGAAGATTCCCTGCGTCAGAGCTTTTCGGTCCGCTCTTCTTTACTGGATGCCGATGTGGCGGGGCGTTGGAATCTGAAAAACCTGAAGCATTCATTGTTGCAGACGGTAGCGGCAAGTCTGCCTCATTTTGCCCAGACCCTTGCGGGAAAGGCGGATATGCCTGCCGGTGCATTGTCCGTGCAGGATTTTGATCTGCATCTTCGTCTCAAGGATTCCGAGTCCTTGTTGTCGGTGCTTTATCCGGCCGTATCCTTGCCGTTGGGGCTGGATCTGGATATGGAATATGTGTCGGAGCGCGGAAGCGGATGGCTGGAATCAAAGATTCCTTATGTGCAGGTGGGTAAGATCGCCTATATGTCCGGAGAGGTGAATGCTTATGTGGACAGGGAGAACTTCGGCCTGGGCACGACGGCGAAGAAACTCTATCTGGACGACAGTATAGCCATGAACGATTTTTCGGTGTATTTCCATAGAAAGGCACCCGATGTTCTGGACTATACGATTGGCTGGGGGCTGGATAGTGCGGACCGGCAAAACAACAATGCGCAGCTGAATGGAAGCCTGGAATTTCTGTCGGCGGGGCATATCCGGATGGGATTGCAGGATTTCCGGCTCCGTATCGGTAAAAACGAGTGGAAAAGTTATCCGGACGGATATCTGGTGATGGCCAAGGATTCTCTGGTGATGAATCGGGTGGGGATGCATTCAACGGAGAACTTGGGTGGAATCAGCCTGAACGGCGAACTTTCGCGGCGGGCAGGTTCGGTGTTGAAAGCCGATTTTTCGGATTTCAGCCTTTCCTATCTCGAATTTTTCCTGCGCAAGACCCATATGAAGATAGATGCCAAGTTGAACGGCGGCCTTGAGGTGCGGGATTTCTTCGGAAATTTTCTGTTTAAAGCCGGTTTGCGTCTGGATAAGCTCAGTATCAACGATTATTTGTATGGAACAGGGCTTTTGACGGCCTCTTTCAGCAAACAGGAATCCGTCAAGGCAAGTTTTACTGTCAAGGATTCTTCGCGGAGCCGTCCCTTGCTGTCGATAAACGGAAACTTTTATCCCCGGCAACAAAGAAAACTGGATTTCAGCGGCAATGCGGACGGATTTCCGGTGGCTTTCCTCCGTCAGATGCTGGCTTCGGTAGCCGATAGGCTTGATGGAAGCCTGAGCGGAAACCTGCGCATCGGCGGTACATTGAAAGAACCAGTGCTGAAGGCATCCCTTACCGCTACCGGTTTTGCCGCCACCATTCCCATGTTGCAGACCCGTTATGAGTTCTCCGATTTCGGAATAGAACTCACTTCAGATAAGATTGTTCTTGCCCCCGTTGTATTTTCCGATCCGGTGTTTGCAACCAGCGGTAAGCTGACAGGAAGTATCCTGCATCGGAATTTCAAGCAGATGCGGCTCGATTTGGGGCTTTCTTTCGATAAACTGTTGGTGTTGCAATCCAAACGTTCTCCCCGTCTTCCGTTCTGGGGTACGGTTTTCGCCACGGGCAACCTCAATATTTCCGGCCCTACCAACAATGTTTCGATATTGTTGAACGCCACGGTGGAAGACAATTCGGATATCTCTTTCGATTTTTCAAATCCTTCCGGCGGAACGGGTGTGAATTTCATTACCTTTCAGGTGCCTTCGGCAAAACCGCAAGACAGCGGCGGTTTTTCATTGGAACAATACTATGCCCATAACCGGGCGGAGATGCATCGGAAAAGCAAACTTACGATGGACCTGAATCTGAATGTCACGCCAGGCCTTTCCGTTTCGGTGCTGTTGCGCAATACGGCTATGAACGGAGATCTGAAAGCCACCGGCAAGGGGCTTTTGCGTTTGCACATGGCGGAGGGAAACCCCCAGTTGTTCGGAACGTATACGATTAGTGGCGGGGAGTTCGATTTTTCGATGGTCAACGTGATCAATAAGCGTTTTGAGTTGAAGGAGGGCGGCACCATTTCGTGGGTGGGGCCTATGACGGATGCCCGTATCAACGTGCAGGCCGGCTATCAGACCAAGGCCAGCCTCTATCCCATCTTGGCGGCTTTCGATCCGGGTAATGAAAGCCGCTATAAGCAAAAGGTAAATGTGGAAAGCCAGATTCTGCTTTCGGGGCGGTTGCTCAATCCCGATATCGGTTTCGATATCGACTTGTCGAATACCGACGATGACACCAAAGACAAATTTCATGCCATCATAAAGAAAGATGATGAAGATGAAATGCTGCGCCAGACCTTTTCGCTTTTGATGTTCAACTCTTTCATGACAGTAGAGGGATCTTCTTCCAATGTGGCCAACACCGCGCTTTCCTCTTCGTCCGAAATATTGTTCAGCCAGTTCAACAATTTTCTTTCCAAGCTTACCACGGATTTCAATATCGGTATCAATTACAAGCCCGGTACCACGGCCAGCAATTCGGAATTTCAGGTGATGATGTCCGGACAGCTTTTCAACGACCGTCTAGTTATCAACGGAAACCTCGGCGTATCCGACAACAATGCCGGCAGTACGGCCTCCAATGCCACTACGGTGGTGGGCGATATGGATATAGAATGGAAGTTTACCGAAGAACTCCGTCTGCGCGGATTCAACCATTCAAACGATGAAGACCTTACCAAACCCGTCAATTCTTATACGCAAGGGGTAGGGATTGTATTCAGAAGGGATTTCGACAATATCAAGGAATTTCTGCACGGCACAAGTCCCCGTCGCACCCAAGCCGAACGTAGGGCGGAAAGGCGTAAGAACAGGGAAATCCGAAAAACCAAGCAGTTGCAGAAAAACAATGACTAGCGGATTTTCCGCATTATCTTGTTCCAACGAACCTTTTTGAATCCGGAAGCGTCTTTATTCCACGAAAACCAGACGATAAAGGCTTTTCCCACCATGTGATCTTCAGGCACGAAGCCCCAGTATCGGGAATCGGCAGAGTTGTGCCGGTTGTCGCCCATGGCCCAATAGTAGTTCATTTTGCAAACATAGGTGTCGGCGGCTTGTCCGTTGATGAGAATGCTTCCGTCAGGATTTATCTGCAATGAGTTGTTTTCGTAGATACGGATCAGGCGTTCGTAAAGAACGATATTTTGTTCGGTAAGATGCAAGGTATCGCCTTTGGCCGGAATATAAACGGGGCCGTAATTGTCAACGTTCCAAGGATATTCGGAAGGACTGAAAGGAAACAGCCGTCCGTCGCCCAGACCGAGCGGTTCCATCATAGGTTCCACCGCCTCCACGCCCGGAACTTTTTCCAAGCGTTCCGCCATTTCTTGTGTAAGCGGTACGGAAGCATAATCGGGATGGAAAAGCATCTTGAGGTCGTCTTTCGATACGCCGATTTCTTGCCAGATGCGGTTGGAGACCACCGCAGGGGAGGGGTGGATCCGGTAGTTGAATTGCAAAAGGGGCGGATTGGCGGCTTCCTGTCCGTTGATATACACTTGGCGGTTGCGAATCGAAACCGTGTCGCCGGGCAGACCGATGCAACGTTTTACAAAATTTTCCCTTCTGTCCACGGGGCGGTAGGTTATACGGCCAAAAGTGGCTTTTTCGTTCCACACGCGGTTTCTACCCGCTTCCTTCACCAAGGTGTTGTAGCTTATATTGCTTTGAAAACGGCTCGAAACCGTGTCGCCGTCGGGAAAGTTAAACACGATTACGTCATTGCGGCGCACCTGTCCCCAACCGGGCAAACGGCGGTAGGGCAACTTTATCCAGGTAAGGTAAGAGGGTTTGTCGTTGGTGAGCGGCAGCGTGTGCTGCACAAAGGGGAAAGACAGAATCGTCTGCGGCACTCTGGGGCCGTAGGCGGTTTTGCTTACAAACAGAAAATCCCCTACATTGAGCGATTTCTCCATCGAGGAGGAAGGGATCACAAAACCTTTGAAATAGAAAGCTTGGATAATCAGAACCGCCGTGAGGGCGAAAACAAGCGTATCGAACCATTCACGCGCCGGAGATTTTTTTACAGGCGGCAGATCCTTGGCGCAGGAAAAACGCTCCCTGTTTTTAAAATGCAGCCACGGGAAGTAGATAAAAAAGAAAGCGCAAGCCAAGAAACATTCCCAGATCTTGCGTCTTTGGTAGCCGTAGGAAGTTTCCACACACAGCAACCAAAAAACAAAAACGTTGATGAAAGGCAGAAACAGAAAGGGAAAATAACCGTACCATTTTACTTTGAGCAGCTGTATCCAGATCCATTCGCCGTAAAAGGGAACCAAAGAAAGGAACGGATTCCGGCCCGAATCGGAAAAAACGCCCCAAAGGGTGGGTAAAAGGAGCAGTTTATAGATAATTACAAGCAGAATCCATCCCATTGTTTTATTTCTTTGATTTTTCGAGAACTTCGTCGATCATGCCGTACGCAAGTGCCTCTTGTGCGGTCATCCAGTAGTCGCGGTCGGCATCCTGATAGATTTTTTCGTAGGATTGACCGCTGTGCTCCGATAGAATTTCGTACAACTCCTTCTTTACCTTGAGTATTTCACGGGCCGTGATCTCGATGTCGGAGGCTTGCCCCTCGGCACCGCCCAGCGGCTGATGGATCAGTACGCGCGAATGTTTCAGCGCCGTGCGTTTCCCTTTGGTGCCGGCACAGAGCAATATCGAGCCCATCGAAGCCGCCATGCCCGTGCAGATTGTAGCCACATCGGAAGAAACGTACTGCATCGTGTCGTATATGCCCAGGCCGGCATATACCGAACCGCCCGGCGTGTTGAGGTAAAGCTGGATGTCTTTGCCCGAATCCACCGAATCCAGAAAGAGGATCTGCGCCTGAATGATATTGGCCACCTCATCGTTGATGGGCGTACCCAGAAAAAGGATCCGATCCATCATCAAACGCGAGAAAACATCCATCTGGGCTACATTCAACTGGCGTTCCTCGATAATGGTGGGCGAAATGTATGCCCGCGTGTAGGCGTCGAAACGATCGAGGCTCAGGCTGCTGATGCCTCTGTGCCCCATTGCGTATTTTCTGAATTCGTTGTGCATGGACAGACAGAATTATTTGTTTTTCTTTTCTTCGGTTTTCTTGAGCACTTCCACAAACTCGTCCATCGTAACCTCTTTGGTGTTGACTTTTGCCTTTTCGCGGAAAAGGGCGGTGAGTTTTTCTTCAAAAACCATGTCATACACCCGTTTCACCTCTTCTTGGTTCTTCATCATCGAGTCGATGAACATGTCGATGCGCTTGCGCATTTCTTCATCTTCCGACTGTACCGGAAAATATTGCGAGAGAACACGGTCTTTGTAAAAGGTGCGTAAGTCTTCGGGTTCGATTTTCACCGTGTATTTTTCGGTAATCTTGTTTTGGATCAGTTCCCAACGCAACGAGCGTTCAATCTGTTTCATTTCTTCGGCGGGAATATCCGCAACGGGCGCTTTCTTCTCTTCTTCGGCCTGACGGTTGCTCTCGGAGAGAATCCAGCGTTTGAGAAAATCTTGCGGCAGATCGAACTTGGTTTGGCCGATGATATTGTCAACGGTATCGACAAAGAGTTTCTTTTCGGTGTTCTGTTCGTAGTATTTGCCTATGTCCTTGCGCATCGCTTCGCGGAAGCCCGCCTCATCCTTTATGTTTTCCTGCGGATAGGCTTTCTTGTAAAGGTCTTCGTTCAAAGCGGCAGGTTCCACATGGGTGATGCTGTCGATGCGGAAACGGAACTTGGGGGCGATACCGGCCAGCTCATCTTCCTTGATTCGGAGCATGGACGACAGATCGGCCTTGTTTTTGAAGGCTTTCTGGATTTCAAAATCAACGGTGCTGCCCACACCTTTTCCGATAAATTGTTTCTGGATGGTTTTAAGGGCGATGAGATCGATGGCGATAGAGGTCTTCACGTTTATGCCGCCTTCCTTTATCTGGCCTTCTTCGTTCAGTTCAAACAATTCTCCGCCCAAAGTGTCTTCCAACGCGGCGGCCTCGGGGCTGCTCACCACACCGTAGCGGCGGCAGAGCGATTCCTGATGTTTGTCCAGCATTTCGTCCGAAACGCTGATTTTGTAGCCGTCCACTTTCACTTTTTCCAATTCCACGTCGAACTCGGGGGCGATGCCGATCTCGAACCACACCACGAACGTACCGGGATTGTCGAAGTCGAATTCGCTCTTTTTCTCCTCTTCGGGAACAGGCAAGGCATGACCGAGGATATTGATTTTATTTTCCCGAATATAGTTGTCGATGCTTTCGGCAATCAGCTTGTTAACCTGTTCCATCAAAATGGCTTTGCCGTACATTTTCTGTACGAGGGAGGCCGGAACCTGACCTTGGCGGAAGCCTTTCATCTGTACTTTCTGACGGTAGTTTTTCAATTCTGCGGCCACTTTCCCTTCGTAGTCCTGCGGAAGGAGTTCCAGTTTCAAGTAGGCGGAAAGCGTGTCCTTGGGTTCTTTCGTAATAGTCATTATCAGGGTAGTTTAAAATCCGAAGGGCAAAGGTAACGCTTTTTTTCTTTTTCTCTCCGGCAAAAGGAGCGTGCGTTTCGTGCCGGAGGTTGCGTGTGCGTGTAAAAAAATGTAATTTTGTAAATTTGTAGAGACGCAGGTTCGTGTCTGGGCGATGTGCGCCGGAAATAAGAAAATGAAAAGATTTTTTACGCTGAAAACGGGTTTTGTATTGCTCGTCTTTGGTTTTCTGCAAATACACAGGGGCTTTTCCCAACAAGTGGATCTCTCGGTTTTTTCTTCATCGGGAGGGAGCGTTACCTTGTCCTTGGGCGGAGAAACCGTGGAATGTTATTGGAATATCGGCGAGACAATCACGGAAACTTTCGGCACCACGTCCGGTTTCGATGCTTCCAAAAAACGTCTTACGCAAGGTTTCGAACAGGGAGAGGGCTTTATCGAAGACCCTTTGGCCACCCGTATTGCATGGGAGGAAGGAGAGGATTACCGGGTGGAGATTTATCCCAATCCTGTGCGCCAGACACTCTATGTGCGTCTTCGGGATGAAAGCAATCGGGAATATGCGCTTTCGCTGTGCGATATGCAGGGCCGCCGGCTTCTTCAGCGAACGGGTTTGCACGCCGGTCTGCATTCCGTGGAAACGTGTAACTTGCATGCAGGGATATATCTGCTTGAAGTGAGGGCGGGTGGTATCCTTAAGTCGTTTAAATTGATAAAAGTATCCTGAATATGAAGAATTTTTGCCGTAAATTTTTCGGAATCGTCGTTTTGGCAGCCGGTTTATGGGCGGGTTCGGACGCCGCCGAAGTGCCGGGCGCCATCAAATATCAGGCTGTTTTGCGGGATGTGAACGGGAAGGCTTTATCGGGAAAGGAAAATATCAATCTGCGGATCAGTCTTCGCCTGGATGACCCCGCGGCCGGCCAGATTGCCTATAGCGAAGAACACACGGGAATCACCGCCAATGCTTTCGGTATCGTGAACCTTGAGATAGGCCGGGGTACGGTAACCTCCGGCACCTCATTGCAGGAAGTGGCGTGGAACGGGCATAGTGTCTATATCCAGATAGAAGTGGAAACCGACGGCAGCGGGTTCACCAATATGGGTACATCGGAACTGCTTACCGTTCCCTATGCGTTTATGGCCGGCAACGTGTCGGCTGCCGGTCTTTACGGCAATCTCGACGACAATTATATCCCCAAATACAACAGCCCCAACAACACCTTGGTGAATTCGGTGCTTTCGCAAAGCGGCCGCGCGCTGAATGTGGATGCATCTTCTGTAACCTTTCTCAATTCGGCCGAGGGCGAGACAGGATATACATTTCCAGTTTCGGCGGGGAAGCGAGGACAGGCATTGGTGCTGACCGACAATAAGGGAACTTTGGGATGGGGAAGTGCCGGGGAGGGCGGCGGTGATGGTGGCCTGTGGGGGGATCTTACCGATAGTGACGATGGCAAACTGATTTACTGGAACAATCTTTTAGGGGAACTTTGCGCAGCGCCTGCCGTCTATAGGTATTCCGCCGACAAAGGATTTTCGTTGACAGGCGATGTCGAGATCGATGGTCTGCTGAATGCCGGCACGATAAAGACAAACGCCACAGGTGTGGAGATAAACGGCACGGTAACGGGTACGCATAATCTGCTGACCAATGATCTCGGCAATGCCCAGATCTGGATAGGCAACGCGCAGAAACCTTTGGTGCCCCGCTCCCTGAGCGGACATGTAACCATGGATGCCACCGGCAAGACGGCATTGAATATGGCATGGAAAGGATTGAAACTTGTGCCGGGCAATGCCGCTTCGGGCGCACCCGATACCTTGGCGCTTGCCGAAGCATTGAGCGATTCCCTTTGGTTACGCAATGGCGACGACAATCTTTACGCTTACAACAAAGGAAAAGAGCTTGTGCAGACCCGCGTGGGGGTTGGCACGGAAACGCCGCAGGGTATGCTGGAGGTGCATGGCGGCGATGTGTTGTTTACCGCAGAGGCCAATGCAGACGGAAATACCTCCCGTTTTATCTGGTATCCGGAACTATCCGCCTTGCGGGTCGGATCCTTGAATGCAAATCTTACGGCTTGGGATAAGAACAACGTGGGAAAATATTCGGTGGCTTTCGGTTTGGATACCCGGGCCGCGAGCGATTACAGTTTTGCGGTAGGCAACGGGGCTACCGTTATGGCCGAAAAATCGTTTGCCCTCGGGGAAAACGCTTCTGTATCGACAACGAGCAAGGAAAGTTTTGCCATCGGGTCGGGCAGCAAGACCACGGCCGATTATGCGGTGGCGATAGGCAGGGCCGCGGAGGTTAACGGAGAGAGTAGCATCGTGTTGGGTAACGACTCAAGGGCAATCGGCAACGATGCGCTGGCATTGGGCAATACCCAAACGGTAAGCACCAACGCAGTGGGGGTGGGCAGAAGGAATACTGCGGATGGCGACGGTGCCGTTGTATTGGGGATTAACAATACGGCCAGTGGAGAGAATACGATAGTGGTGGGTAATGACAATGTGGTGGGAGAAGGTTCGATCGCCATCGGGAAGGGGATAGGAAATATGGCCTTGCCGATGAATGTCCGTTCGGTAGTTGTGGGCGACTTGCGGGTGAGTGGGAACGGGGGCTCTCTATATGCGATCAACGGCCCTGTCGCGATGGGCAGTGTGGATATGTGCAACGGGATCAGCAACGGTCTGGTTGCCATGGGGCGCGATATTACGGCCGGAAGCGGTGGCGGCGGCTATGTTACGATAATAGGTTCTTCTCTTCAAAACGGCAATGCGGACCATGGCGGTTTTCAAAATATTACCTTGATGGGAGATAACATCTGGGCCCAGGACGACAAGCTGGATAATAATGACAACCCGTTTGCGGAGCCTGTTTTTATGTTCGGTTCGGCACAATTGCCTGCGTTGGTCGGTTTTCAAATAGACAATGACGGCACGAGCCATTTTACAGGCAATCTTGATGTATGGGGAACGGTGTCGTCCGCATATGGAATTTGTCAGGGTTCAGACTATCGCTTGAAGAATGATATCAGACCCGGAAATTGGGCTGTTTCGCTTTTGGATTCGCTTACACCGGTTTCGTTCCGCTATAAGTCCGACAGGAAACAGCGGATACAGTTGGGTTTTATAGCGCAGGAAGTGCAGAAATATATTCCCGAATTGGTAACGGCAGATGCCAAAGGTATGTTGAGTATGAACTACACGGGTTTGATTCCGGTGCTGTGGCAGATCAATCGGCAGATCAACCGGAAAGT
The DNA here is from genome assembly GCA_947175635.1 of uncultured Bacteroidales bacterium. Lineage (GTDB taxonomy): Bacteria > Bacteroidota > Bacteroidia > Bacteroidales > P3 > Pullibacteroides. The sequence continues at coordinate 8,905 of CAMWNM010000025.1, read as the reverse complement.
GGAAGAGTTGGAACGGCAAGCAGTTGAGCATCAGCGGCTTTTGGATGAGAAAGACCGGAAGATAATGGAATTGGAATCGGCTTTGAAAGCGGAGATACAGGCGATCAAGGCGCAAATAGGCATGTGATGATGGAATATACCAACGCCGTTCTGTGGGCGAAGCATCTGGACGTATATCAAAAGCATACCCGTATTCTTACGGATGTGAATCTGTCGGTAAACAAAGGCGACTTTATTTACCTGATCGGCAAGACGGGAACGGGAAAAAGTTCCTTGCTGCGTACCTTTTACGCCGATATTCCCGTTGTGGCGGGGCAGGCCAATGTGGCCGGCTACGATTTGGCCACGTTGCGCAAGAGGGATATTCCTTTCCTGCGCCGCAAACTGGGTGTGGTGTTTCAGGATTTTCAGCTTCTGAACGACCGTAATGTGTACGAGAATCTGGCTTTCGTTTTACGGGCCACCGATTGGAAAAACAAGCTCGATATAGACAATCGCATACAGGAAGTGTTGGATATGGTGGGGATGGGTACCAAGTCGCACAAGATGCCTTACCAGCTTTCAGGCGGTGAACAGCAACGGCTTTCCATCGCCAGGGCGTTGCTCAACCGTCCCGAGGTGATTCTGGCCGATGAGCCCACGGGAAATCTCGATCCCGATACGTCCGAAGAAATCATGCGGCTGTTGGTCAATATCAGCAAGGCCGGTTGCGCGGTGCTGGTGGCTACACACGATTTCCTCATCATCACCAAATATCCTTCGGGTATATTGGTTTGCGAGGAGGGGGGCGTGCGTCACGAAACCTTATAGGAGAAGGTGCGCCTTATCGCTTATCGGCTTATTGCTTATTGTTGCAGTCTCTCTTCTGGCTTGTAGGTATCCAAGAGTCTGGCGGCCAGTTCGAATGTTCCGGAGCGCATCAGTTCGGCCTTGACAGGCTTGAAATGCGGTATGCCTTTGAAAAAACCGCTGTAATGGATCTTCATCTCCTGAGCGGCCACTCTTTCGCCCTTGGCTTCTATCTCTTTCTGAAAAAATTCCAGACAGACCTTTTTCCTTTCTTCAAAATCAGGTGGCGGCAACAAGCTTCCGTGGGCAAAAAAGTATTTTATCTGCCTGAAGATCCAGGGATTCCCGATGGCAGCCCGTCCGATCAGGATGCCGTCCACACCGTAGCGTTCTTTCATCAAAAGAGCCTTGGGGGCCGAATCCACATCGCCGTTGCCGAATATGGGAATCTGCATGCGGGGATTTTGCTTTACCGCTCCGATAAGAGTCCAGTCGGCCTGTCCGGCATATAGTTGCGCCCGTGTCCTTCCGTGTATGCTGAGGGCGGCGATGCCGATGTCTTGCAGCCTTTCGGCTACCTCTACAATGGGTTTGCTGTCGGCATCCCAGCCCAGCCGGGTCTTTACCGTTACAGGAATCCCCACTTCCCGCATTGCCTTCACTACCGCGCTTGTAATGGAAATCATTTTGGGAATGTCGCGAAGAATGCCCGAACCGGCACCGCGGCTTACGATTTTGCGTACCGGACAACCCCAGTTGATATCGATGAAATCGGGTTTCATGCGGGCGGCGATTTCGGCCGCTTCGCGCATGCTTTGTTCATCGTGGCCGAAAATCTGTATCGCCGTGGGGCGTTCGTTTGCCTCAAACGCCATTTTTGAAATCGATTTTCCCGCCATCCGCACCAAGGCGTCGGACGAAACGAACTCGCTTACCAGCACATCGGCGCCATAAGCTTTGCAAAGACTGCGGAACGGCGGATCGGTAACGGCTTCCATGGGAGAAAGCCAAAGCGAGAAACTGCCGATATCGAGATTCCCTATTCGGGCCATGCCGTTTTTCGATTTTCTATCTCACGGATACGGGGAAGCACGTTTTTCCAATGTTCATGCGTAAGCTTCGGACCTGTAACCTGCACCACTTCGGTGGCTACCGTGGAGGCTATTTCGCCGCATTCCTGCACCCCCAGTCCGCGACTGAGTCCGTAGAGGAAACCTGCCGCGTAACTGTCTCCCGCACCGTTACTGTCGGTTTTCACCACTTTGTCGGCATTGATATGGTAGAGTTTGTCCTGATACATGATAAGGGAGCCTCTCGCCCCGAGTTTCACCACCGCTACGGCTACCGATCGGGACAATGCAATAAGGGCTTCCAGATCTTTCTGGCCGGTGAAGGCAAGCGCTTCTTCTTCGTTGGCGAAGATAATGTCCACTTGAGGCAGTATCTTGATAAGGAAATCGCGGTTTTCGTGCACGATATTGAAACTTGCCAGGTCGAGAGAAACCACCATGCCGGCGGCTTTGGCAATCGAAAGTGCTTTCTCCATCAAGGCATAGTTCTGCACCATGTAGCCTTCTATGTGGAAATAGCGGTATCGGGCAAAAACGGCGGGGTCGAGGCTTTCGCCCGAAAGACCGGCGGCTGCGCCCAGACAGGTGGCGAACGTGCGTTCCGTATCAGGGCTCATCAGGGTAATGGCCATGCCGGTGGGTGCTTCCGTGCGTTGGAAATAGGGTGTTATGCCGTGTTTTTCAAGATCGGTTATGTAGAAATTGCCGTAAGTGTCGTCGCGGCCTATTTGGCCGATAAATCCGCATTTTCCCCCTAGGGCGGCGATGGAGGTGATGGTATTGGAGGCCGAACCGCCGGTGGCCAGCTCTGGCTTGGTCCGGTTGAAATATTGGAGAATAAGACCGGCCCGCTTGCTGTCGATAAGCGTCATGCTGCCTTTCTGCAACTGCCATTGCGTAAGCACATCATCGGAGGGAAGCTGGAAGATCAGGTCCACCAACGCGTTCCCCATGCCGAGAATCATGCCGTCTCCATGAAAAATATGGTTCTGTTCCATAACGCTACTGCCGAGCAAGAAAAAAAGGATGCCTGTTGGGACATCCTTCTTTTTTCTTGCTATTTTCAGCGGTCCGGACGGAATCCGAACACGCAGGAAAACCATTAAGGATGCGCAATTTAGCTCCTTTTTTGACTCTTTATACTTGCTTATTGATTTACTGGAATGAAATAAACATTTGCTGAAATCTGATGGCAGGAAGATTCCCACACTGAGGGCTCTTTGTGTTTGGTTATCACAACAGCATTTCCACCCATTCCTGCTGCCAAACTCCGTATATCGGCAATAACAGCCTGATAAGTACAATTTTTTGTTCTTGTGAAGCCTCCTTCACCTACAGACACACTGCCAAGTAAAACAGCACCTTCGGGGACAATCTCTCCCAGGCCTTTTACCAAGACTTCTCCATTGTAAGGGGTTCTGTACGTTAGCACATTCGTAACCTTTTTTGTTCCCGAACATCCTACGAACAGCAACGGAAACAGCAAACAAAGGCAAAACAAAGCTCTTTTTATCCTTTCCATTGTATTATTTTTTATTGATTTTCTGCATATTCTCTATAATGGCTATTAGCCGGGAGTTTTGCTGCATACTTTGATCCAACTGGGTCAAAACCTGCTGGTGTACGGCTACTGGGATTCCCGTGTGCAAATCTCCGATACCTGTAAACTGATTTTCGTTGCCGGATACACTCTGCTCTATTGTTGGTGGTTTAAGCATCGGCCCTTCTCTGCGAAGTAACCACGGTTCATTTAAACCAAACTCAATGCTCCAGTCGTGGGCTGTTTTAGCCCCAAAGGGTTTTCCATTTAGTAGAGCATTTACAGCCCCTGGGGTTATGTTTAAGCGCCTAGCTATCTCTCTTTGGGTAATTCCGTGGCTCTTAAACCACTTCTTCAAGTCGTCTGTTGAAAAATTTTCTTTCATAATATCAGTTAATTAAGTTCAAAAGCAGAACAATGATATACTTTTGGGCTTGCTATTGTAAGCCAGAAGATATATTTTTGTTCCAGTTTTGACTTAAAACTTACTCAAAAGTACACAAAAAAAATAAATAGCCATGAGTGCAACAGAAGTCCCTGTATTGTTGTCAAGTTCGCAACGCAAAGAAGAGCGCAACCGTGCCATTTATCAGGATTATTTGGACTATAAGGCAGCCAATCCCCGAACTCCCAAGACCACCATTCTTACAGCTTTGGCATACAAGTATGGGCTCTCACAACCTGCAATGTTTGCGATTGCCAAAAAGTGGAAAGCCGAATAATATGGAACGACTGATAAGGGGGGCGGAGAATATAGCTCAACTGTTGGGCATAAGCGTAAGAACACTGAAACGCCGCCTGGAAAGCCAATGGAAAGAGGGATTTGGCTTTTTTAAGGACGAGAGCGGATATTGGTGTATCCGTGAAAGCAACCTGGAACATCTTATTTCGGCTATGGAACATGGCTGGTTGTCGCGGAAAGGTACACCCAAACAAGACACAGAGCAATGAAAGTAACCATCGATAACGCCCGTCTAATCGAGGACGGCAGGGTTGCCTATACGGTACGGCTTTGCGAAGAGGGCTTGACCTTTGAGGCCGATTCACCCGAAGCGGCACAACAACAGATAGAGGTACTACGCGCTGATCTGCTTGCATTGGTGCAGGAAAAACAATCGGACATTGTGAAAGAGGGTGCAGCGTACGCCATAGACTTAAATTATACGTTTCAAGAATGATAACACCTGAACAAATATATGCGGCCACCAATCGGGGGCTTGATATCATCAAGACCTTTTATCCTGATGCACGGGAAGACGGAAAAAAATTCCGGATAAGGAGTGAAGATGATGCCTCCACCTGTATCAAACTTTTCAAGGATGTTTGGCGGCTTACCGATTTCGGAGACGAGGGACACGCCCTCTCGCCCATCGACATTGTAATAAAAGAAACCAACCTTTCGTTTCCCAAGGCCATTGCCTATATAGCAGGGAGATTTGGGATTGAGGACACATCGATTAGGGAGGCGAACAAGGCCGTTATCGAGCAACGCCCGGCAAAAGAGGATGAGAAAGAGGGCGATTTCCGCTGGCAGGGCAAGGATTTCACCGAATATGAGTTGAAGATCCTGGGGCCGAAAGTAACCGCCGAGGTCTGCGAGGCCTATTCCTACAGGAGTGTTGCCTGGTATTCGCGTACACGCAACGAAAACGGCAAACTGGTTACCACGGTAGTAAGCAGTACCGACACGTTCCCGATTTTCCTACGGGATTGCGGCGAGTTCCAAAAAATCTATACCCCGTTGAGCTGGAAAAAGGAGTTCCGTTTCTCGTATGCCGGCAAGAAGCCCCGGGGGTTCATAAACGGCCTTAAGGAGTTGGAGGAGGCCGCCGAGAAATACGCCGAAAGCCAAGGCGAAGACACGGAGCCGGAAGCCGAAAACAAGCCTGCGCGGAAAAAGACTAAGTATCCGGAGGCGGTTATCTGTTGCGGTGAACGGGATGCCCTATGTTGCGCCGCCTTCGGGTACAAGCCTATTTGGTTCAACAGTGAGACCTACCATTTGAGCGAGGGTGAATACGCCAAAATCGCCGGGCTTGTGGAAACCCTTTATTACATTCCTGATTTGGACTACACTGGCCGAAAAAAGGCAATCGAGTTTGGTTTGCGGTTCATGAACGTTCATTTGGTGTGGTTGCCGGAATGGTTATCCGAATACCGAGACTCGAGAGGCAAACCACGTAAGGATTTGCGTGATTATTCCGAACTTGCCCCGGATGTGTACAGTTTCAAGAAACTGATGCAAACGGGAATGCCGCTCAAATTTTGGCAACAGGTAAGCGAAACCAAAGACGGCAAGACCAAAACTACCTACGAAATCAATTCAAGCTACCTGGTGCATTTTTTGCGCTGCATGGGATTTGGTGTTTATAAAGGCGACCGGGGCGAAGAATACGTACAGATAGTCAACAATAAAGTGAAAACCGTTACACCGGGCGATGTGCGGCGGTATCTTATTCGTTTTGCCGAAAATCAAAACTTGACGGCAAAAGAAAAGAACGCAATGTTTAATTCCAAAAGGGTAAGCGCAAGCACTTTTGACGTTCTCGGAGAGGTAACCCCTGACTTTACCCACTGTACTCCCGGCAGCCAAAATTTCTATTTTGACAACGGAGTGGTACGGGTAAGCGAGCAGAAGATAGAGTTGGAACGGTGGGGAAACAGCAACACGTGTGTATGGGAAAACGCTATTGTTTCGCATAAGTTCAAGCGCACCAAACCGGCTTTCCACATCGAGCAGCAGCCGGACGGATCCTGGAACATTGAATGTCTGGATAAGAGCAGCCATTTTTTCCGCTACCTGATACAGACCAGTAGAATGTATTGGAGGGAAGAGCTGGAACACCGGGCCGGCGAACTGGACGAGGGTGTCCGGGGCGAATATCTGGCCAAAAATAAATTCGAGATTGCCGGAAGCCTGTTGACGGAGGATGAAAGACGGGAGCAGGTACACCACCTTGTAAACAAAATCTTCACGGTGGGCTATCTGTTGCACCGCTACAAATTCGCCAACCGGGCCTGGATTGCCTATGCCATGGATGCCCGTGTAAGCAATTTCGATGAAGCGAATGGACGGACGGGTAAAAGCTTTTTCATGAAAGCCGTTGCAAACTTGCTTTCGTCCGTGTCTTTGAGCGGACGAAACGAACATTTGACCGAGAATCCGCACGTGTTGGATCGCGTAACCCGGCATACCGATATGGTATTAGTCGATGATGCCTACCAGTATTTGGATTTGGGTTTCTTTTTCGACAACACAACAGGCGATATGGTGGTGAACCCGAAACGGCTTCAAAGCTATTGTATCCCCTTTGAGGAAAGCCCTAAGATTGCAATCACTACCAACTACTCTCCGACCAAACATGACAGCAGCACCCAGGCGCGCTTGCTCTACATGGCATTTTCCGACTATTACCACTACAACGGTGAGGGTGGCCGGTATCGGGAGGATCGGGATATATTCTCCGATTTCGGAATCACTCTTATGGATAGCCGCTATCCGGAGGAGGCTTGGAACGAGGATTTCAACTTCATGTTTGATTGTCTGCAATTCTATCTTGGCACCATTGCGCCGAACATCAAGATTGATCCGCCGATGGATAAGATCCGCATCCGCACCAACAAGCTTATAATGGGTGAAAACTTCGAGGACTGGGCGGTGGTCTATTTTTCACCGGAAAGTGGGAATCTTGACACGTACAAAGTGCGTGAACAAGTCTTTAATGATTTCTGTATGGCTACACGCAATAACAAATGGAGCGGAAAGAAATTCAGCAAGGCGTTGGCTGCATTCTGCGAGAACAACAACCTTGTTCTGAACCCGCCTGAAGTCTGCAACAGCGACAATCGTATCATCTGCTGGATGGAGGGTGGCTCCAAGGAATGTTATTACATACATGTGCCGGGCAAGCCGCTACGTATCGATATTACCCCGGATACGGAAAAGGTGGAGGGCGAAACCAATAAAATGTTGTTCTGATGGACTGGAAACCGCCGCGCACCCGGGAAGAACTGGATACCATTCAGACCCGGATAGAACAAAACTCCGAATACTTTGCCCGTATCAAACAGTTTGTGCGGAATATGAAGCTTATGGAACCTTATACGCTTGACCGTTTCGTGAAACCGGAGAATATGGATCTATTCAAGGACTGTATTTGCTTGCTGATAGCCCGGCAAGGGTACCCGTTGGAGTTTGACAACACCTATTCAAAGATACGCCGATACTAAAACAAACAAAATGGAAACACCAAGCCTATTGGAAAAAGCCAACAAATGGCTAAATAAATGGACGTACGATCTATCTTTCATCGACACCCGAACACTACTTGCAGCGTTCATGGAGGGATTCAGATACAGCCTCGCAGAAAAAATCCAAAACGAAAAGCGTATAGACTGGATGGAATACAAAGAAAAATCCATAAAAGCATACCAAAAAGGTATAGACTGGGTACAGGAATACAACGAAAAATATTTAGGCAACTTCTTCACAAGAGGATGCGTAATAAGCGCATACATCCAAGGATTAACACTGAACATATAACGCGATTAATAAGATGAAACCAATACTTGATGCCTGTTGCGGTGGCAAGATGTTCTATTTCGACAAACAAGACGGACGTGTACTCTTTCAGGATATACGGAAAATAAAGACCACCCTATGCGATGGACGAACATTTGAGGTCAATCCCGATGTACAAGCGGATTTTACCTCTATGCCATATCCTGATGCCAGCTTCTCAATGGTGGTGTTCGACCCGCCGCACCTTATTTATAGCCGGGGCAAAAAATCAAAGTTCGTGGATATGTACGGCACGTTAAGCGACAAGACCGCACCGACCGGTTGGCAGAAGATCAAGTATGGAGCGTTGTATAAGGATTGGCGGGATATGTTATCCAAGGGTTTTTCGGAATGTTTCCGCGTTTTGCAGCCCGGCGGCTTCCTTATCTTTAAGTGGAACGAATGCGATATAAAGGTTTCAGAGGTTTTGAAATTGACACCCCAAAAACCGGTGTTCGGGCATTTGTCCGGCAAGCGTTCCAACACCCATTGGATATGCTTCATGAAAGACAGATAAACTATGAAAACAACGTAGCGATGTTGGCCCGGAGCGGCATCCGTGGAAAGTATATACCATTCCCAAAGTAAACCGTTTACCTCTTGCTTTCAATACAAGCCGCCGTCAGGCGGCTTTTTTTATGCCCGGCGATTTGTAAGGAAATCGGGATTTTCGGGCGTACAAGTGCCTCAAACGGCGAAAATTGAGCCCAAAATGCCGAAAAACGAAATTTTTAGCGAAAAATTTGTAAGACTGTAATGTTATATGGTTTTGTTTTGAATAACAACAAAATATAACATTACAAATTATCCTTACAAATTTTTCAGGTTTGTAATTTGTAAGGAAATCGAGCCGAAAAAAGCCACTTACAAAACGAAAAAGGCTATCCGTAAGAATTGTAAGTACTTAATATCATTATATTTAGTATGAATTAGAGTCTTACAGAT
>CAMWNM010000024.1 GCA_947175635.1 uncultured Bacteroidales bacterium | reverse complement strand
GCATTTCATTAACCTTTTAAAAATATACATATCAGTATTTTAGATAAATTGCAAACACTTGTTGACAATCCATCGGAACAGGTTTTCAAACATCCGATGAATTAACATTTGTTTGCTTAAATTTCGTTAAAAGCGTTTGATAAAACGTGTATATCTTTTCATTTTTTTAAGAATTCGCTTTATCAACCATGATTAAACATTTTATCCACATCTTATCAAGGGTCTTTCAACAATCGTTGCCTTTTGTCTGTCGCTGTTTGCCGGAATGACCGGTGTGAAGTCGTGTTTGTATCTTCGGATCAAGCGAAGGTAAGGATATTTCAGTAAATTTGCTCAAATTTTGAAGCATGTCAGAAAATAAGATCGTGATAGGAATCGGTTCGGATCATGCCGGTTTCGAACTCAAGGAATATGTAAAGGAAACGCTTTCCAAGGAAGGCTATCTTTTCAAAGATTACGGCACGCATAGCGAAGAAAGCGTTGATTATCCCGATTATGCCCATGCCGTGGCCGGTGAGGTTTCTTCGGGAAAGTTGAAATACGGTATCCTTATATGTGGTTCCGGAAACGGTATTTCCATCACGGCCAACAAACATAAGAACGTGCGTTGCGCTCTTTGCTGGAATCGGGAAATTGCCCGTTTGGCCCGTTTGCACAATGATGCCAACATTCTTTCTATGCCGGGACGTTTCATATCGAAGGAAGAAGCGCTGGAAACGGTGAGGATTTTCTTTTCTACTTCGTTCGAGGGTGGCCGGCATCAAAGAAGGATAGACAAGATAGATTGTTCCGTGGAATAGGTTTTTCTATCTCCGAAACTTCAAAATGCGTGTTCCGATGGATTTCTACAGACAGGTTTTTCTCCGTAAGGTTTCCGAAAATATGCGGAAAAAAGACGAATCACCCCTTTTCGAGGCGGTGAGCGAGTATTATGAAAAGAATACTTCGGATGCGCAGAACTATTTTTCACGTTACGAAGCCATCAAGGAGAGGATTACTTTCTATAAGAACAAGGTGATGTCGGATTTACCGAATTACCTGATAGATTTTGAACTCCGTATCTCTTCGGCGGGCGCCAAGGTCATATATGCCGAAGATGCCGCTCATGCGGCCGAAGAGGTTAAATCCATCATCGGTGATTCTTCCAAGGTTTTTATAAGCCGTTCGGATATTTTGGACGAACTTAACCTTTACCGTGCGCTGAAAGGAAAGGGAGTTAAGCTTTCCCGCATAGGTGTAGGTGAATTTCCGTATTCCATCCTTTCTGAAACAACCCAAAAGTTGCTTCGTCGCCTTTCCGGGGAGTTGAACATGGAGGAGATGCCCAACGATACAGAAACGGTGATATCCGTCTATAAGCGGAAGTTGCTCAATGAGATGTTTTCCGATTCGATAGCCATTACAGGTGCCGATTTTCTGGTGAGCGATTCTGGCAGTGTGGTGATGGTGGAAAACGACGGCGTCCGGAATATGCTTTCTTCTTTTTGCCGCAAGCAAATCGTGTTGGCAGGTATCGACAGCCTTATTCCTTCTTTCAACGAACTGGAATACTTCACTTCCATGCTTTCTGCCCATGCCTACGGTTGTCCGCATGCTTGGAATCAGTTGATTATAAACGGTCCGCGTAAAACCGGGGAAATAGATGGTCCGGAGGAGCTGTATGTGGTTTTGGTAGATAACGGCAGAACCGGAATACTCAAGAAGGCATTTCAGAGAAGTGTTTTGAATTGTATTCATTGTCAAGCATGTACGGCACTTTGTCCGGTATTCAAATATGTGAACGCCTTCGATGGAACCCCGTTGGTGGGGCCTTTGAACTGCATCACGGATCCCATCAAGAACGGTTTTCAGGAAAGCGGATTCTTATCTTTTGCCTGTACTTTATGCGGAAAATGCAGCCAGATATGTCCTTCGGGCATTAATTTTCAGGAACTCATACTCTATAACCGCAAGGAATCGGTAGAGAACGACGCTGTTTTTTCGATCCGGAGAAAACAGATGAAGATACTCAAACGGATGCTGCTCAAGCAGAAATCACTTCATTCTGCATACAATCGTTTTGTATTGAAGTTCGATTTTAAAAAGGATTTCGGTCAACAAAAGGAATTTCCCGATTTCAGTCAAAAAAGTTTCCGGATGCTTTGGCTCGAAAGACATAAGGAAACAGAAGGATGAATTTAAATAGATAACAATGGATACTGAAACGATTAAGAAAGAGGTGGATGCCTTGCTGCAATCCCCTTTCACGCTCTCCCAAAAGGAAATGTGTGCCCGGATGCTGTCGTTTATCGACCTTACCACGCTTGACGGAACGGATACACAGGAAAGAGTGAGCAATCTCTGTAAAAAAGCCATCGAATACAAAACGGCGGCGGTATGCGTATATCCCTATTACGCTTCTCTGGTGAAACAAAATCTGGCCGGCAGCGGTATCCGTACCGCTTGTGTGGCGGGCGGTTTTCCCGCTTCTCAGCTCACGCTTGAAATGAAACTTTTCGAGATAGAGAAGACGCTTGCCAACGGAGCGGATGAAATCGATATGGTTATCTCTCAAGGTGCTTTTCTGGAAGGCGACTACAAACGGGTGGGCGACGAGGTGAAGGCTATCAAAGAACTTTGCGGCGAAGCGCATCTGAAAGTGATTTTGGAAACAGGCAACCTTCAGACTCCCGACAATATCGAAAAGGCTTCCTGTATTGCCATCGACAACGGGGCTGACTTTATAAAGACCTCCACCGGTAAAACTTCGGTATCGGCAACCTTGGAAGCTTTCTATGTGATGTTGAGAGTGATTGAACGCTATGCCGGTCAAGGCAGGATCATAGGCATCAAACCCGCCGGCGGTATTTCTTCGGTTGAGTCGGCCGTTCCTTACTTCAAGTTGGTAAAGTTGATATTGGGCGACAGATGGCTCACACCCGAGTTGTTCCGCATCGGTGCCAGCCGTTTGGCCGACGCCCTGTATGAAGGGGCCAGGTAAACGGAAAGATAAGAGAATAAAAAAGGCTGCCGGTTTATTTCCGGCAGCCTTTTTTTTATTCGGCTTCGCAATGCTATTTGGTTTCGATAACGCAGACTTTGGAGAGACTCCAGAAAGCTTTCGGATTGGTGATTTCCAATTTGATGTTCTTCTTGTCTTTGTTGTCGATGCGGTAACTGCCGTTGGGATGGCTGGTCAACAGATTGATTTTTCCGGATTTGGTTTCGATGATGCGTTGATCTTCGTTGGTCTGGGTAAAATTCTTGATGGAAGCGTTGGCGTTGATTCCACCTTTGGCCACAATCTGTTTGGATTTAAGTTCTTTGCTGGGAGCGGCGATAAAGTAAACGGCTTTGCTCGAATTGATCTGTTCGTTGAGAGAAGCGATGGTGTTTTCTTTTTCTTCGAGATCGGCCAGATACTGCTGCGATTTGTAGTTGAGTGAATCGATGGTGGATTGCAGTACGGCGTAGGCTCTCTTGAGTTGGGTAAGTTCCTCACGCAAATTATTCACGGCCGCTTCGCTTTCAGCCAACTGCTGTTTGAGACGAGCGATGGTCTGTTCCAAACCTTTGTTCACTTCGGCCAGACGGCGGTTTTCTTTTTCGTAGTAAGCCAGTTTTTCGGCATCTTCCGCGTTCATTTTCGGTTTTTCCTTAAGCGAAGTATTTTCCGCTTTCAGTTTTTCATTGGCGGAACGGGCACTTACCAATTGACGGCGTAAGCTCTCCATATCCTGGAGTTTCTTGCGGTTGTTCTCCATCAATTTGCCGATTTCAACGATATCGCCGATGATTCTCTGTTGGATGTCGGGATTGGTTTCGGCATCACGGCTGTTTTTGTTGATCATTTTCTCGCGGGTCTTGATGGCCTGCAGATTGGCATCGATTTCCGCGTAGGCATTCATAAACTGAATCTGTACGGAGTCGGATTTTACGATGTCGTTCTGGAGTTTTTCATTTTCGGCTTCCAGTCTTTTTTCTCTGGGGGTTTTGCAGGAAGTGGCCAGCAAAACCACACTGCACAAGGCTGTGATGGCAAGAACGGTACTGCGTTTCAAATTCATGATCGTGATTTTTTAAGTTTTCAGCGCGGAAAAAATCCGCTTGCAAACTGCAAAGTTAATGAAATTTTGAGTTTTTGGGATTGTCAGTCAAAATTATGTCTTTCTTTTTGGGGATTCAGAGGGTCCGGTGAGAAAAAATCTTGCCCCCAACCGTCTAAATGTGGTTAACTTTGCGGTTTGTAGAATTTAAACCTATGTCTTTTTCCGACAGAAACTCTCTTACCTTGATTGCCGGCCCTTGCAGTGCCGAGAGTCTGGAGCAGCTTCGAACCGTGGCCGCTTTCTTCAAGCGGTGGAACGCGCATTCGAAAGACGGCATGAAAGTAAACGCCTTGCGTGCCGGCGTGTGGAAGCCCCGTACCCGTCCCGGCTCTTTCGAAGGCCATGGCGAAAAAGCCTTGGTTTGGTTGCGGAACATCAAGCAGGAATACGGTATTCCGGTGGCTACCGAAGTAGCCACCGCGCAACATGTGGCCCTTTGTCTTGATTACAGAATTGATATTTTATGGATAGGCGCCCGTACCACTTCGAATCCTTTTCTGATGGAGGAAATCGCCCAGGCTCTGCGCGGATGCTCTGTTCCGGTGTGGGTAAAGAATCCGCTCAGTCCCGATACGGCGCTTTGGATGGGTGCCATCGAACGTATTTCCCGTTATTCCAAAGGTCCGGTGGGTGCCGTGCACCGCGGTTTTGGCATGTATGATTCCGCTCCCTACCGCAACGCACCCTTATGGGAAATCGCCGTGGAGATAAAACGTCTTTGTCCCGGTATGCCTCTTTTATGCGATCCGAGCCATATTGGCGGTAAAAGGGAATATCTGCTCGAACTGGCGCAAAGCGGATTGGATTTGGAAATGGACGGGTTGATGATGGAGGTGCATCCGGAACCCGAAAGGGCGCTGAGCGACAAAGACCAGCAACTCACCTTGCCTGAATTTGAGGGATTGATGGAGCGGCTGGTGGTTCGCAACACCGACACTCTGTCGGGGAAGATGAGCAGGATTCGCCATATACTGGATGAGGTGGACGACGAACTGGTTCAGGTTCTCTCCCGGCGTATGCAGCTGGTAAAGGAATTGGGCAAACTTAAAAGGGATGAGAATTTTTCCGTTTTGCAACTTGAACGCTGGAACGTCGTGGTGGCAAGAGTTCTTGCCAATGCTGAACGCCGTGGCCTGAATGCAGGTTTTGTGAAACAGGTGCTCGACTGCATACATTCGGAGGCCATCCGCCTGCAGAAGGATATACTGCAAGGCAAGGAATGACGGGGAGCCAACTACCTGTTGTCCGTTTTTTCCAGAAAAGCGGTCAGGGCGGCTAAAGCCTTTCCCCGGTGGCTGATGCTGTTTTTTTCTTCCAGATTCAATTCGGCGAAAGTTTTATCGAAGCCTGTCGGCCGAAAAACCGGATCGTAGCCGAATCCCCGTATTCCTTGTTTCTCCAATAGGATTTCTCCTTCTGCGGAACCTTCGAAATAATATGTTTGTCCGTTCAGGATAAGGCAGATTACGGTTCTGAAACGTGCTTGGCGAGGCTTCCCCTGCAGGTGCGCCAACAGTCTGTCCATATTTTGTTCGAAAGTAGGATCGGGCAAGGAAAGGGATTGGGGGGTAACCAGGCCTGTTTCTTCAAATTCTTCGGGCATGTTGGCGTATCGCGCCGAATAAACGCCGGGACGGTGGCCCAAGGCGGGAACTTCCAGACCCGTATCGTCGGCAAAGCAATCCACCTTGTATTTTTCATGGATAAACATTGCCTTTTGAAGTGCATTGCCTTCCAAAGTGCCGGCGGTTTCCGGAATTTCTTGGTGAAAATTCAGTTCGGAGAGATTACCCAGTGTGTATTGCCGCATGAGAGCGGGAAATTTTCCGAATACCGAGCGGATTTCTTCGGTTTTGTGCGCGTTGTGCGTGGCGATGTATAAAGTCTTCATCTTGTTTTCGGGATTGAGGCGGTAAAAATAAAACGGTTTTTGCAAACCTGTTGCAGGGCGGGTGTGCAAAAGTTTTGTAACTTTACAGCTATCGCCGGAAAACAAGAAGCGAAATGAAGGAATAATAAAAAACAAAAGCGATATGGACAAAAACATTTCCGCGCTCGAACCCCAAAACGTTTGGGCCAACTTCTATGCTTTGACGCAACAGCCGCGTCCCAGCAAACATGAAGAAAAAGTACGTGCCTTTTTAGTGGATTTCGCCCGTCAGAGAGGCATAGAGGTACAAACCGACAAAACGGGCAATGTCATCATGCGCAAGGGTGCCACTCCCGGTATGGAAAACCGCAAGGGCGTGATTCTGCAGGCGCACATGGACATGGTACCCCAAAAGAACGCCGACAAGCAGCATGATTTCCTCACCGACCCCATCGAAGCCTATATCGATGGCGAATGGGTAACGGCCAACGGAACCACGCTGGGAGCCGATAACGGCATGGGGGTGGCGGCCGCTTTGGCTGTGCTTGAATCCCAAAGCCTGAAACACGGTCCGGTCGAGGTATTGATCACTACCGACGAGGAAACGGGTATGACGGGTGCTTTCGGTTTGGAGAGCGGCCTTTTGAAGGGCGATATCCTGCTTAACCTCGACTCTGAGACCGAAGGCGAACTTTATGTGGGTTGTGCCGGAGGTCTGGATGCCACCATCGACGTGGAACTGGATAAAGAAGCCGTGGATGCTTCCATGGCAGCCTATAAATTGAGTTTGACCGGTCTCAAAGGGGGGCATTCGGGTATGGATATCGTTTTGGGCAGAGGAAATGCCAATAAGCTCATGAACAGGCTGTTGGTTGCCTTGCGGGAAGCGGATGTCCGTCTGGCAAGTTTGGATGGAGGCAGTCTGCGCAACGCCATTCCGCGTGAGTCTTTCGCCACCATTGTGCTTCCCAAGCAAAAAGAAAGCGAACTGAAACCGATCGTGGACGCTTTCTTTGCCGACACAAAAGCCGAGCTCTCGGCCGTTGAACCCGACTATTCCCTCTCCTGCCAGCCGGCCGAATTGCCTGCCCAAGCGCTCACGGCCCGTGCTACGGCTTGTTTGTGCAACTTGGTGTACGGTATCCCCAACGGGGTTGTCCGCATGAGCGATTCCATGCCCGGTCTGGTGGAAACCTCCACCAATATGGCCATCGTGAAGGTGGAAGACCAAGGTCAGAAATGCCACGCCACCATTTCCTGCCTCCTGCGTTCATCGGTAGATACGGCCAAATACGACCTTGCGCGCAACATGCAGGCGGTGGTGGACCTTACGCCCGGCGCCAAAGCCGAATTCACCG
Source organism: uncultured Bacteroidales bacterium (assembly GCA_947175635.1). Taxonomy (GTDB): domain Bacteria; phylum Bacteroidota; class Bacteroidia; order Bacteroidales; family P3; genus Pullibacteroides. Next base: position 21,921 of record CAMWNM010000024.1, on the reverse strand, counting down.
GCGCTTATCCGGGATGGAAACCCAATATGGATTCGCCCATTTTGAAAGAGATGCGTGAAGTATACCGGAAAATGTATGGCAAGGAACCCAAGATCATGGCCATTCATGCCGGATTGGAATGCGGCTTGTTCGGCGGGGTTTACAAACATTGGGATATGATTTCCTTCGGTCCCACCATCGTTCATCCCCACTCTCCCGATGAAAAGGTGAATATAGCTTCGGTAAAGAAATTCTGGGATTATCTGGTGGCTACTTTGGAAAATATACCCTCCAAATAAATGGCCTACAGGCTTGGAGTTTTTCCGAAAACGGCCGGTATTCAACCGGCCGTTTTCTTTTTTTTCAGAAACGGAGGTCTTTCGATAGGTTTTCCGTTTTGGAAGGGTTGAATCACTCTTCCACGCTCTCCCCCGTCAACCAGGTTTTGACTTCATGCTGGTCTTTACAGAGAATATAGAGATAGTCTTTGGGAAGAAGCAGGGTATCGCCGCGGGGTACGATGTAATCGCCCTTGCGCAGGATCATCGTTACCCGTGTGTCATCCGGCAATCCCGCTTCCAGAAGGGTTTTTCCATCCAGCGGCGAACCTTTTTTCACCTCGACCTCGAACATTTCGGTTTTGGTGTCCAGATTGCGCCTGGCCACCAGACCGGCCGGAAGGATAATGGCCAGTTTGAGTTTACGGGCCAGCCATGGAATGGAACTTCCCTGCAGGGCCATGGAGGAAAAAGAGATGAAAAACACGATGCTGAAGATCATGCTCGACTTGTCTAAGCCGGCCACAAGCGGATAAGTGGCGAACACGATGGGTGCCGCTCCGCGCAGGCCTACCCAAGAAACAAACAGTTGGTCTTTGATGGATGTTTTCTTGAAAAAAAGTAAACAGACCATTACCGCCAAAGGACGGGCGAAGAAAATGATGAAAGCGGCCACAACCAAGCCTATCCATTTGATATCCCATACCTCGCTGGGAAATACCAAAAGACCCAAGGTAAGGAAGAGGATCAACTGCATCAGCCACGCATAACCGTCAAAACTTTCCACAATCAGGTTTCTTCGCGTAAGTTTTTGATTTCCAAGCACGATTGCCGATATATAAACGGCTAAAAATCCGTTGCCCCCTATCAGATTGGTGAGGGAATAGGTAAGGAGTACCAGCGACATGACTAAAATCGGATAAAGCCCCGTGTAGCCGAGTTTTATCCGGTTGATGATAATGGCCGCGGCCTTTCCCATCACCAGGCCCATCAAAGTGCCCAGAAACAATTGCAGTACAAAAATCCGCAGCACGTGGATAACGGAGAGGTTTTCCGGATGGATCATCCCCACAAAGAAAGTGGTGAGAAGAAAGGCCACGGGGTCGTTGCTTCCGCTTTCAAACTCCAGCAAAGGTTTGAGGTTGTTTTTAAGCGAAAGGTTTTTGGCGTTGAGGATATTGAATACAGCCGCCGCATCGGTGGAGGATACGATGGAGCCGAGCAAAAGGGATTCGGTCCACGAGAAATCGGTTACGATCTTCACGAAACAGCCTACGAAAACGGCCGTCAGCACAACGCCTAATGTGGAGAGCGTCATGCCTTTTCCCACAATGGGCCTGATGGCTTTCCACTTGGTGTCCAATCCCCCTGAAAACAGAATGAAGTTCAAGGCCACCACGCCGATAAACTGAGCGGTGTTGGCTTGTTCGTAGCCGAATTGGATGCCGCCTATGCCTTCCGAACCGGCCAACATACCGATACAGAGGAACAAAAGCAAGGCGGGAACCCCGAATTTATAGGAGGTCTTTCCGGCCAGGATGGCAAAAAACAGCAGCAACGAAAGAATCAGAAGTATGTTGTGAACCGTTATAACCACCGTATCAAAATCTATGAGCCTGCAACGACGCAAGGGCTTCAAAGATAGTAAATATTGAGGAAAAAATAAACGGCAAGGCCGAAAAAGAGTTGTCAGCGAACCCGTAGAGTGCGGATGAAGGGACTCGAACCCTTACGCCTTTCGGCACCAGATCCTAAGTCTGGCACGGCTACCAATTACGCCACATCCGCTGGCTTTATTAACTTCGCGGTTTCGTTTCCTTACCACGGCAAACGTTGCAAAACTACAAAAATGCGTTTACAAATTCAACAAACCCAAGACGGAAGCCATACGCTGTATTGGCCCGAAAGGGACGAGCACTACCATTCTGTTCACGGGGCGGTGCAGGAAGCGCGGAAAGTGTACATCCAGACAGCCTTGATACCGGCCATGGAGGCTTGTTCGGCTACCGGTGGATCTACGGTGAGGGTGTTTGAAATGGGTTTCGGAACCGCGCTCAACGCCTGTCTGACGATGCAACAGGCGATGATGCGGAAAATGAAGGTGGAATACACTGTCATAGAAGCTTTTCCCCTGCCGGAAGACATATGGAGCAGGCTCAACCATCCGGCTTTGCTGGGTATAGAGGATACGGTTTTTCAAGCCATGCACCGGCAGGCTTTCGATGCCCGGGGATACGAGATATCTCCTTTTTTCACGCTTGCCAAAATAAAGGGCGATTTACAGACGGCTGTTTTGCCGGACAGCCGTTTCAACGCCGTTTATTATGATGCTTTTGCCCCATCGGTGCAACCGGAATTATGGCAAGCCGATATTTTTGTGAAGATTCGCCGGAGTTGCGCCCTTCCCTGTTTCCTGAGTTCGTATTGTGCCCAAGGACAATTCCGCCGCAACCTCAAGGCGGCCGGTTTTACGGTAGAGCGTCTGCCCGGACCGGAGGGAAAAAGGGAAATAACGCGCGGAACGGTCTTATGAAAGCTTGTTGGAGGTGTTTGTGTAAGAAAAAAATGTAAATTTGCCTTTGGAATCCGGCGTACGGGCAAGCATCCGTTCGTTGACGGTGTTCCGAAAACCAATCATAAAAACTTAAGCTCATGAAACTCAAAGGATCACAAACCGAGAAAAACCTGCTGAAATCCTTTGCCGGAGAATCGCAGGCCAAGAACCGTTACACCTTTTTCGCCAAACAGGCCAAGAAGGAAGGTTACGAACAGATAGCCGCCATTTTTGAAGAAACGGCGCATCAGGAAGAACAACACGCCAAGCTCTTTTTCAAGGCATTGGAAGGCGGCCATGTGGAAATCACGGCTTCTTTCCCGGCAGGCCAGATTCTGGACACGCTGGCCAATCTGGAAGCGGCCGCCGAAGGGGAAAACGAAGAGTGGGCACAGCTTTATCCGCAATTTGCCGAAGTGGCCAAAAAGGAAGGTTTCGATGAAATCGCCCGCACTTTCATTTCGGTGTCGGGAGTGGAAAAAGAACACGAAATCCGTTACCGCAAGTTGTTGGAGAATCTTAAGAACGGCACCGTCTTCCGCAAGAACGAAAAGGTATTCTGGTATTGCCGTAACTGCGGACACGTTCACTTCGGCGAAAAAGCGCCCGAAATGTGTCCCACCTGCAAGCATCCGCAAGCTTATTTCCAGTTGCAGGTAAGAGAATACTAAACTTCGGAATTTTATTTATTCAATCGGGTAAGGCTGTCGCAAAAGACAGCCTTACCTTTTTAGTCCCTTTTTCATGTCAAGGAAATCTCCGCTGATTATCATCGGCCTTCTTTTTTTTATCTTCGGCTTCATCACCTGGCTCAATTCGGCTTTGGTGCCGTTTTTGAAAATTGCCTGCGAGCTGAATAATTTCGGTTCGTATTTCGTAACATTCGTTTTCTATATAGCTTATTTTATTTTTGCCATTCCTTCGGCAAAGATTATCGACAGGATAGGCTATCGACGCTCCATTTCGTTGGGTCTGGGCGTGATGGCCTTGGGTGGCCTGTTCTTTATTCCGGCGGCCATGACCCGTTTCTATCTGTTTTTTCTCACCGGTCTTTTTCTGATGGGGGCAGGCCTTGCCTTACTGCAAACGGCGGCCAATCCTTATGCGGCTGTGTTAGGTTCTCCGCAGACGGCGGCCCGCCGTATCGGCATTATGGGGATGTGCAACAAGTTTGCCGGTATTTTGGCACCGCTGTTTTTAGGTGCTTTGGTGCTCAAGGAGGCTTCTGTGGTGAAAGATCGGATAGAAAACACAGCCTTGTCGGTTTTGGAACGCAACGGAATGTTGGATGCCTTGGCCGGCAAATGTCTTCTGCCGTATATCGGTATCGTACTTGCCTTGATTCTGCTTGCTTTCCTCGTGAGCCGTTCGGATTTACCCGAAATGGCGGGAAAAACGGATGAAGGTTTAGAAAACAACGAAGGTCCGGGATTGAAGTTATTTTCCAGACCCCGGCTCTGGGGAGGCGTGTTGGCGCTGTTTTTCTATGTTGGCGCTGAGGTTATAAGTGTGGACAGCCTCATCAATTATGCGCAGTCCTACGGCATATCGGCCTATGCGGCTAAAATCTTTCCCTCCTTATCGATGTTGGCCTTTTTGATTGGCTATCTGATCGGTGTGGTGGGAATTCCGCGTTGGTTCAGCCAGCGTTCGGCCCTTATTTTATCCGCCATGGGCAGTCTTGTCGTGGTGGCGGCCACGTTGCTCGCCTCCGGCATGGCCTCCGTTTATTTTCTGGTGTGGCTGGGGCTTACCAATGCCATGATCTGGCCGTCCGTCTGGGGATTGGCCATAGAAGGATTGGGCCGGCATACCTCCACGGGCTCCTCGTTGCTGATTATGGCTATCGTAGGAGGGGCATTGCTGCCCTTGTTGTTCGGTTATGCGGTGGATACGGCAGGCTTTCGCCGTGCCTATCTGTTGCTTTTTCCCTGCTACCTCATCATCTTGCTCTACGGTTTGCTTTGCGGCCGGCCGGTATCCTGTCGGAATAAATAAAGGTGGCGCATGTATTTTGGTAGATAGAAAAAAATTGCTAACTTTGGCGTTCCTGTGTCGTTATTCCCGTCCGTCAAGGAAGAAAGAGGGGTGTTTCGCACAGCGTACCGGAGAAAAAGAATAAAAGACATAACTAAAACAGTTTCGTAAGCATGAAAACCTTACTTAAATTCATGGTATGCGCCTTGGCCTTGGTCATTGGTTTTACCTCGTGCGACAATAAATCCGAAGATTCGCATCATCCGTACGATGCAGGTCACAAACCCAAAAACTCGCAGTTGAACACTTCTCACTCTCTGGTGGGTAAGTTTTACGGAGACAACGGTGTGGTGGAAAGTATGGACGATGCCCAAGGCATTGTTTTCGGCGTATCGAAAGACGGCACAACGGCTTATCTCTGTTCTTTTACCGATGTAATGACTTACGGTAGGATTACGGGTTGGTATGCCGAAGCGGCCGTTTGGGGTTCTGCAACGCCTTTGGCTTACGACACCATCTTTACGGAAAATTATGATGAAAACGGCGAATATGTTTCCACGGACACAACGTTAAAGGGTATTCCCGTGGTATTCGATGTGGATGGAGAAATAAACACGGACCGTATCATAGAAATTGCCGGAACCAACAATGCGGCCGGTGCCTGCCGTGAATACTACAGGGCGGAATTTGGAAAAACCGCCCTCGCCAACGACCCCGTGGCTCAGAGATGGGCTTCTACCAAAGGCCAGTGGTATCTTCCTTCGGCCGAAGAATTGGATGCGTTGATGAAAAACAGAACTAAAATCAACAATATTTGCGGAGGAGACAACAGCGATCTCGCGGTCAATGGTTTTATGTCGATCGGCGGCGAATTCGAACACGCTTATTGGTCTTCTACGGAATTCAACGGTACGAGTGCATGGTACGTACTCTCTCGTGTGGGAGACGGTACCGATTTTCCCGGCAACAAGCGGTATGGCTATAATGCCAAAAGCACGAATAAATACATTTATATCCGCCCGATTCGTAAAGTTGCGTTGCAATAAGGCAACACGATATAAACAAAGAGGGCTGCTTTACAGGGCAGCCTTTTTTGTTTAGAAGCGTTTGGTTTTCAGGCAAAAAAGAAAGAGAAATGAAAAAGAATTTCGTAGAAGAATTACGTTGGCGGGGCATGTTGCAGGATATGATGCCCGGTACAGAAGAACTCTTGCAGAAAGAACAGGTAACGGCCTATGTGGGTATCGATCCCACGGCCGACTCCTTGCATATAGGTCATCTGGTGGGCATCATGATGCTGAAGCATTTTCAGGAATGCGGGCACAAACCCCTGGCGTTGGTGGGCGGTGCCACGGGCATGATTGGCGACCCTTCGGGTAAATCGATGGAAAGGGTATTGTTGAATGAAGAAACGCTTCGCCACAATCAGGCATGTATCAAGAAACAGCTTGCCCGTTTCTTGGATTTCAGCAGTGATGCACCCAATGCGGCCGAGTTGGTGAACAACTACGACTGGATGAAAGACATGAGTTTTTTGTCTTTTATCCGCGATATAGGCAAGCATATCACCGTGAACTATATGATGGCCAAGGATTCGGTAAAAAAACGTCTTTCGGGCGAGGCCGGTACAGATGGGATGTCTTTCACAGAGTTTACCTACCAGCTGGTGCAGGGCAACGACTTCCTGCATCTGTTGCAGACCAAAAACTGCAAACTTCAGATGGGAGGGTCCGACCAGTGGGGCAATATCACCACCGGTACCGAACTTATCCGCCGCACCACCGGTAAAGAAGCCTTTGCCCTTACCTGTCCGCTTATCACCAAGGCCGATGGCGGCAAATTCGGTAAAACCGAAAGCGGCAATATCTGGCTGGATGCGGCCAAAACATCCCCATATAAGTTCTATCAGTTCTGGCTCAATTGTTCGGATGCCGATTCATCGCGTTATATCCGTATCTTCACCATGTTGGACCGTGGGGAAATAGAAGCTTTGGAACAAGAACACGCTCAGGCGCCGCATCTGAGACTTTTACAGAAGACCCTGGCCAAGGATCTCACCATCCGCGTTCATTCGGAGAAAGACTATCAGACAGCGCTGGAAGCCTCGGAGATATTGTTTGGCAAAAGTACTACGGAAGCCTTGCGCAAACTGGATACCGAGACCTTCCTTTCCGTTTTCGAAGGGGTTCCCTGCAGCGAGGTGAGTGCCGGTGAATTTGACGGCGGAACATCCCTTGTGGATTTACTGTCGGACAAAACGGGGATCTTCGCCTCCAAGAGCGAAGTGCGCCGGGCTTTGAAAGAAAACAGCCTTTCCATCAACAAGGAAAAGGTCACGGAACAAACGCCCGTAGGCAAGGAAATGTTGCTTAACGGCGCGTATGTATTGGTGCAGAAGGGCAAGAAAAACTATTTCCTGATACACGTAAAGTAGCCCGATGTTTCTGTTTTACGCTCCCGAGGAGGAAAACGGACAATGCCGTTTTTCGGTTTCCGAAAGCCGTCATTGCGCCAAAGTGCTGCGGCTTTTGCCGGGTCAGGAGGTATGGGTAACCGACGGAAAGGGATTTTTGTACCTTGCCGACCTTACGGTGGTCAGCGACAAGGTCTGTATGGCGCATATCCGGCAAACTTTACGCCGTCCGGACGAAGAGGGGAATCACCGTCCGGACGTGCATATCGTGATGGCGCCCACCAAAAGCATGGAACGTACCGAGTGGTTTTTGGAAAAAGCCACCGAAGTGGGTCTGGGCAGTGTTTCCTTTCTTTGTACGGAGAGGTCGGAGCGCCGGCAGATAAAGGAGGAACGTGTGGAAGCCATATTGGTGGCGGCCATGAAGCAGTCGCAGCAGGCCTATCTGCCCCGGATGCACGGGATGTGTTCGCTAAAGGCGTATCTGGATGTATCCAAAAACCGCACGGATGGGGCTGAAAGGCAGAAATTCATTGCCTATTGTGGGCCGGAGTATGAAAGGAAAAACTACCTTGAGCTGTTGCGACCCCACCGGAGCGTGGAAGTGATGATTGGTCCCGAAGGTGATTTTACACCCGAAGAAGTGGCTTTGTGCGTGAAAGAAGGATATATTCCGGTGAGTCTGGGTTCCACCCGTCTCCGTACCGAAACTGCCGCCCTTTTCGCCGCCTGGGCGCCGGCCTGCCGATAGGAGAAACACCGTGTATCGGTTTTCAAGAGAATGCGAAACATCATCAGACATATCACTATTTTTCTTCTGGCTTTCTTCTTTTGCGGGCTTATATGCCGGGCAATGGGACAGCGGACCAAGATAGGCCTGCTCAAATATAACGGTGGTGGCGACTGGTATGCCAATCCCACCTCCCTGCCCAATCTGATTGCTTTTGCAAACAAGGCGGCCGCCATGGATCTCGATCCGGTACCGCTTACCGTTGAAGTTGGCGGTCAGTCACTGTTTGAATGCCCTTTCGTTCACATGACCGGTCACGGAAACGTGCTTTTTTCGGCCGCCGAGGTGCAAAATCTGCGCACCTATCTCTTGGGTGGAGGATTCCTCCATATCGATGACAATTACGGCATGGATCGCTTTATCCGCGCCCAGATGAAAAAGGTGTTTCCGGAACTCGACTTTGTGGAACTGCCCGCTTCCCATCCCGTATTCAATCAAACTTTCGATTACAGCCGTACGGGTTTACCCAAAATACACGAACACGATGCCAGACGCCCCCAGGCGTTCGCCTTGTTTTATGAAGGCCGTATGATATGTTTCTATACTTACGAATGCGATTTAGGCGACGGTTGGGAAGATACGGAGGTGCATGGAGACAGTCCGGAAACACACCGGAAAGCCTTGGAGATGGGCACGAACCTGCTCCGTTTTGTCTTTATGCAGTGAAGCATCGGGTTTTCGCCAAAAATCTGTACTTTCGCTGCCGCTTTTTCAGGTTCCTTACAACGAACGCATCAAGTTGTACGTGTTGCAACGGTTATTGAAAAAGAAGGAAAACAATCGAAAAACAGATTAAAGATTCAAGCGATGAAAAAGACTTTTGTCTCGAGATTCCTGCCTTGTTTTTTGACGGGAATTCTGACCATGTCGGCCGCATGGCCGCAAGAGGATGCGAACAAGCACCGGATCGTGTTGCAGGAAATTCAGGCTTTGGAACTGGACGGCCGTTTCCATGTGGTGTTGAGGCAGGGGGTGGAAGAATGTGCGGTAATAGAAGCTCCGGACGAAGTCTTTGTAAAAATGAAAGCCAAACAGAGCGGAAAAACTTTCGCCCTTTCGGCAAAAGACAAAGACACCCGTTCCTATAAACCCTTTGCGGTGTATATCACGTTGAGAAGTCCCGAACAGATTTCCTTGAAAGGTGCCGTGAAGGTAGAAACGGACGGTGTTCTGACGTGCAGGAAACTTTCCTTGCAATTGTCGGACGATGCCTTGTTCGATGCCGAGATCCGTTCTTCCGAAAGCATCAGCGTCAAGATGGACAACCATGCCGTTCTGAAAGCTTCTGTCAACGCCGTGAAGTCTTGCAGGATGGACCTTTCCGGCTATGCCGCCGTATCGGCAAGCGGTTATGTTCCATCGATGAATCTGGTGCAGCGCGATGCCAGCAAGTTCGGCGGCAGGGAATTCCGGACCGACAAGCTGGAAGCCAAACTATCCGATAATTCCCAGACGGGAATAACGGTAAACACGGCGCTTTCGGCTACAGTGGAGGACGCGGCGGTGTTGCTTTACGGAGGCGCACCCAAAACCAAGGTGAGCACTTCCGGCGTGGCGAAAGTGAGCGCTTTCGGCAACTAAGGTCGGTTTTCAACCAACTGTAAAGAGGATAAGAAGATGAGAAACTTATTTTCAAAAAGCACCAAGAGAACTTTTTTGCCTTTTATAGCGGTGTTTCTTTCTATGTGGGGAGGAACTTCCTGCTCGCCGAAAACGGTTGAACTGACGGAGGAGGAAACAATCCAATGCTATGATTTTACAGGGTTTCACGGCATAGAGGCAGATGGAATCTATGAAATCCGCTTGGTGTCGGCCGCCCGCGATTCGGTGTGCGTGCGGGCTGACAGCGCCTTGCTGCCCTACCTTGAGGTGGAGGAAAAGAACGGAATCCTGCATTTCGGATTCAAGGAAGCCGTTCGTCTGGGACAGCAAAACGCCCGAGTTGTGGCCGAGGTTTTCTATGCCGGAGTGGGGATGAATGCGTTGCGGGCGTCGGGTGCTTCAAAAATCAGGATAGAGAACGAGTTGCACGCTTCCAATCTGGAAGTGCGGCTTACGGGTGCTTCCAATCTGGAAGGCCGGATCAAGGTACATGAGAACTTGAAGATATTTATGTCGGGTGCCTCTTCCTACAGGGGCGACTGTATGGTGAACGGCCAGGCCAAGTTAAAGATTGCGGGTGCTTCCGTTTATGAGGGAAACTTCACGGTTGCCGGAAAGGCGAATATCGAATTGGCAGCCTCCAATATAATTTGGTCGGGATTTGTGGAAAAGGCCGACATGCAGCTCTCAGGGGCGAGCCATGTACACGGTTTTGAAATGATGGTGGAGGAACTCTTTTTGATTGCGTCCGGCGCCTCCGATATGGATATCACGGTTAACCGGAAACTGAAAGCCCGCGTGAGCGGTAGTTCGGATATCCGCTATCAGGGCACGCCTTCGGTAGAATCCACGGTGAACGGTGCCGGTTCCGTGGTTCCCGTCCGATAAGAAAACGGCACGGAAAATAAAAAATCCGGTGGGCTTGTTCCACCGGATTTTTTTTGCTTGGAAAATCGCTTTAATTGGTCTTTGAAAATTCCATCAGATACGCTTTGATGAAATCATCGAGCTCTCCATCCATTACCGCCTGCACATTTGAAGTTTCGCAACCAGTCCGCAAATCTTTCACCATTTTGTAAGGCTGCATCACGTAAGAACGGATCTGGCTGCCCCATTCAATCTTTTTCTTGCTGCCTTCTATGGCATCGATTTTTTCCCGTTTTTTGCGCAATTCTATTTCGTATAGTTGCGATTTGAGCATTTGCAGGGCTTTTTCGCGGTTCTGCAACTGGGAACGGGTTACCTGACATTCGATAATGATGCCGGAGGGTGCGTGTCTGAGGCGCACGGCGGTTTCCACCTTGTTCACATTCTGTCCTCCCGGTCCGCTGCTGCGGAAAGTGTCCCAGGTAAGGTCGGCGGGATTGATTTCAATTTCGATATTGTCGTCGATGATGGGATAGGCGTACACCGAGGCGAAAGAGGTGTGCCGACGCGCTCCGGCATCGAAAGGGGAGATGCGCACCAGACGGTGAACGCCGCTCTCGCTTTTGAGGTAACCGAAAGCGAAGTCTCCATCCACTTCGATGGTGGCCGATTTGATGCCGGCCTGTTCACCTTCCTGATAATCGATGGTGGTGATTTTGTATCCCTTGCGTTCCGCCCAGCGCATATACATGCGGTAGAGCATATCCGCCCAGTCCTGGCTTTCGGTTCCGCCCGCGCCCGAATTGATCGTAACCATCGCGCCCAAGCGGTCTTCCTCTCCCGAAAGCATATTCTTGAACTCCAGTTCTTCGATCGATTTCTCCAAATGGGTCAGGCAGGCCTCCATTTCCTCTTCGGGAACCTCGCCGCTTTCATACATCTCGGCCATCACCCGGGCGTCTTCCTCTTCGGAGGATAAGGCACGGAAAGCCTCTGTCCATACTTTTTTCTGCTGGATGCCTTTCATCGTGCGCTCGGCTTCCTTGGGGTTGTCCCAAAATCCGGCGGCCTGGGTTTTTTCTTCTTCGTCTTTTATGAATTGCTCTTTACCGGCAATGTCAAAGACACCTCCTCAGCGTTTCCACGCGGGTAGACAACGCTTCAAGTTTTTCCTTATCGTACATATCTGATTAAGCTATGCCTTTTCCATGGCAGTTCTTATATTTCTTTCCGCTTCCGCAAGGACAGGGGTCGTTGCGGCCCACTTTCTTTTCCACATGTACCGGCTGCGGCTTCTGCGGAGTTTCGCCTTGGTTGGTGTGCATGGGAGAGCGTTTTGCGGCACCGGTGCCTTCCATACCTTGGCGCGACATGCGGAGATTGCTCATATCGGTGCGTTGCTGGCGGGCTTCCTGCATCTGGTTGGGGTCGGGAGAGGGGAGGTGCCCCAGGGAAAGGAATTCGGTTACCTCGCGGTTCATATCGATAAGCAGTTGCTTGAACAGGTTGAAAGCTTCGAACTTATAGATCAGAAGCGGATCTTTCTGTTCGTAGGAAGCGTTCTGCACCGACTGCTTGAGTTCGTCCATTTCGCGCAGGTGTTCTTTCCAACTGTCGTCGATCATGGCCAGGCAGAGTCCGCGCTGGATGGAGCCGGTGATTTCGCGGCCGTCGGAGTCGAGACATTTTTGGATATTGGCCACCACCTGCAATGTTTTTCGTCCGTCGGTGATGGGGATGGCGATGTTTTCGAAACGGGAACCATGGGCTTCCTTCACATGGTTGATGATGGGAAGGGCCTGTTTGGCAATCAACGCCGCTTTCTGTCGGTATCCGGAATAAACGGCATCGAACACCTGTTGCATCTTTTCCTCTCTTCCGCTTAAGGCTTCCGCTTCCGTTATCGGGCATTCTATGCCGAAAGTGCGCAACAGGCGGCTTTGGAACGCTTCGAAATCACGGTCTTCGGCCAATTCCGAAAAATAATGTTCCACGGTATCGTACATCATGTTGGAAATGTCGATGCCCAAGCGTTCACCGAAGAGGGCATGACGGCGTTTGGTGTAGATTACCTCGCGTTGGGCATTCATCACGTCGTCGTATTCCAACAAGCGCTTACGGGTGCCGAAGTGGTTTTCTTCCACTTTCTTCTGGGCTTTTTCAATCGAGCGGGTCAGCATTTTGGCCTGGATGTTTTCCCCTTCCTTATAGCCCATCCTGTCCATCAAGGCGGCGATACGCTGAGAGGCGAACAAGCGCATCAGGTTATCTTCCAGCGAAACGTAAAACTGGGAACTGCCCGGGTCGCCCTGTCGGCCGGCACGTCCGCGCAGCTGCCGGTCAACCCGGCGGCTTTCGTGGCGTTCGGTTCCGATGATGGCCAAACCGCCGGCTTCTTTCACACCCGGTCCCAGCTTGATATCCGTACCACGGCCGGCCATGTTGGTGGCGATGGTTACCGTACCGGCCATACCGGCTTCGGCCACGATATCGGCTTCTTTTTTGTGCAGTTTGGCGTTCAATACATTGTGTTTGATCTTTCGGCCGGTAAGCATACGGCTCAAAAGTTCGGACACTTCCACCGAAGTGGTACCCACCAGCACCGGCCGTCCGGCCTGGATGAGGCGTTCCACTTCCTCTATGATGGCATTGTATTTCTCGCGTTTGGTTTTGTAGATGAGGTCGTCCATATCCTGACGGATCACCGGACGGTTGGTGGGGATGCACACCACGTCGAGTTTGTAGATGTTCCAGAATTCGCCCGCTTCGGTTTCGGCCGTACCGGTCATCCCCGAAAGTTTGGAATACATACGGAAGTAGTTCTGCAACGTGATGGTGGCGTAGGTCTGGGTGGAGGCCTCCACCTTTACCCTTTCCTTGGCTTCGATGGCCTGGTGAAGTCCGTCGGAGTAGCGGCGGCCTTCCATGATACGGCCGGTCTGCTCGTCCACGATTTTCACCTCATTGTCAATCACCACATATTCCACATCGCGCTCAAACAAGGCGTAGGCCTTGAGCAATTGATTTATGGTGTGCACACGGTCGGACTGGATGGCGTAATCGCGCATGAGTTCGGTCTTCTTGGCCGCCTTTTCCTCTGCCGAAAGAGAGGATTTTTCTAATTCGGCAATCTGGGAACCGATATCGGGCAGAATGTAGTATTCTGCATTGTGGGCATCGGAAGAAAGATAATCCACGCCTTTGTCGGTGAGGTCGATGCTGTTGATTTTCTCATCGATTACAAAATACAGCTCCCCGTCGATGTAAGGCATGTTCTTGCCTTGCTCCTGAAGGTAGAAATTTTCGGTTTTCTGCAAGAGGGTCTTCATACCCGGTTCGCTCAGGAACTTGATGAGGGCGGTGTTTTTGGGAAGACCGCGGTGGGCTCTGAACAGCAGTTCTCCACCCTTTTTCTCTTGTTCGGGAGTGGGGTTGCCGCCCAGCAGGCTTTTGGCTTCGGCCAGAATCTTGGTGACCAAGGCACGTTGCTGGTTGTAGATTTTTTCGATCTGGGGCCGGAGGGTGTCGAATTCCAAAGTGTCTTCCTTGGTGGTGGGGCCGGAAATGATAAGAGGCGTACGGGCATCGTCAATCAACACCGAATCGACCTCATCCACAATAGCGTAGTTGTGTCCTCTCTGCACCAATTCCTGGGGCGTGCGGCACATGTTGTCGCGCAGGTAGTCGAAGCCGAATTCGTTGTTGGTACCATAGGTGATGTCGGCCAGATAGGCTTGGCGGCGGGCTTCGGTGCTGGGTTGGTGCTTGTCGATGCAGTCCACCTTGAGGCCGTGGAACTCGAACAGCATGCCCATCCATTCAGCGTCGCGCTTTGCCAGATAGTCGTTTACGGTAACCACATGCACCCCTTCGCCGGGCAGGGCGTTGAGGTAGACGGGAAGCGTTTCCACAAGCGTCTTTCCCTCCCCGGTGCTCATCTCGGCGATTTTTCCTTGATGAAGCACGATACCGCCGATGAGCTGCACATCGTAGTGTACCATATCCCAGGTGATAAGGTTGCCTCCGGCCATCCACTGGTTTTTATAGTAGGCTTTGTCGCCGCGGATGGTGACGTTGTCGCGGGTGGCGGCCAGATCGCCGTCCCAGGGCATGGCGGTAACTTCCACTTCGGCATTGTCGCGGAAACGCTGGGCGGTGGCTTTCACCACGGCGAAAGCTTCAGGCAGGATGGCGTTGAGTTCCTCCTGGGTCTTTTCGTAAATCTCTTTCTTGAGTTTGTCGATGGAAGCGTAGATACGTTCTTTTTCTTCCACGCTGAGACTGTCGTCGATATTGTTGTCGAGTTGTTGCTGCAAGCCGTCAACCGCCTCTTTCTCTTTCTTTATTTTGGTCTGGATGCGGTCTTTGAATTCCTGTGTCTTGGCACGCAGACCGTCGTTGTCTAATTTCGAAATCGTTTCGTACGCCGCCAGACATTGTTCCAGAATCGGCCGTATTTCTTTGATGTCGCGCTCGGACTTATTGCCGAGCAATTTCTTAAAAAAACCCATAAACAATTGATTTTAACCGGAAAATCCGGTGGTGGCAAATGTTTTTCCTCCCGAATGTATACGATGCGGGACGGCAAAACGAAACGTTAAAGTTAAGGAAAAAATATGAGACGGGCTTCGGACTTAGTCGAATTGGTAAAGAAAAGTATTGATGTCTTGTTTTTTCTTCAGCCCCAATTTTTTGCGGAGTCTGTAACGCGACTGTTCCACGGCCCGGGAGGAGACGTGCATGATGTTGGCGATTTCCTTGGTTGTCATATTGAGCCGGAGAAAGGCACAGAGCCGTTTTTCGGTGGGGCTTAGGTCGGGATATTGCTTTTGCAGGTTTTTGAGGAAGCTGATGTGAACCCGCTCGAAACGGCTTTCGAATTCCTGCCATTGTTCATCGTCTTGCCCTTTGAGCAGGGCTATGGTGCGGTCGATCAAGGGCTGGTTGGAAGTTTTGAAAAGCATGCGCGACTGTTGCAGTTGCCGTGCTATTTCCTGCAGATCGTTGGTCTGTTTTTTTTGCCGTATGCTTTGGGTTACCATCTTTTTGTTTTCCTGTTCCAGTTCGGAAGCCAGAAAAACGTTTTCCTTCTGTTTGTTTTCAAGGAGTTTGCGTGAACGCGAGTACCAATAAAAAAACACTACGATACCCAACACCAACACCAAAGCCAAAATCACGGTGCTGAGAATCAGGCGGTAAAATTTGTACTGGTTGGTGAGTTCGGCCTGAATGGCTTCGTTTTCCATTTTGAGACGTACCAGATTCACGATATTGCGTCTGTCGGCCAACGAATCGGAAACTTGCTTGAATTGTTGCAGATAGCGATAGGCCTGTTCATGGTTTTGTTCGGCTTCGGCAATCTGCACGAAGTATTGCAGTACCATGCAGTGCATATTGTCGGCTCCTAACTCGAGGGCGAGGGAATCGGCTTGTTCGAAAACCGTCTTCGCTTTTTGTATATCGTTAAGCGTAAAATAAATATAACCCTCGTAAATCAAAGATCGGGCCATGCTGGAGAAATTGTTGTGCTTCCGGGCTATTTCCAGCGAAAGTTTGATATTGATTAAAGCCGAATCCATATCGCCGGCCGTGATGTAAACCGGTGCGAGATTCATATACAGCCTGTCCAGACCGAAAGCGATACGGCGGTTGCGGATATCCCGGATACATGTGAAAAGAAGGTTTTTGGCCTCTTCAACCCGTTCCTGTTCGGTGTAAATGATGGCCTTGTTGTTCAACAGACGGATGCGCAGCAAGGCATCGTTTTCAGCTTTGGCATACAAAAGCCCTTTCTCGTAATGGTCCAAGGCCAGATCCGGTTCTTTTTGGAGGTCGTATAATACACCGAAAGCATTGAGGATGTGTGCCAAACAAGTGCTGTCGTTGAGCTGGAGGGCAATCTGCCAGGCCGAAGAAAGTTCGGCATAGGCTTTATCGAAAACGTTCATTTCGGTAAAATACCGACCTTGTAACAACATCGCGCTTATCAGAAGGGAGCGGTTGCCGGTGTTCTGGGCATTCTCCCTTACCGTCTGGCAAATTTCATACACATTGTCCAGATAACCCTTGTAGAGCCATATTTCTGCTTTGAGCAGCAAAACCTCGCTTTCGAGCGTGCGTTGGTGGTTCTTAACCGCCCAGTCATATACACGGCCGTTGAAAAACAGAGAAGAATCTTCGTTTACATAGAGATAATGCCGCGTTAAAGCAAGGTCGTTGGCTACGGAAACCGGGTATTTGGGTGTGGCGGCCTGTGCAAGCGACACAACAAGAAAGAGTTGACAGAATATCCCCCAAGTGGATCCTTTCATCAGGCATTTTTTCCGAAGCATGAAGCAAAGGTAATTTTTCTTGCTTACACAGCAAAGCAAGGGAGCAAGAATCCTTTCTCTACACTTAAACCGTTACGATTTTTTTAAAAACAAACACACGCTGTGAAAAAAAATAACAAAGAAAAACAATTGATTATAAGTAACTGTGAGTAGATGTCGAATACGATATACTTTGTGTATGAAAATTTGTAGTAGAATGTTTGTCCACTCAGAAAAGAAAAACTGTTTTTATTTGTCTATCGATTCAGACTAACAAAAAACATTCACAATGAAACGAACCTCACTCCGGACAAGAATCTGCCGCATCGGCACGATGGTATGTGTTCTGTTGGGATTGCTTCCCCTGAAAGGTCTTTCCCAGATTCCCGATTCAGACAATGTGCTGATGGGATATATCGACGAATCGTTCTATGGCACCTATATGAACGATAAATACAACTTTTTGGTTTGGGACGGAGACAAGGAACCCGTGGTAATTCCCTCTCTCTTGTCCAATACTGCCCGTTACGGCAGGGTAATGGCCGGCGCATGGGTCAATAACGAGTATTACTGTATCACCATGGGGCTGGAAGAGGAGCAGAATCTGTATATCGCCTATGAGCCGCTGTCGCAAAGCCTTCGCGTTATCGGTCCTACGCCGGTTGACATGGGTTCCTACAATTGCGACATGGCTTACAATGAACTTACAGGTGAACTATACGCCTTGCAGGTTTCCACTACCGGCACCTGGTTGTACAGGCTTTCTCTTACCGAAGCCAAGGCCGAAGAGATCAAAGGACCGAGCGGTGCTTCGGGCATTACCTTAGACGGCATTGTTCCTACCGACGGAACGTTTACCGGTTTGGCTTTCAACAGCCGGGGGGAATGTTACACGGTATATGGTCCCAATTACAGAAACGCCGAAATCTGCCAAGTGAATTTAAATACCTGTGTGGCCAGCAGTGTGGCGGTAACCGGCATCAGGTCGGGGACGTCGAACAGCATCACCTTTGCCGCCGATCCCGACAAACTCTTTTGGTATACGCTCTATAGGGGTGATTACGTATGGGAGGTGGATATTCAAACCGGCGCCACTCAAGAAGCTACCGACGACATAGGTCCCTTTACCAATATCTGTCATCCCAAATATCCGCAAGGGGCGCCCGCCTTGCCCATTGCCGACCTGAGAGCGGTGAAGAATCTTTCCGACTATAAGGAAGCTACTTTTTACTGTACCTTGCCTTCCGTGGATTTGCAAGGTAAAGACTTGTCAGGCAAGCTGAAAGTGGAAATTTGGAAAGGAAACGAATTGAGCCAAATGGAACTTATCGATTCCATACTCAACCAAAATCCGGGCGCTCCCATCGCCTATACCCACACCGAGGCAGAAGAAGGAACCTTCGTTTTCTCGTTCCGTGTGTTCGCCAATGGATTTTACAGCCCTTTCGCGGAGACACGCTGCCCGTTCTACAATGTCAACTATCCCTATGCCACCAGTTTTGAAATAGATGACGAACGAGGCGTGGTAACGGCATTGGGCCAAGGATGGCAGCATTGGACGAATTACCGTCAGTACGATTGGCAACCTTGGGATACGTTGGTGAGAACAGGCAAGTATTCGTATGGCGTGAACCTGGATACGGTTTCGAAGCTGAGCGTCGGCAACGGTTTGAAAGTGTACAAAGGTGTGGAATACGAGTTTTCGTTTTATGTGGTGGGACATGCCAGGATTGTTTACGGCGGCCGATGGATAGAAGGGCCGGAGAAACCGCTTGAAATAGTGTATGACGGCAATACAGAGTTGCTTACCCTGCCCAAACAGGGCTCCGGCGTGGGCGCGGTAAAACCGTATCAATACTTCGCCAGGTATTCCTATCGGTTCACGGCCAAGGAAAACGGTCCGTTGGACATCACTTTCCGCGCAGTAGGTGATGATTCGTATTTTATCGATGATTTTGAAATCAACCAGCTCACCTTGCCGCAGGTTCCGGATATCATAACGGATTTGGCCGTAAACGAAGACGCCACACTTGCTTCCCAGAGAAAACTTTCGGTCATGTTCACCACGCCCGCCAACACTTTGGGCGGAGAGGAACTCACTTCTGAAGTGGATGTGGTGTTGCAGTGGTCGCGCTATCGTAATTTCTCTGATGCATTGGGTCAGGAAAGTCTGGATTCCCGAACCCTTACCGGTCTTCAGCCCGGTTCGGAGCAGACCGTGGACCTCGCTTTTGACAAGGAAGGTTTTTATTATCTGAGGGCTTATGCCGCCAACGAAAAAGGAGAGGCCCCGCTTTCCGAAATTCTGGAAGCCGGGTACATGGGAGAAGGCTTTTCGTTCGATTTGACGGTAAACGATGTACGGAACAACCCCATAGAGGGCGTTTCGGTGATACTCACGCCGAAGTATCCCGAGGTCAAGGATGCCTATACGGCCACCACCTCCGCCACCGGAGCCGTTGCCTTCGAGAAACTTTATACCGGAACGTACTTGATGGAGCTTCAGCATGGCCTGTATGAGACCTATCGGCAGGAATTGGATCTTGACAAGAATACCGTTCTGAATATAGAAATGGAAGACAGGATGGTCTATCCCGTTCCCATGGCCGCCACAGACCTGAAGATAACCGCTACCGATATGCAACAGTTGACGGTGGGCCTTTCTTGGACAAATCCGGCTTTGGATGTGGATCAAAATACATTGACCGACTTGCGTGGTGCGATTGTTTCCTACAGTCTGGAAGGAGGGGAACGGATCACGCTCGACACGCTTGAGGGTGCCGTGGCCGGCGCGGCCATGAACCATACGGCCGTCTTGCCGGCGCAGGGTAACTACAGCCTGTCGGTATCGGTATACAACCAACATGGACGTTCGCAAGAGATTTCGGTAGAAGCCGGTTATGTGGGCGAAGGTTTTAATAAAACCATTCTTTGTAGTTCGGTGGATGGAGAAACGGTAAAAAATGTACGAATTACGCTTCTCTCGGGAGAAGAGCGGTTTGTCGCCACAGGCGGTGAAGACGGAAAGGTAAATCTGCAAGGCGTGCGGAGGGGCAGCTATACATTGTTTGCCATGGCCGATTATTACACGCGTCTGGTTATCGAAAACTTCAGGGTGGACAACGAAGAGACGCAGCTTCTGGAAGATTTCGAACTGGCCAGAACCAGACCCGAACTCACCGGTCTTGCGCAAAAAGACAACAATATCACCTTTACCTGGAGCTTGAAAGAAGACCGGAATTTTACGGACGGATTCGAGTCCTATCCCGATTTCGAGATTGAGAATATCGGAGATTACAAGCTGGGCGGCGCCAAGAGCAAAGGTTATTTCGGCGGATGCACATGGCCGAATATCCTTGAAGACCAGTCGTGGATCGTTTTCAATCCCTATGCTACATTCCCGCCGGTGGATGAATACGTTTACTGGAACACTCATTCTGGCAACAAGATGCTTTGCGCCATGTACACGGTAAGGAACGACGATTGGTTGGTGTATGCCGTGGAAGGGAGCGGTACCCTGAAATTCTGGGCCAGGGGTCCGCAGATCGACAATTCCGATCCCGAACGTTTTGTGGTTCTTTATTCGGCAACAGATGATAATTTCGGCAGTTTTACAAGGATTTCGGAAGGAGACTTCGTGCAAACCACCAAAAATTGGACCGAATACAGCTACGATTTGCCGGAAGACGCCAAGTATTTCGCCATCCATTGTGTGTCGGACGATGCAAGCGTATTGCAGATAGACGACCTTTCCTATTCCTTGAGCCACGGTCAAAAGGTAAAGCCGGCGAAAGGCTTCGAGTTGTATATCGGCGATGCCCGTGTGGCGGTATTGGATGCCGATGTTTCCACATACACTTTTGAAAATCTGCCGGACGGCAAGCATACATTGGGCGTGAAGGCCGTTTACGAGAACGGAACCTCCGAAATGACGACCCGAACGGTAGTGTTGGGAGAATATGTGGCTACCCCGATTAACGTGCAGGTAAATCAGGTGGGGGCTGATTGGGTGCTTTCATATGAAATGCCCCGTGGTGAAACAGCGCAGTATTACAAGATTTTCTTGGATTGGGAACTGTGGGAGCATGTGGAAGCCACCTCCTATGTGTTGCCTCCGGTGAATCCTTCGGTGGAACATGTGGCCGGTGTCTGCGCGGTGAACAACGAACATTTTTCGGATACGGTTTGGGTGAAATTCAATACGGGAACCGCCAGCGAAAAAACGAGAGAAACAGAGATAAGAGTTCAGCCTAATCCTTCTATGGATGGAAAAGTGCGGATTACGACCCCGTCGGGCGGAACCCTCGAAATTTTTGCCATGGACGGCAAAAAGATATTGACACGTGAAATCGCTGCCGGCGCGCAAGAGATAAATTTGAATCGACAGTCAGGCTTATATCTGGTTACTGTTATACAACCGGACGGTTCCAGACTTGTGAGTAGATTGATGGTGGTTCGTTAGACTATCTTGTCGGTATGCCCGGGTGGGGCGGAAAATGCCGGAGTGCATTTTTCGCCCCGCTTTGTTTACGGGAAGAGAAAAGGAAGTCTTTTGGTTGAGTTGCCTGAGAACCGCTTTCGTTTCAGCATCTCGGGAAAGCGGAAGGGTGGGTATAGGATACCGTGGTATAGACAGCCTAATACGGGCGGTTCATGAAGCCCTGCAATGTCGGAAAGTTGTAAAAATACTGGCGGGACAAGCAAGTCGGTACCGCTTATCCCGCTGATATCCGGTTGTCCGATTACTTAAGGTTTAGTATTCGTCCTCGTGAAAGAAGAAATCTTCTTTGGTAGGATAGTCGGGCCAGATTTCTTCGATTCCGTCGTACACAATGCCTTCGTCCTCCAATTCTTCCAGATTTTCCAATATTTCTTGCGGAAGCCCAGAACGCTGCGCGTAATCAATGAGTTCCGATTTTGATGCAGGCCAGGGAGCATCTTCCAACTTCGAGGCCATTTCTAACGTCCAATACATAAGGCGAATCTCCTTCAAAAAATTTGTGTACACAAAAACGCCTGCAAAGGTACATCTTTTTCACATAGCGAAAGCTATCGCCGGCATCATGTACCTTCACGGACAAATCCCGTGTCCGCTAAAGGTACATCTTTTTCACATAGCGAAAGCTATCGCCGGCATCATGTACCTTCAC
>CAMWNM010000023.1 GCA_947175635.1 uncultured Bacteroidales bacterium | reverse complement strand
TGAAGGTATATGAGGACGGTCTGTTTCACAACATACGTCTAAAAGATATACCTTTGCAGTTCAATGTCAACCCTGTTTGAGGCTTATCCGCTTCTGGCGGCAAGCGCGAACCCTAAACAATAAGAAAAATGAGCAGAGTACTGATTATCGGCGCCGGCGGCGTGGCTACGGTGGTGGCGCACAAAGTGGCGGCGCATCCCGAAGTGTTTTCGGATGTGATGCTGGCCTCCCGCACCCAATCCAAATGCGACAACATCATTAAATCCTTGGAAAGCCGCGGTTTGAAAAAGGCGCAATGGCAAAGCGCGCGCATCGATGCCGACAATGTGCCCGAACTTACCGCGCTGCTGGAGAAATTCAAGCCCGAACTGGTCATCAACGTGGCACTTCCTTATCAGGACCTGCACATCATGGATGCCTGTCTGGCCGCCGGGGTAAACTATATGGATACGGCCAACTACGAACCTCTGGACGAGGCCAAATACCAATACAGCTGGCAATGGGCGTACCACGACCGCTTCAAGGACGCCGGCCTCACCGCCATCCTCGGCTGCGGCTTCGATCCGGGCGTAACCAGCGTGTTTACCGCCTACGCCGCCAAGCACCACTTCGATGAAATCCAATACTTAGATATTGTCGATTGCAACGCCGGCAACCACGGCAAGGCTTTCGCCACCAATTTCAACCCCGAGATCAATATCCGCGAGATCACGCAACGCGGCAAATACTGGGAAAACGGCGATTGGCACGAAACCGATCCGTTGAGCGTGCACAAGCCGCTCAACTATCCGCGTGTGGGGGCCAAGGAATCGTACCTGATGTACCACGAGGAACTCGAATCACTCGTAAAAAACTATCCCACGCTGAAACGCGCCCGGTTCTGGATGACTTTCGGCCAGGAATATCTCACCCACCTGCGGGTAATCCAAAACATCGGCATGGATCGTATCGACCCCATCGACTATGAAGGCCACAAAATCGTGCCCATCCAATTCCTCAAGGCGGTATTGCCCAATCCTGGCGACCTCGGCGCGAACTATACCGGCTGGACTTCTATCGGTTGCCGTATCCGCGGTATCAAGGACGGCAAGGAAAAAACGTATTATATCTTCAATAACTGCAGCCACGAGGTAGCCTACAAGGAAACCGGCACGCAAGGGGTAAGCTACACCACCGGCGTTCCGGCTACGGTAGGGGCGATGATGCACCTCAAGGGACTCTGGAAGCAACCCGGGGTTTTCAACGTGGAACAGTTCGATCCCGATCCGTTCCTCAAGGAACTGGGCCCCAACGGCCTGCCTTGGGAAGAGATCGTGAACGGCGATCTGGAACTGTAGCGTTCACCGACTCCATAAAGAGAGGGCGTACTTCCAATCGGAAATACGCCCTCTTCCTTTATGTCCGTTCGAAACAACAACCGCCTCAGATGCGGTTTTCGCTACCCAGAACGTGAATAATCTTATGCTTATAGAGTTCCTTGAGATTTTCGCGTGCCGGCCCGAGATACTTGCGGGGGTCGAACTCGGCAGGCTTGGTGGCCAGAACTTCGCGCACAGCCGCCGTCATGGCAATACGTCCGTCACTATCGATGTTTATCTTGCAGACCGCCGAACCGGCCGCCTTGCGCAATTGCTCTTCGGGAATACCGATGGCGTCTTTCATGTTGCCGCCGTATTTGTTGATAACCGCCACCATGTCTTGCGGCACGCTGCTGGAACCATGCAACACAATGGGGAAGCCGGGAATACGTTTTTCGATCTCTTCCAGAATATCGAAACGCAAGGGAGGCGGAACCAGCACACCTTCGGCATTGCGCGTGCATTGTTCGGGTTTGAACTTGTTCGCTCCATGCGAAGTGCCGATGGATATGGCCAGCGAATCCACGCCCGTATGTTTCAGGAAGTCTTCCACTTCTTCGGGCCGCGTGTAGGTGTGGTATTCGGCCTGCACCTCATCCTCGATGCCCGCCAGCACGCCAAGTTCGCCTTCCACCGTTACATCGTACTGATGGGCGTAATCCACCACCTTCCGGGTCAGGGCGATATTTTCCTCATACGGCAGATGCGAGCCGTCTATCATCACCGACGAAAAGCCCGTTTCGATACAGTCTTTGCAGAGCTCGAAACTGTCGCCGTGGTCCAAATGCAACACGATGGGCACATTCACGCCCAGTTCCTTGGCATATTCCACCGCACCCTGCGCCATATAGCGCAACATGGTCTGGTTGGCATACTGGCGCGCACCTTTCGACACCTGCAGAATCACCGGCGACTTGGTTTCCACGCAAGCCTGCACGATGGCCTGCAACTGTTCCATATTGTTGAAGTTGAAAGCCGCGATGGCATAGCGGCCCTCCATGGCCTTGCGGAACAGCTCCCGGCTGTTCACCAGACCTAAATCCTTGTAACTGGTCATAGTCAAAATGTTTTTGGGGTTTTATTTCTTGGTTTTCAACCGACGTTTAACCGCCTCGGCCGGCGTTTGGGACTTCTTGCCGGCTTCCTTGTTCACCATGATATCCAGAATCACGTTGTCGGCTTCGTTCATGGCGTTGCTGGCGATATACCCGATATTGCGGATGGTGCGTTCCACATCGTCTTCGATGATGCCGTTCGTTCCCGGCACATAGATACCCTTAAGCGCCAGGATAGCCGCCTGCATGGCCGCACTCGTACCCGAAGCCACCTTAAGGGCGCAGCCCAGTTTGGCTCCGTCGCACACCATACCGGTAAGATTGCCTATCATGTTCTTGATGGCGTACTTCACCTTTTCGGCGTCGCCGCCCAAAAGATAGCAGACCCCGCAGGATGCCCCCGTGGAAGCCACCACACAGCCGCAAGCCGCCGAAAGACGGCCGAATCCGTGTTTGATATGAATGGCAGTGAGATTGCTGAGGATAAGGGCGCGCGCCAACTTCTCCCGGCTGGCCTTGGTTTTTTCGGCCACGGCCAACACCGGCATCATCGCCGTAATACCTTGATTGCCGCTTCCCGAATTACTCATGGCCGGCAGCAACGCGCCCGACATACGGGCGTCGGAAGCGGCGGCGGTAAGCGCCATGGCGTAATCGGTGATTTCGTTGAGCGCATTGTTGGTCTTCATCCATTCCAGCAAAGCCGCTCCGATACCCATACCGCTCCTGTGCTTGAGTCCGTAATCGGAAAGTTTTTTATTGTATCGTGCCGCATCGATAATGAATGCTATTTCGGATAACGGCTGCCGGGTGGCAAATTCGTAAATTTCATCCATCGTGATGCCGTAGGCATCCTCCTCGGACTTGGCATCGGAGGAAGCCTTTTTCTTCTTGTAAACAACCTTCCCGTCAGCCTCCACCAACACGATATTCTGATGCAGTTCCTCTATCACGGCGCAGGCACTGTGTCCTTGGGCTTCCAGACAGGCTTCGGCATACACCTTGTTTACCTTGTCTTTCGTCTCCACACTTACACGCCCCTCTTCCACAAAGGCTTTCGCCCGGGCCACATGAACGGGTTTCACACCTGAAAGCACTTCCAATTCTTTGGCGGAATCCCCTGCAACGGCACCCAAAGCCGAAGCGATATAAAGCCCTGTCATATCCGTTCCCGGAATACCGACCCCCATGCCGTTCTTGTAGATATTCAAACTGGTTGAAACCCGGATTTTTTCAGGCATCAGATTCTTGTCGGACGTGATTTTCCGCAATACTTCGGCCGCTTTGGCCACCGCCAAAGCCACCGCAATGGGTTCGGTACACCCCAGGGCCGGCACCACCTCTTTCTTAAGCAGGTAGTACATATCCGCCGTTTTTTTCGCGCTCAACATTGATTTCATCGTTTTTATTGAACTTTCCATGTATGGCCGATCAAAATCAGTTCGTCTCCAGAATCTTGAACAGCTCGTCCAGATTCGGGGTCAGGATAATTTCGGTACGGCGGTTTTTGGCGCGGTTCTCCGGGGTGTCGTTGCTTACAAGAGGCACGTATTCACCTCGGCCGGCAGCCATGATGTTGGCAGGGTTGATACCTTTGTTCTCGAGGATAATCTTCACGATAGACGTGGCCCGTTTCACGCTCAGATCCCAATTGTCCTTGATATCGCCCTTTCCTTTCAGCGGCACATCATCGGTGTGCCCTTCCACCATCACATGAATATCGGCGTCTTTGGCCATCACGTTGGCAATTTCGTAAAGAGCCTCGCGTCCTTGCGGATTAACTGTCCAGCTACCCGAGGGAAAGAGCAACTTCTCATCCATCGACACATACACTTTCCCGTTTTTCGTATGGATGGAAAGCCCTTTGTCCCGGAATCCGACAAGCGCCTCCGTTACCTTTTCTTTCAGCGCGTCGAGCTGTTGGTCTTTTTTATCGAGAATACCCTGCAGTTCCGACAGCCGGGCGGCCTGCTCGTTCAACTGTCTGGCCTGTTGGTTCAGTTGCTGTTCCTTTACACTCAGTTCCTCTGCCAGGGCATCTTTACCCGAAACGGTAGACTTATACTTGTCGTCCATCTTGTTGTAGTCTTTCCGCAGGGCGGCCAAGTCGGCGGCGGTGAGCAGATAGTTGCGCTGCAAGGTATCGATTTGCGTGTTGGCCGCCTTCAGGTCTTTCTGCAGACGTTCGTTCAAGGCATTGCTTTCCACCAGATCGGTCCGGCATTCCTGATTTGATTTTTCCAAATCAGCGGCGGTGGCGGCGCATCTGGTCTGCTTGTCTAAAAGCTCATTGTACTTCTTCGAGGATACGCATGAAAAACATCCGGCCGCCATGCTCAGAAGCAGAGCGGGCATAATGAGTTTTGCAAAGCTTTTCATCTTTCTATGTAAATTAAATTTGTTTACTCCACATCAATATCTATCCCGGTGGGGCAATGGTCGGAATGCACCGCTTCGGGCAAGATAAAGGAATCTTTCAGTCCGGGAAGCAGATTCCGGGTAAGCATCAGGTAGTCGATACGCCAACCTAAGTTCTTGCCACGGGAACCGGCACGGAAGCTCCACCAAGTATAGCGGCCTTTTTCGTCCGGATGCAGCTGACGGAAGGCATCCACATAGCCTTGCTCCAAAAATCCGCTCATCCATTGGCGTTCTTCGGGAAGAAAGCCCGAATGGGTGGCGTTGCGTACCGGATCGTGTATATCGATGGCCTCATGACAGATATTGTAGTCTCCGGCCAGCACCAGATAGGGCCTTTCCTTGCGCAATTGCGCCACATAGCGTTGAAAATCGCCGAGCCAGGTCATCTTGAAACTTTGGCGTTCATCCCCCGAGGTTCCCGAAGGATGGTACACGCTCACCACGCTGAGCGGTCCGAAATCGGCTCTCAGAAAACGCCCTTCGTTGTCGTAGGCCGGTATCCCCATTCCGGCAACCACTTGATCGGGCGTCTGCCTGGTAAGAATCGCAACACCGCTATAGCCCTTCTTCCGGGCCGAAAAACAATAGGTTTGATAGCCGGCCGCCGAAATTTCCAACACGGGAATCTGATCGGGCTGGGCTTTTGTTTCCTGCAGGCAAACCACATCCGCCCCGCTTCCTGCCAACCAGTCTATAAAGCCTTTGGAGGCCGCCGAACGGATACCGTTGACGTTATAAGTGATAATTTTCTTACTTGACACGGCTGTTGTTTTATACCTTGTGGGGTTTCCCACCTATACACCTGCAAATTTAGTGCAAAGCGAGTGAAAAGGGAAATCTTTATACGGAATCCGGAAAAAAAACTAAATTTGCAGATTAGGCTTTTATCGGCGTTTCCGTCAAGCCTCGGCCCATGCAAACGCCGGTTGACAAACCAACTATCGATCATGAAAATAGGCAAGGACACCATCGCCACGTTGGCTTATACGCTTCGCTACGACGATGCCCGGGGCGACATTATCGAAATCGTGGACGAGAACGATCCGATGGATGTGCTGATGGGGCACGATGTGATGCTGGACGTATTGGAGAAGAACCTGCAAGGGCTTGTTCCGGGCGACCACTTTGAATTGATTATCGGCCAGACGGAAGGCTACGGTTCCTACGATGAGGAAAAAATCGTAACCGTTCCGCAATCCGAACTGTTGGCCGAAGTGCCGGAAGGAGAAGAAGTCTCACTCAAGGAAGGCAGCATCATCCCCATCCAGGACATGGACGGAGGCGAATTTCAAGCCGTGGTGCTGAAAAAGGAAAACGGCACCGTTACGCTTGATTTCAATCATCCGCTTGCGGGCGAAACCCTGCACTTTATGGGCAAGGTGCTTGAAGTGAGAAAAGCCACACCCGAAGAGATAGCGGCCGAAACCGCCGAAAACATCGATGAATAGGGATTTTGAAAAACTAAAACGGAAAAGAATATGATGGAATTTCCTTTGGACGTGGAGTTTCTGCCTTTGTATATCTGGATTATAGGCGCCGTATGCGTATTGCTGATAATCGCGGGCATAATCGTGCTGGCTTGCAGAAAGAAGAAAAAACCACAAGATATAGACAGAGACGGAGACATGGAAGTGATACATCACGCTTCGGATGTAGATACGGGTTTGGATATGGCGCGTGACTCCTATGAAGCCTACGAGGCCGAGCAGGAGGCTTTGGAAAGGGCCGTACCCGTGGCTCCGCTTACACATTGGGACAATCTTCCGCAAGAAGAAAAAACACAGGGCGATTTGAAGGAGGAAGCATGTCTGCAAGAAGAACCCAAACCTGAACAAGAAGCCTCCTTTGCCGGTTTTGTGCATGCAGAGCTTTCCTTTACCTCCGATGCCGCTCCGGCACCTACCAGCATCACGGAAATGCCGGCATCCGTCTCCGCATCTTCATCCGCTTCCGAATGGAATGCCGACCAACAATTGCTCTTGCTCAAAAGCCACGAACTCCTGCTTACCCTTTCCGATGGCTTGAAGAAACTGGCATCGGCCAAAACCGATGCGGCGCGTAAGGAAAAAATCGCGGAGATGCAGGCGGCCATGAAAATTCTCGATGCCAAAAACGAATGGAACGATTACAAATCTTGTTTTGAAAAAGTGTATCCCGGTTTCTGGGCGGAGATAGAAGCCTCGTCTTCTGAGGAAATGAGCCCGTATGAACTGCGTATCTGCGCCTTGCTGTCGTTGGGTATGGGGTCCAAGGAAATTGCCGATCTCACCAACCGTTCCATCCGTACGGTAGAGACCACCGTATATAAAATCCGCAAGAAACTGGGCATGGATACCGAAGAAAAAACGCAAGAGGTCTTGATGCGCATCCGGAAGAACGCTTGACGCCCCCTGCCTATTCCCGCCGGGTCTTTGCCAAAAGCCCGCAGGCGGCCATGATATCTTCGCCCCGCGATTTGCGCAAAGTACAGACGATGCCTTTCTCTTGCAATATCTTCTGAAAATTCTCGATGTTTTGCCGGGGCGGTTTCCGATAGGGTTTTCCCGGCACTTCATGACAGGCAATCAGATTCACCCTGCATTCCAGGCCGGCCAAAAGTCTGGCCGTAGCCAAAGCGTGACGGGGCGTGTCGTTGAGTCCCTCCATCAGAATATATTCGAACGAAAGCCGGCGTTGCCCACGCCAAGGATAGGTGCGCAACATCTTCACCAACTCTTTTACGGGATAGGTCTTTTCAACCGGCATCAATCGGGCGCGCTCTTCGGGAAAAGGATTATGCAGGCTCACGGCCAGATGGCAGAGACTTGCGGATAGAAACCGCTCCGTTTGCGGAATGACGCCCACCGTGGAAACCGTAATCCGATACGGACTCCAGGCCCATCCCCAATCCGATGTAAGCACCTCAAGCGCCCCGAGCACATTGTCTGTATTGTCGAAAGGTTCTCCCATCCCCATGAAGACTACATTGGTAAGCCTGTCTGTTTCGGGAACGGCATGCAGCTGGTTCAGTATTTCATGCACCGGCAGATGATGGTTGAATCCTTGACTGCCGGTGGCGCAGAAGGCACAGTTCATCCGGCAACCCGACTGGCAGGAAACGCAGAGCGTAACCCGCTCCCCGTCCGGTATGCAGACAGATTCGATATATCCGGACGTTGCGGTTTGTCCGCTGCCTGTGGAAAAAAGGTATTTGCGCGTGCCGTCTTTCGATTCCTGCATCTGAAGCGGTGCGGTAAGTCCCACTTGCGCCACTTCCTTGAGTTTTTCCCGATTCCGTAGCGAAAGATTAGTCATTTGGTCAATTTCCGAAACTTTCTTCTTATAGAGCCATCCGGCTATCTGCTTGGCGGTAAAGGCCGGAAAGCCCAAGGTTGCACAGAAGCGATTCAGCTCATCAGGCTTTTTTCCCAACAGGATTTCTCTTTCGGCATGCATCGTATAACTCCTTTTCGGATGCAAAGATACGACTATTAAGGGATGGGATTCCTCAAACAAAAAAAAGCGTGCGGCTTTAGACCGCACGCTTTTCCTGATTTTGAACCGTTCTCTTCGAGGTATTACTTCACTTCCTCGAAGGGCACATCCGTTACGCCGTTGCTGGAAGCGTCCTGCGGACCTGCTCCCGCACCGGGCTCTGCTCCCATATCGGGGTTGGCCCCCTGTGCACCGGCAGCAGCCTGCTGGGCCTGGTACATCTCCTGAGAAGCCGCCTGCCAGGCTTCATTCAGCTTGGCCGATGCCGCATCGATACGGGCCGTATCCTTCGAAGCCAAGGCTTCCTTGGTTTCGTTCAGCGCCGCCTCGATAGCCGAACGTTTTTCGGCAGGAATCTTATCGCCGTACTCCTTGAGCTGTTTCTCTGTCTGAAACACCATTGCATCGGCTGCGTTTACCTTGTCGGCCTGTTCCTTGGCCTTCATATCGGCATCGCGGTTAGCCTCCGCTTCGGCCTTCATCTTCTTGATTTCCTCATCGCTCAGCCCCGAAGAAGCCTCGATGCGGATTTGCTGCATTTTGCCCGTACCCTTGTCTTTGGCCGACACGTTGAGGATACCGTTGGCATCGATATCGAAAGTTACTTCGATTTGCGGCACACCGCGCGGAGCGGCAGGGATACCGTCGAGGTGGAAGCGGCCGATGCTCTTGTTCTGGTTGGCCATCGGGCGTTCTCCTTGCAGTACGTGGATTTCGACCGAAGGCTGGTTGTCGGCCGCCGTGCTGAACACTTCGCTCTTGCGGGTGGGGATGGTGGTGTTCGACTCAATCAGCTTGGTGAACACGCCGCCCAAGGTTTCGATACCCAGCGAAAGCGGGGTAACGTCGAGCAACAGCACGTCTTTCACCTCCCCTGTCAGTACACCGCCCTGGATTGCAGCTCCCATGGCCACCACTTCATCGGGGTTCACCCCTTTGGAAGGAGCCTTTCCGAAATAGTTCTGCACCACTTCCTGCACTTTGGGGATACGGGTGGAACCGCCCACCAGAATCACCTCATCGATCTGAGAAGGTTGCAGGCCGGCATCCGACATGGCCTTTTTACAAGGTTCGATGGTACGCTGAATCAAATCATCGCAAATCTGTTCGAATTTGGCACGGGTAAGCTGTTTTACCAAGTGCTTGGGCATACCGTCGATAGCCGTGATGTAAGGCAGGTTTATTTCGGCCGTGGTAGAACTCGACAATTCTATCTTGGCTTTTTCGGCCGCTTCTTTCAAACGCTGCAAGGCCATGGGGTCTTTGCGCAAGTCAACGTTTTCTTCTTTCTTGAACTCATCGGCCAGAAAGTCGATGATACGTTGGTCGAAATCATCGCCGCCGAGGTGCGTATCCCCATTGGTGGATTTTACCTCAAACACACCGTCGCCCAGTTCCAGCACCGAAATATCGAAGGTTCCGCCACCGAGGTCGAACACGGCGATCTTCTTGTCGCTTTGCGATTTGTCGAGGCCATAGGCCAACGCGGCCGCCGTAGGTTCGTTAATGATACGCTTTACCGTCAAACCGGCAATCTCACCGGCTTCTTTGGTTGCCTGACGCTGGGAGTCGCTGAAGTAAGCCGGTACGGTGATAACGGCTTCGGTTACGCTGGTTCCCAGATAGTCTTCGGCCGTTTTCTTCATTTTCTGAAGCACGATGGCCGAGATTTCCTGCGGAGTATAAGCCCTGTCGCCTATCTTCACGCGCGGCGTGTTGTTGTCTCCCTTTTCTACCGAATAAGGCACACGCGATACTTCGTTGGACACCTGATCGTAGGTTTCTCCCATAAAACGCTTTATCGAATATACCGTTCCGTGGGGATTGGTTACCGCCTGACGTTTAGCGGGGTCGCCCACCTTACGTTCGCCATTATCGGCAAAAGCAACAATGGAAGGAGTAGTTCTGTGACCTTCGCTGTTGGGTATAACAACGGCTTCGCTGCCTTCCATAACAGCTACGCAGGAGTTGGTGGTTCCAAGGTCGATTCCGATTATTTTTCCCATAATGTTTTATTTTTTCTGATTCAACTTCGGCACCGTAACCGTAAGGTCCGGTGCGGTTTCTTCATCGGCTTCGAATGCCGACGGTTTATGGTTTAACAAAGCCCGTGCCAAAAACCCATGGCTGACAAATTGACAGAACATGCACTCCGTAAAGGGAAAAACACAAGCGAATCGGCAGAAAAACACGACAGAGCGGCGCGTTCATCCCCTCTCATCCTATCCACAGAACCAGCAACAGCAGAATCATGGCCTGTTGCAGACGACCCGCCGAACGTTTCCGTGCAGACTGCAACAAGAAAAAGATACATCCGTAGAGCAGAGATGCGCCAAGGATAGAAATGGAAAGATCGGCCACAGAGGCCGGCAGATTCCCGATGGTTTCCACCGCAAAGTTCATAAACCGCAACAGAAGCTCCATCGGCTTGGCCAACAAAGCCGCCGCCACAGGAAAGGCCAAAGACAAAAGGGAGATCAGGATGCCGAAGGGCAGGGCTATATTCACCAAAGGGGCAACCAAACAGTTCCCTACCAGAAAATAGGTGGGAAAATTGCCGAAAACGCAAAGGATAATGGGCAACGTGGCCAATTGGGCCGAAAGCGAGGCCACCGTAAGATCTTTGAAAAAGCGTCGTATCCTTCCCCCCTCCTTTCCTCCCCCACCCAAAATCGGGCTGAACAAAGTGAGGCCGATAACGGCCGTATATGAAAGCAGGAATCCCATATCCTGCAGCAAGCCGGGAGCGGCCACCAAAAGAATAAACGCCGAAATGGCCAAAGAACGGGTGGTTTTTACCCCTTTCCCCATACAGTCACCCAATCCCACTACCGTGAACATATACGCCGCCCTGCATACCGAAGGCGACAGCCCCGTAAGCACCGCATATCCCCATACCGGCACCAACATCAGAAAGAAACGCAACCAACGCTGCCAGGCTTTACGCTTGAGAAAGGAAAGTGCGGCGGCTGCCATGCATGAAAAGATACTCAGATGCATACCCGACACAGCCAATACGTGAATGATGCCGCTCTTACGATAGGCCTCCTCTATCGGATCCGTTCCTCTCTCGCCCAGAATCAACGCCTTTGCCACCGCCAGCTCCCGATTGTCAAAACCGCAGTTGTTCCAGAAAGAACGCAATCTGGTGCGGAGGGTTCCGGCAGACCGCCTGAACCGTTTCCCTACCGGCAACCTGACAGCCGTGCTTATCCGGCAATTGTCTTTCGACAGGAACACCTGCGCGTAGATGCCTTTTCTGGCCATAAACGCTCCATAGTCGAAATACACGCTGTCTTTCCCCACGAAACCCTCCACAGGACGCAACAGGGCCCATGTAAACACCGTGTCCCCGTAGCGCGGCAAGGAAAAACCTGAATCCTTGGAAAAATAACACTGCACATATCCGCTTCTCTGTTGCCAAAGCGTATCGTTTCCGGTTGCCAGCATCTTGGCCTTTGCGCGGAAAGTCCGCGCCCGTTCTTCGGGCTCCTGGCACAAAGCCAAGGCCACATAAGAATCCGTTCCCGCATTGCGGTAATGTCTGGCATCGAGCAATGGATCGGTCAGGACCACATTCGCCGCCCCGATGCACACCATCATCAGGCACCACCCCAATCCCTTGGCCGCTCTGGAAGCCCTGCACAGCAGAAGTAAGGCAGGGAGCAAAAAAAACAGGCCTGCTTTCTGCAAAAGCAAGCCTGCGACGTAACTGAACAGAAGGTAATAAATGGACGGAAGGGGCGATTCGACTCTCAATCTCCCAGCTTTCCTGCCGGAAGTTCGCTCAAGGACTTGATGGAAACATCGGTATAGTAATGCTGTATCGCCTCCTGTACCGAGTAGCCCAGATCGATCATCCTCACCACTCCCTCCTGGCTCAGGCCCACGCCATGCCCATAACCGCGTCCTTCCAAGGTAACTTCATTGCCCTTGGTGGTGACGGAGAAAAAGGTTGACCGCAATTTCAAATCATTCCGGATATGTTTCAGCGGAATACCGCCTGCAAAATTCACCTTGCGTTCAGGCTGTGCAAACGTAAGCGCACTGTCTTTCATCTTGGCATCGCGCGTATCGTAGCCGTATGTTCGATTCAAAAAGCCAAGCCATTCCGAAACCGCCATGGTTTTGGTCCAGTAAGCGTTCTTCATCGGAAGCGAAAAGGTGTCGGCCACAGATCGAAGATAGCTTACCGGCGCATTCCATACGTCTTCCGAATTGGCCGTCTGCCCGCCGGAATTGGAGTAAAACGCCGCCGTTATCAGGTGTTCTTTGGCATCCACTATCACGTCTCCCGCCGACTGCACCGTGGCCGTGAGAATCATCGGCGTGTTGTTGCGGCACTGATATACCTGGCAATGAACGCCGTCGCAGAGGTCAAAACCCTCTTCGTTATGACGGTGAAGGTTGTTCATCGCATACGTGCGGGAAATGATGGCCTGCACTTTGTAAAAGTCCGTCTGATCGCTGATACCGCGCACTTCGGACTGGACCACGCCGGCCACGTAATTTTCCAGATCCACATGATTGATAAGGAACAGCTTGTTTTTTTCCACACTCACATCCAGATGGTCATCGTAATACCGACGAACAGGGTTCTTTCCCTCTGCGGAAAGACCGAAAATGGCCTTCAGTCCCACCCCTTCGAAAATGAGGTTGTAGTAAGCGCCTATCAACTCTTCCCCGTCGCGCACTTCTATCTGGCCTTCCCTTATCGAAAGTTTGAGCGAATGCCCCACCGGCATATCCAAGATGGGACGATGGTCTCCGTCATACATCCGGTACTGCCCCAGCTCTGCGGTAAAACGCATTTCGGAAAAGGATTCCGATGAAAGAATCCTGACCGAAAGATCCGTGGCGCGCGCCCCCCAAGGCAACAACAGGCAGCAACACAACACCGCCACCTTGAAGGAAATGCTTCGGCCGGACTCCAATATGTGTCGAATCGTATTTTTCATGGTTCTTCCTCTTATAAACGTTTGAATTCGGAAATTATTGAATCCGCCACCCTGTCGGAGATGCCCGGAAGCCCAATAACTTCCTGTAATTCCGTATAATATTTTTTTTGATTTTTTCTAAAACCGGTATCCTCCGCCACTTTTTCCAGTTCGGAGACAAGGCGAGCCTCATTCAGGTCGTTCTGCAGGAGTTCGGTAACCACCTCCTTGTCCATAATCAGGTTCACCAACGATATGAAACGGACTTCTTTGTTCACCAGCAACCGCCCGATACGATAAGTGGCCGGAGTGGTGCGGTAGCATACCACCTGCGGCATCGAAAACAAAGCCGCCTCAAGGGTGGAGGTACCCGATTTCACCATACCCGCACGGGCGAGGCTGAAGAGGTCGTAGGTGTGGCCGCATACCCACTCTATTTCAGGATAATCCCTGAGATAAGATCGGTAAAGTTCTTCGGAAAGCGTATGGGTGCCGGCCACTACATAGCGGTACTGCGGCATCCGGGCGGCGGCCCGCAGCATCACGGGAAAGATATGTTTGATTTCCTGTTTGCGACTTCCAGGTAGGATTACCACCAAAGGCCGCTTGTCTTCACTGTTTCGGTAGCGTGCGATAAATTCTTCATCGGGACGGTAGGCGGCAATGGCATCCACCAAGGGATTGCCCTCAAACCGCACCGTAGCGCCATACGCCTCATAAAACTTGTGTTCAAAAGGCAACAAGGTATAAATCTGATCGACATACCGCTTCAGTTTCTTAATCCGCCCCGTCCGCCAAGCCCACACTTGAGGTGCGATATAATACACCACCTTGAAACCCTGCCGGTGGGCGAACCGGGCCATCGGCATATTAAAGCCCGGATAATCGATAAGAATCACCACATCGGGCCGATAGGCCTTGATATCCCTGCGGCAAAAACGCATGTTGCGCAAAATGGTACCTAAATGCGCCGCCACTTCCACAAAACCCATAAAAGCCAAATCGCGATAATGTTTCACGACCGTGGCACCGGCCTGCCGCATCAAATCACCGCCCCAACAGCGGAAATCCGCCTCGGCGTCAAGGGTCTGCAGGCTCCTGATGAGATTGGATCCGTGCAAATCGCCGGAAGCTTCTCCCGATATGATGTAATATTTCATTTTCGGCGTTTTTTTTGTCGGGATGTTCCAACCGATGCTTTTTCCATTTCCTTATAGTGGGCACACCAGGACGTCAGTCCGCATTCGGCACACTTGGGATTGCGCGCCGTACAGACATAACGTCCATGCAGAATCAACCAATGATGCGCTTTTCCCAACACTTCCTCCGGAATATGCGCCACCAACTGTCTTTCTGTCTCCAAAGGAGTTTTGGCCCCCACCGTAAGCCCTATCCGCGCCGAAACCCTAAACACATGGGTATCCACGGCCATGGCCGGTTTTCCGAAAGCCACCGCCGTGATCACATTGGCCGTCTTACGCCCTACCCCGGGCAAACGCATCAGATCGTCCATCTTTTCAGGAACCTCGCCGCCATAATCCCGTACCAGCATCTTAGCCATACCCGAAAGGTGGGCGGCCTTGTTGTTGGGATAAGACACCGAACGGATATAAGAAAAAATCTCAGCCTCATCCGAACGGCTCATGCTCAAGGGGTCGGGAAACCGGGCAAAAAGAGCCGGCGTTACCAGATTTACCCGCTTGTCGGTGCACTGAGCCGAAAGAATCACCGCCACCAACAGTTCATACGGATTGCGGTATACCAATTCGCTTTCGGCAAAAGGCCGATTTTCCGAAAACCACTGCAACACGTGGCGGAAAAGTTCCGCTCTGTTTTTCGATACTGCCATTAAAATGCAAACGTAAAGCCCAGACTGAGATTTATCATCTGGAAATTTTCATGAAAAGTATTCTTGTACGGCGTGGGCTCCGGAGTATCCACACCCACCACCCGGGTTTGCGAAAAACTGTTTACCCTCCGGAAATAAAAGGGAACGGCTCCCATGTAATCGCAACGCAAATCAAGATGAAAGCCGCGTGCAAGCAGATATTTGAATGCCACGCCCGCTCCGTAGCCGAAATTGGCATCCGATGAAGACCTAAGCTGATAGGTGTACGTTACGAAACTGCTTATCTGCGCCTCGGAACTGTAGTAGGGTGCAATCAAGTGCGCATAGCCCAGATAGGCCCTTGCCGAAAAAACGAAACGTTCGGCCAACAGGCAACGATAGGTTATCCCCGCCATCGCCATAAATTCCGTCCATTTTCCCTTGCTGGTGGTCTTCCATTTCGCATCGGTGTTGAACGAGGAAAAGGCGTCGGCGTTCACCGTATTGGAATGACCGTTGAAAAGCAAAAGCACCCCCCAATTGGGTGAGGCGTAAAACTGAAAAGCCAAACCGTAGTTAACGCCGATATTTGCTCCATGATAGCCCAAAACAGCCGTTCCGTCGGGATTCTGCCTATACTCAGGAAAAGCTTTCTGTCCGAATTTTCCCAACGGGAAACCGGGGCCTACATGAAGTTCGAATTCGGCGCGTTTCAAGTTGTCGATACCCGCCTGCAAGGGCTGGGTAAACAACAAGACCGCCCCAAACAATATTCCTGCAAGGATTCCCCTTTTCATACACGATTCTTTTAAAATGAGTAGGCAATGCCGGCGCTGACCACAAAGGAAGAAAGCTTAAGCTGCAAGGCCTCGCCGTTTTCCTGACGCACCGCCTGATCGGTTCCCCATCCGGAAGACGGCATGTAGGCGTAATCGAAATCCAACTGGCAGAGCCAGCGTCCGTGAAAACGGTATTGCACGCCCACGCCGCCCGAAAGATAAAGGTTTCCTTTGGTGGATGCCGTCAGCAAACGGCGTTCTATATTACCCAATGTAGGATTGGAATAGATAGCCCGTATGGAAGGGGAACGCATCAGGGCGTATCCCGCCTGCACGTCGGCACGAAAGTACAAGCCATAGATACCCAGCGGCAAACGCGTACCGATAAGCGCCGAAACGGCATACATCTCCCAGCCTGAGTGAATCACCTTGTCGGCCGAAGAATAATCGAATGCCTTATAGTCGTAGGCATACCAATGACCGGTTGCCGAAACGCCGAGACAAAGCTGCTTCAACAGAAAATGCCGATAGCCCACGCTGACGCCGCCCCCCATGCCCGCGCCATGCGGAACAGACTGCGGATAGCCGCTTCCGGCCGGAGTGTAGGAACGGGTGTTGCCCAAGGGAATAGCCGGACCGGCCGACAGCACCACTTCATGCCGCAGGTCTTCGTCGGCCGCAAATTCCGACATACGGAAAGCGCGCTGCGCCTTAACCGGCGTACCGGCCAGAAGCATCATTGCCAAGAGCCCGCACGCTCCTATCATTTCTATTGACCTGCGCATATTTTCTGTTAGTTTTCAACCGACGTTAAATTAAGCCCCGGCTTCGCCCTCCCTTTTACCTGAATCCTGCTACAGCCGTGTACAAAAATAACCCATTTTTCGCAATTCCGGCTTTTTCACGCATGGATTCTTTGCATCAACCACCCCATGTTCTGGGCGAGGTTGCGCATATTCGCCATCCCTTCCGCATCGTTCCGCACATCGCCGGCTTCCTTTCCATAGACCATATTCCAATAAGTAGAGCCTGCCACTATCATTTCTTTGTTCAAGAAAAAATGGTTCATCGTATCCACGGCAGTCATGCCGCCGGCACGCCGTACCGCCGCCACCGCCGCGCCCACCTTGTGCCGCAGGATTCCGGGATTCACCGCCGCAACGACTCCGCCTCTGTCGAGCAGGGTTTTCATGCGTGAGGAAACATCGGCCGAATAGACCGGCGACCCCAGCACGATACCGTCGGCGGCCTCCATTTTTCCGAATATCCCGGCAAAACCGTCCTGCCCGAACACGCAATTACCGCGCCCTTTGCAGGCAAAACAGGCGCGGCAAGGCGCCATCTCATAGTCTGCCAATCCGATAAGTTCGGTTTCGATACCCAACCGGTTCAATTCTTCAAATATCGTACGGAGCAAAATGGCCGTATTGCCGTCTTTACGCGAACTTCCGTTGATGCCGATTACTTTCATAGAGCGGTAATATATCCTATTTTGAATATTCCCTGAATCAATAACTTTTTCAAGCTTCTCCCGAAGATATTGGATTTATCCTTTCAACATACGGGCAAATATATGGATTTATTTTCCTCTTTCCCATTTAACGTATGATTTTGTATTCAGTAACTTCATTCAAGCAAAAACCAGACCGTTCCGTCTTGCCCTTCGATTTGTACCAAACCATGGCCGGGGACAAAATACAACAAGGGTGCAGCACTGTTCTCCCTAGGTGAGATTTTGAAGACGGAATCATAACCTACACCTATTTGATTTTGCCATTTTATGATGGCCTCTGAATCGGAATAATCCATAAAAGAGTCTGTCTCATCAAGCAGAAGGGTATTGCCATCCATGTGGAAAGCGAGGCTCCAATATTGCGGCGATATTTCCGCCGAGTCAATCCAGCTTATTTGGATGACATGCTTAAAATGCTCACCTTCAATAATTTTTTTCGATTGCGGCGCCATTGAACCCTGTATTTCAAAACGTATCTTCAGAGAGGTATCCATTGTTATGGGCAGATAAGCCCAAACAAAGCAATGATTCAGATTTTCCTCAGGTAGTTTTCGTTGTTCTGAAAAAGTCGGTTGGCCACAATCAAGCCTGATAGTGTCTGTACCGGAAACGTAGGTCATTTGTTTGCCGGAATACGAGAGGGGGGCCCAGGCCAAGGCCTCTTTTAATAAACAAGGACAGTACACATAATTATGGCACGCTCCCAACAATACGGCGGCCACAAAGACTATAAGCCATGTTATTCGTTTAGTATGCATAATTCACCTCCTTCCTCTACTGTGAAACCTTCGTCTAAAATAACATTGGGTGCTATCAATGTCAATTTTGCACCGCTCTGGGCAGATGCGGTATAGATTCCGGACAATGCTATAAGGATAAGAACGAGGATACAGAATGCCTTTTTCATGATGTTTGTTTTAAAGTTTTCAATTAATGTTTTTTGTTTCTTAAGTCTCGGGCGAATTACGCGTGTTTTCTTTATTCTTTCCGGTTCTTTGCTTTTGTGAATAATCAGTTTATGTGCTATTGTAAAGATACGGAATAATTTCGACATGCGCAAGATTTCATAATCCTTTCGGCATCTGGGTAGAGTCAACAAGCAAGTGCGATTTTTCGGGGGTGTGCCTCCGAAAAATTGCACTTCTATCTTGAAACCACACGGCTTTATAATTTTGCCAATTAGAAAATTGGGACTAACTTTGTCCATTAGGAGCGTATCCGATCGGTACATTCCCGTTCCCTGAAAAGGGAATACTGCAAAGAACTCTAAATACTTATTAATTATGAAAATAGCACATAATTTCAACGCAGGTCCCTGCGTTTTACCGAAGCCTGCCATGCAAGCCGGTATCGAAGCTTTGAAAGATTTTGCCGGCACCGGCATGGGTGTGATTGAGGTATCGCACCGTAGCAAGGAATGGCAGAACATTATGGATGAAACGGTTGCCTTGTGGAAGGAACTCTACAACATTCCCGAAGGCTATCACGTTCTTTTCTTGGGCGGTGGCGCCAGCACGCAGTTCCTTTATGTGCCTTTCAACCTGCTCAACAAGAAAGCCGCTTATCTGGAAACCGGCGGTTGGGCATCCAAGGCCGCCAAGGAAGCCAAATATTTCGGTGAAGTGGAAATCGTGGCTTCTTCCAAAGAAACCACTTACAACTACATTCCCAAAGGCTGGAAAGTTCCCACGGATGCCGACTATTTCCACATCACGACCAACAACACGCTCTACGGTACCGAAATCAAGGAAGATATGGATTGCCCCATCACCTTGGTGGCCGATATGTCGTCCGATTTCATGAGCCGTCCCGTTGACGTGAGCAAATACGGCCTTATCTACGGCGGTGCCCAGAAAAACGTAGGCCCTGCCGGCGTTACCGTGGTTATCGTTCGCGAAGATATTCTGGGCAAGGTGGAACGTCCGCTGCCCACGATGGTTGACTACCGCACGCATATCAAAGACGGTTCGATGTTCAACACCCCTCCTGTGTTCCCCATCTTCATCATGCACGAAACCCTCAAATGGATCAAGAGCGTGGGCGGCCTGAAGGTTATCGAAAAGATGAATATCGAAAAATCCGATATGCTCTACAACGAAATCGACAGCAACCCCATGTTCAAGGGTACGATTATCGACAAGGCAGACCGTTCGAGAATGAATGTTTGCTTCGTAATGGAAGACAAATACAAAGACAAGGAAGCCGACTTCCTCGAATTCGCCAAGGCCGCCGGCATGGTGGGTATCAAGGGGCACCGCTCCACGGGTGGTTTCCGCGCCTCCATCTACAACGCCTGCCCGAAAGAAAGCGTTCAGGCCTTGATCAACTGCATGCAGGAATACGCTAAGAAGAACGCCTAATCAATCCGATCAGGAGAGCAAAGAGGGGGCAACTATCATGTCCCCTCTTTTGCCTTATAATAGGTCCATAAACTAGAGAATTAATACAAACCCAAAGGCACGTTAGAACGGGCAAGCTGCAAGGCGGACAACTTTGGATGACCGAAGTGGCGACAGTTGTTCAACGAAACTGATTACCCGTTATAACGCACCGTAAAAGAGAAACAAAATGAAAGTACTTGTAGCCACCGAAAAACCCTTTGCCAAAGCCGCCGTTGACGGTATCCGTCAAATCGTGGAATCCGCAGGTTTCGAACTCGCCCTTTTGGAAAAATACACCGATGTGAACGACTTCTACAAAGCCGTTGCCGATGCCGACGCGCTTATCGTGCGTTCCGACAAAGTAACCAAGGAAGTTATCGAACACGCCAAGAACCTCAAGATTGTGGTTCGTGCCGGCGCCGGTTTCGACAACCTTGATTTGGCCGCCTGCACCGAACACAAAATCGTGGCCATGAACACGCCCGGTCAGAACTCCAACGCCGTTGCCGAATTGGCCGCCGGCTTGATGGTGTTCATGAACCGCAACATGTTCAATCCCGGCACAGGTTCGGAACTGAAAGGCAAGAAACTGGGTATCCACGCTTACGGAAACGTAGGCCGCAATGTTGCCCGCGTAGCCAAGGGCCTTGGCATGGATATCTACGCTTTCGACGCTTTCTGTCCCAAAGAAGTGATCGAAAAAGACGGTGTGAAAGCGGTTGCTTCCGTAGAAGAGCTCTACAGCACCTGTCATGTGGTTTCCCTGCACATTCCGGCCACGAAAGAAACCGTCGATTCCATCAACTACGACCTTGTGAACCGTATGCCCAAAGGCGCCATGCTGGTGAACACCGCCCGTAAGGAAGTGATCCACGAAGCCGATATGGTTCGTCTGCTTAACGACCGCCCCGACTTCCGTTATGTTACCGACATCAAGCCGGGCAACCACGATGAACTGGCCGAAAAGTTCCCCACCCGTTATTTCTCCACCCCTAAAAAGATGGGGGCTGAAACCGCCGAAGCCAATATCAACGCCGGTTTGGCCGCTGCCAACCAGATTGTTGACTTCATCAAGAACGGTGTAACCAAATTCCAGGTAAACAAATAAAATGCCGGTTCTCCGCCGAACGGCGGTAAACAAAAAGCCCGTTGATTTTTCTCAACGGGCTTTTTTTATGGCTTGCTCGCGCCTTGTTCTATCTTTTCCGGTTCATCCCGCCACCTCGCCGTAAAGATCGAAAGCTTCGGCCGAAAGGATACGTACCGGATAAAAGTTGCCCGGAACAAGATGCACGCTATCGGCGCGAATCAATACTTCATTGTCCACCTCAGGCGAATCGTACTGCGTCCTGCCCACATAGAACTCTCCTTCCCGGCGATCGATGAGCACCTCGTACACTTTCCCTATCCGTGTCTGATTGGCCGCAAAGGAAATTTCCTCCTGCATATCCATGATTTCCTGCGCCCGCGATTCTTTTTCCCTGTCCGGAACGGGATCGCCAAGAGCGTATGCAGGCGTTCCTTCCTCTTGCGAGTAGGGAAATACACCCAGACGGTCGAAACGGAACGTCCGCACGAATTCTTTCAATGCCTCGAACTCCGCTTTTCCCTCGGTCGGAAAACCGGTAATGAGCGTGGTGCGGAAAGCCGCATCGGGCAAGGCCCGGCGAAAATCGGCCAGCAACGCTTCGGTTTGCGCGCGTGTGGTGGAACGAAGCATACTCTTAAGCACTTCCGTATCGATATGTTGCAAGGGAATATCCACGTAACGGCATACCTTTGACTCGGTGCGCATCACCTCCAGCAGATCCTTCGGAAACGCATGGGGATAGAGGTACTGCAACCTTATCCAATGAATGCCTTCGATGGCACAGAGTTCGCGTACCAGATCGGCAATAGTCCGCTTGCCGTACAGATCCATGCCGTAATAGGTTAAATCCTGGGCTACGAGAATAAGTTCCTTTACACCGGCTTGCGCCAACATCCGCGCCTCCTTGAGGATTTCTTCCCGGGAACGAGAAATATGTTTCCCCCTGATGAGCGGAATGGCACAGAAAGCGCACTGACGGTTACACCCTTCCGACACCTTGAGGTAGGCATAATGCGCAGGGGTGGTAAGTTGCCGCAAGGTATTGTCGGATTCAGACTCCTTTTGCAGGATTTGGCTTACCACGGCCTGCGTATCGTTCACGCCTAACCAACCGTCCACATCGGGAATTTCTTTTTGCAATTCTTCCCCATGACGTTTCACCAAACAGCCCATCACATACACCTTGCCTTTCCGGCGGCGATTCTTTCGGGCCACCTCGGCCAATATCGTATCGATGGATTCCTGCTTGGCATCCAGTATGAAGCCGCAGGTATTAATCAACACCACATCGGCCAGACGCGGGCTTGCTTCCGGAATCACTTTCCAGCCCACCTTACGGATATTGCCCAGAATCACTTCCGAATCTACCGTGTTCTTGGAACACCCCAAACTGATAAGTTTCAAGGAAGGCATCTTCAATATCTTCTATACGAAAAGCGAATCCAC
This sequence comes from uncultured Bacteroidales bacterium, assembly GCA_947175635.1. Classification (GTDB taxonomy): domain Bacteria; phylum Bacteroidota; class Bacteroidia; order Bacteroidales; family P3; genus Pullibacteroides. The sequence goes on along the minus strand of CAMWNM010000023.1, from coordinate 7,451 downwards.
AAAGGCCTGCTTGTCGAAAAACTGCAAATCGGTTATTTTTTCTCCCACGCCGATATAACGGATAGGGATATTGAACTCGGCCGAGATACCTACCGCCACACCGCCTTTGGCCGTTCCGTCAAGTTTGGTGAGCGCGAGGGCGTTCACTTCGGTGGCGGCTGTAAACTGCCGGGCCTGTTCGATGGCGTTCTGACCGGTAGAGGCATCCAACACCAACAGCACTTCATGCGGAGCGTCGGGCACCACCTTCTTCATCACGTTCTTAATTTTCGAAAGTTCGTTCATCAGGCCAACCTTGTTGTGCAAACGGCCTGCGGTATCTACAATCACCACATCCGCCCCCTTGGCCACAGCCGACTTCAGGGTATCGAAAGCCACCGAAGCCGGATCGGAGCCCATATTCTGCGCCACTACGGGCACATCTGTCCGTCTGCCCCACTCCTGCAACTGCTCCACAGCCGCGGCCCGGAAAGTATCGGCCGCACCCAGCACCACATTCGCCCCGTTTTGCTTGAATTTATAAGCCAACTTGCCTATCGTGGTGGTTTTGCCTACACCGTTCACCCCCACCACCATAATCACATAAGGCTTTCTGCCCTCTTCCAGCCATGGTTCGGCCTGAGGGGCGTTGCCGGATAAAAGCGCCACTATTTCCTCCCGCAAAACACGGTTCAACTCCTCGGTACCCAGATACTTGTCTTTCCTTACACGCTCCTGCAACCGTTCGATAATCTTCAAGGTGGTTTCCACCCCTACATCGGATGTAATCAAGGCTTCTTCCAGATTATCCAGCACCTCATCGTCGATCGAGGACTTTCCGGCCACCGCCCGTGTAAGTTTCTTAAGTACGCTTTCTTTGGTTTTGTCCAATCCCTTTTCCAAATCCGCCTGTTCTTCCTGAACTTCAGCGGCGGTTTTATTACGGGAGAGAAACGAAAAAATTCCCATATCCGTTTTCTTGTTGTTTCATCGCATCGCCCCGGGACTCAACCCCGGCAACAATCTCTTGGGGTAGGCCCACAAACACATAAAGGTTCACTGGCTGTGCCAATGAACCTCTACGAAACTTCCGGCGGAAAACCGCTCGGGAAAGCCGGTTTTGACCAATTAGGCCTTGTTGGCGAAATATTCCTTAACCTTATCGTTAGCAATAATTTCTTCCTTGAAAGTGTAAGCACCCGTTTTGGGGGATTTTACCACTTTCACGACCCTGGCAAAATCTTTGCCGGTACCGGTTTTCAGGGTTGCAACTACTTTCTTTGCCATGGCTTGTCAACTATTTAATTTCTTTATGAACCGTAACCCTCTTCAGTATGGGATTGTACTTTTTCAATTCCAATCTGTCGGGCGTGTTTTTCTTGTTTTTCGTGGTAATATAACGGGAAGTGCCCGGCATACCGCTTGCTTTGTGTTCGGTGCATTCCAAGATCACCTGAACGCGCGCCTCTTTATTCTTCTTTCCCATGGTATCTGGTATTTAGCGTTTAACTTTTCTTGAGACCTTTCTCGTCCAAACGGCAGGAAGCCAAAAGGTTTCCTCCCAAACGGCCAGACGGGACAGTCTTTATGGGGTTGCAAAAGTAGAACTTTTTTTTTAATAAACAAAAGGTTGTTAAAAAACCACGGGCAAAAAATAAAAAGGGCGGGAGCCAAGCCGGCCCTGCCGGTTTGATCACCCCGCCCCTTCTTGCAGGATATCCGTTCGCCAAACTTATTTCTTGGCGGGTTTGATATCCAACTTAACCGGATTAACCATATTCTCGGTCTTCATGATCTTTTCCAAATCGGCTTTGGCCATCAATTTGTATTTGAGAACCAATTCGATTACGCTCTTACCGGTTTTCTTGGCTTCCTTGGCTATCTCGTCACCTTTGTGGTGTCCGATATAAGGATTCAGCATGGTGATGATACCGATGCTGTTTTCCACCATCTCGCGGCAACGTTTTTCGTTGGCCTTCAAACCGTCGATGCAAAGCGTACGCAAGGTGTTGAAAGCGTTTTGCAACAATTCGATGGATTCGAACACGGCATAGCACATTACCGGCTCCATTACGTTCAGTTCCAACTGAGCGGCATCGGCAGCCATGGTTACGGTAAGGTCGTTACCGATAACACGGAAGCAAACCTGGTTCACCACCTCGGGAATAACGGGGTTGACCTTTCCTGGCATGATGGAGGAACCGGGCTGCATTTCGGGAAGGAATACTTCCTGCAAACCGCAACGAGGACCGGAACCCATCAGACGCAGGTCGTTGCAGACCTTACCCAAACGAACGGCCAAACGCTTCAAACCGGCCGAGTAGTTCACCACCGCACCGTTATCGGAGGTAACGAAAACCAGATTCTTATCCAGTTTGATCTTGAGTTTCATCACGGAGGCCAAAGCCTTGGTGCAAGCTTCGGCATAACCCGGTTCAGCGTTGATACCGGTGCCGATGGCGGTAGCCCCCATGTTTACGGTAAGGAATTCTTCGGCGGCGGCATCCAAAGCGGCCACTTCCCTTTTCAAACCTTCGGCGAAACCGTTGAAAGTCTGACCCAAGGTCATGGGAACGGCATCCTGCAACTGGGTACGTCCCATCTTCACCATCTTGGCGAATTCCTTGCCTTTCTTTTCCAAAGAAGCGATAAGCTTCTTCAAAGCAGCCACCATTTCAACATGGCTGAAGTATAGGCCGAAGTGCATGGCGGTGGGATAGGCGTCGTTGGTTGACTGCGAACAGTTCACATGGTCGTTGGGATTGCAGAATTCATATTCGCCAGGTTTGTGGCCCATGATCTGCAAAGCGCGGTTGGCGATAACTTCGTTGGCGTTCATGTTCATCGTGGTACCGGCACCGCCCTGAATCATATCGGAAGCGAAAGCATCGTGATGCTGACCGGCGATAATTTCCTTGCAGGCCTTCACGATGGCATCCAGATGTTGTTTGGTTACACGTTTGGGGTTGATTTGATTGTTGGCGATGGCAGCACCCCATTTGGTATAAGCGAAACCCTTGATGAAGTTGGGGTAACGGTGCATCGGCACATTGCTGATCTTGAAATTTTCAAAACCACGAAGGGCTTGTACGCCATAGAGGGCGTTGGCGGGAAGTTCTTTGGTTCCCAACAAGTCGGCTTCTTTTCTCATTCCTTTGGCGCTGCTTTTCGTAGCTTTAGGAGCGGCAGCGGCTTTCGTTTTTTTTACAGCCATTTTTCTACTGTTCTTTATGGTTAATTACTATACTATTATCGGCGTGTTGAACCGGGATAAACCTTCAGGGCTTCTTCCAGACAGTGCATGGCCTCACGCAGGTCTTCCTCTTTCAATACATAACTTATGCGGACCTCGTTCATGCCCGAACCCGGCGTGGAATAAAATCCGGTGGCGGGCGCAAGCATCACCGTTTTGCCTTCGGTGTTGAACGATTCAAGCAACCATTGGCAGAATCTGTCGGCATTGTCGATGGGCAAACGGGCCACGGCATAGAACGCCCCCTTGGGCTCCGGACAGAAACATCCCTCCATCTTGTTGATGGCTTCCACCACGATGTTGCGGCGTTTGGTATATTCGGCCAATACTTCGGCAAAATACGATTCGGGCGCATCAATGGCGGCCTCTCCGAAAATCTGGCCGTAGGAGGGAGGACTCAGACGGGCCTGGGCCAATTTCATCGCCGTGGAATACACTTCCTTGTTTTTGGTTACGAACATACCGATACGGCAACCGCAGGCCGAGTAACGTTTGGAAATGGAGTCAAGCAGAATCACATGCTCTTCCAAACCTTCCAACTGCATTACCGAATGATATCCGCAATTGTCGTAACAAAATTCGCGATACACCTCATCGGCCAACAGGAAAAGGTCGTGTTTCTTCACGATCTGCGCCAATACGCGCAATTCTTCCTCCGAATACAGGTAGCCCGTAGGATTATTGGGGTTGCAAATCAGAATGGCCTTGGTATCTGGCGTTATTTTCTTTTCAAATTCCTCAATCGGCGGAAGCGCGAACCCGTTCTCGATTTTGGAAACGATAGGCACCGTTTTTACACCGGCCTGCTTGCCGAAACCTGCGTAATTGGCGTAGAAAGGTTCGGTTACGATTACTTCGTCGCCCGGATTGAGACAAGTCATGAAAGCGAACAGAATGGCTTCAGACCCACCGTTGGTAACGATAATCTCGTTTTCGTTCACGTTGATGTTGAACGTTTTATAATATTCCGCCAATTTTTTTCGGAACGAAAGAATACCGGCGGAATGGCTATAGGCCACCAACGGCAAAGCATTGTTCTTTACCGCATCCAAGGCTACCTTGGGCGAAGCGATATCGGGCTGGCCTATATTGAGATGGTAAACCTTGACGCCTCTTTTTTTGGCTTCATCCGCAAAAGGCACCAGTTTCCGGATAGGGGAAGAGGGCATTTCCCGCCCTTTTTTTGAGATTGCAGGCATGATGATGTGTTTTTCCGCAAGGGCTATTAAACCATTTATCCCGACCTTTGGAGAAAAGCCGGGATAAATGACAATGATGATTTACTATTGATTTTTTGCATTGACCGTGCCCCGTATGGAGAGCACTACCCTTTCGGGATTACCGTTGGTGGAAACGGTGATGGTTTTGTTGATGCCGCCGATACGGTTGGTGTCGTAGTGAACCTTGATGGAACTTTTCTTACCGGGCATGATCGGCTCGCGGGGCCAGGAAGGAACGGTGCATCCGCAGGAGGAACGTACATCCGACAATATCAGGGGCTCGGTGCCGTTGTTTTCAAACACGAACTCGCAATTGCCGTCTGCACCCTGTTCGATGGTACCGTAATCATGAACGGTTTTCTCGAATTTGATACCAGGACCTTCCACTGTTTCAACAGCATCCTGTTTGTCCAGAACCGGAGCGGCCACCACTGCACCGCCACACAGCAAAGCGGCGGCAAACATACATCCGCAAACAATTTTTTTCATGTTCTTTTTTGTTAAGCGACAGAAAGGCGGCGAAAGAGTCAAATCCCCCTTCGGCCTCAGCGCGCAGGTTTCACATCCGTTGAAAATTTTTTAAGGCCACAGACGCCCCACAAGTGGCTTCAGCCCTAAAAAACAAGTGCAAATATACAATTTTTCCAAATCTTCGGGAGGATATTTGGAGATTAAAAAAATATGCGTATCTTTGCAACCTCAATTCCGGAAACGGAAAATGAGGTCCGGTAGTTCAGTTGGTTAGAATACATGCCTGTCACGCATGGGGTCGCGGGTTCGAGTCCCGTCCGGACCGCAAGAGGGAAGCCCGAAAGACCTCCCTTTTCATTTAGAAATCAGAGGATTACAGGCGTTTTCAAGCCTGTTTTTAGCGCAATTTAAGTTTAAAAAAAAGCCCGTAGGTGTGCCACTCCAGGCCACTCCGTGCCATTTTTGCCCCGTGGGTGCAATCCAAACCGGGGGTATTTAAATTGCAAGTGCAATCTAAATTGTGGCCGACTCCGGGCAAATCCGATTGAACCATGAAAATTGCACTTAAAATATCGGCCAATAAAACCCAAAAGGCCACACGCCCTATCTATATATGTATTATCTATGACCGGTTGCACCAAAACAAAATCAATACGGGTATTGAGGTGTTGCCCGACCAGTGGGATACAGCACGGCAAAAGGTGGTGAATCATCCGGCAGCCAAGGTCTATAATACCAATTTGGAAGGGCAAGTTTCTGAAATTAAAAATCAGATTGCGAAAGAGTTTGAGAATAAGAGGCTGGATGAATTACGGCTGCTGCCAAAGAAAATGCAACAGACACTTGGACTGAACCAACGCCGCAAACCAACGCCAAAGCCGGTTGATTTCCTTGTATATATGGTTAAAAGTATCAGCGAATCAACGGAACTCAAATATTCCTCGGTGGTTGCTCAAATGTCTGTTTATCATCGTTTGTACGCTTTATATGGCGAACTGCCGTTTGAGCAGCTTAATCATGCCTGGTTGTTGGATTTTGAGCGGCGGTGCCTGGAGGCTAATCTTAGCCGTGGTACAATATGGAAGTACCATAAGGATATTAAAAAGTATCTGCACCGTGCGGCATTGGAGGGTGTGTACACCTATCCTCAGGGCAAACACCCTTACGCCGATTTCAAAGTGCAGCGTTCCTATAATCGCCGCGATCACCTTACGACCGCCGAATTACAGAAGTTGGAGTCGGCCGAACTTTCGCCCTCTCTCGATAGGGTACGCCGAATGTTCTTGTTTTTGTGCTATACGGGTTTGAGGATATCTGACTTTTGCCGGATAAGCAAAAGCATGATGGATTCTTTCGGCACCCTTAAGATCATGCCTCAAAAGACCGAAACAACCTCGTTTGCGGAGGTTGCTTTGCCACTAAAGGAACTATTTGCCGGAAAACCATATAAAATATGGGAAACGTTTAATTTTGAGTTCCCAAACAAAAGCATATCGTTCTCTTTGACGTTCAATAAAGACTTGAAACTGCTGGCACATGCGGCGCAAATCAACAAGCACCTTTCGGCCCACGTAGGACGGCACACGTTCTTAACGCAAATCGCCCTCCGGACGGGTAACGTGTTTACGGTTATGCTGCTCGGTGGCATAAAAAAAGTGGATACAGCACAAGTCTATATCCACTTATCGGCCCAGGAACACGCTCTGGACAACATCAATTGGAACTAAAGGTTCCGCGCTTCTTTGTACATCTTATAGGCTTCATCCCGATCCGGTTCCGGAATATCGAAACTTTGCCCCTTGATAATTGCCGCGAAAATCGGCTTCAAATAGGCATGTTTGTCGTCTAGCCGCTCCATTATAGGCGCCAAACGTTGTAAATCGCTTGTTTTCATTCTAATTTCTTCCGCAAACTCCTTTACAAGGAATTTTCCAACCTGCATAGGGTCGCCGCGATGCAGCGCATAGTCCAGCATTTCGGCCACCGGCTTCCGTACCACCTCGAAACTGCAAATTGCCCCATTCGACACTTGCCGGATGGAGGCAAAGCCTTTACCCTTTTCAAGCAGGTAAACATGGTCGGTATCTTTACTTTTGAAGTCGGGATATTGCCCGAAAAAGTAACGGGAACCCACCAAAAATTTTTTACTCATAATCTTAATACAATGTTTTTTCGCGTCAAAAACCCTGTTGTCTTATTCTTGCCATATATAGCAACAAGAAGGCAACAGGCTATATTTCAAGGGTGGTTGCAGCAGCCGGTTTTATTTCCAAAAGAGAACCATTACGGGCCGGTATTTCGATGTTGACAGGATTGCCAACGGTTCCTATAATATCACTATAAATCAGTATATTTTGGATGGCAGCAGAGCCTATATCCTCACAAGAGATTTGAATAAACGACACATTTCCTTTTATTGTATTGTTTGTAAAACAATTAAGAGAAACTTTCACGCTCTGTACATAGTTATCATAATGGTTGTAAGAACAGGCGCTTCCAAATGTGTTGGAGGAACAGGAGCTTCCAAA
>CAMWNM010000022.1 GCA_947175635.1 uncultured Bacteroidales bacterium | reverse complement strand
TGTATAAAAACCATGTGGAACCAGTTTAAACACGGTTTTTGATTTGTCTTCCCGCAAATGGACACGCAAAAGTAATAATCAATTTTATCATAAACAAACAAATTTTACAAAATGAAATACGGATTGTGCTGAAAAGTTATCAACCGTCAACTGTTCCACGATTCAGGAAAGACTTAAGGAAAAGAGAGCCGAGACAGGCGGATCCGGCCAAATAGATGTGGCCCGGTTGCAAAAAGGAGATAAATAACGAATCAGTATATCGCACCCCGTTTGAAAGAACGTATCAAGATGCCCGGCAATAGCTCCGGGAAACAATGGAAATTCCGCATTCAAATCGGAAAAAGAAAATATCGGAGCACCTGAACCGCTATTGAAGAAGAGCGTTTCCGCACCCTTTTTCGGCTGTCTGAATGGATTTGATTTTCCGGGCATCTCCGGACCTTTCCGGACTATTCGCCCAAAAAGGTCTTGAGATGCTTGCTGCGGGAAGAATTCTTAAGGCGGCGTATCGCCTTTTCCTTTATCTGACGAACCCTTTCGCGGGTAAGGTCGAATTTGGCCGCGATTTCATCCAAGGTAAGCCCATGATGCCCGCCGATACCGTAGAAAAGGTTGATTACATCGCGTTCCTTGTCGGTAAGCGTTGCCAATGCCCGTTCGATTTCGCGCGAAAGCGACTCTTTCATCAGCGACTGATCGGTGGAGGGGGCGTCTTCGGCTACATAGACATCGATGAAATTGGTTTCTTCATCTTGTACCAAAGGAGCGTCCATCGAAATGTAGCGCGTGGTGATGTTGAGCACTTCGGCAATCTTTTCCTTGGGCATGTCGAGGCTCGCCGCCAATTCGTCGATGGAGGGCGGACGTTCGAATTTCTGTTCCAGACGGGAAGATTCCTTTTTGATTTTATTGAGCGAACCCACCTGGTTGAGAGGAAGACGCACGATACGCGACTGTTCGGCCAAGGCTTGCAGAATCGACTGACGAATCCACCATACGGCATAGGAAATGAATTTAAAACCGCGGGTTTCGTCAAAACGCTTGGCGGCCTTAATCAAACCCAGATTACCTTCGTTAATCAAATCGGGCAAACTCAAACCTTGGTTTTGGTATTGTTTGGCCACCGAAACCACGAAACGGAGATTGGATTTTACCAATTTGTCCAATGCCCGGGTATCGCCCATACGGATCAAACCGGCCAGACGCACTTCCTCTTCGGCCGAGATAAGTTCTTCCTTGCCGATATCCTGTAAGTATTTGTCAAGTGAAGCGGTTTCCCGGTTCGTAATTGATTTTGAAATCTTTAATTGTCTCATTGCGTATTTTTTTCTTCCTGTCGAAGAAGCGGCAGGCAGGAATATTATACGTAAAACCCCAAAAATGTTTCAATTCTTTCCCACCCGCCCTATCAACGGCTCCCGAACACCTGCAACCTGATTGCGCGGAAAAAAAACCTATCTTTGCCAACTCAAATACACTTAACCTTGTATCCGGGATGAACCGCAAAATCGCCCTTTTTTTCCTGAGCCTTGCCACCTTTATGTTGGCAACCTATGTGATTTTGCCCCATCATCACCATTGCCACGAGGTGGTTTTCCTCAAAGCCTGCAACCTTGCCGGACCCCACTTTCCGGACGAATGCGGCGATGTTTCCACCCATCAGGGCACAACCGGCCACAATTGCTGTCCGGTTCCTGCTTCCGAAGCCGATCCGTGTTGGAAAAACATACTTTTCCTTTCTGATGAACAAGAGGATATCGTTGCTTCCCCTCTTTCGGACTTCTTTTTTTCTATTTGCGGCATTCCGTCCCGTACCGAATCCCTGTTTACCCTGACGGCATCCATACAAAAGATTTTCACGGTCTTTCATGAAAAACCGCATCAAGATCCTTTTCCTATGGGTCTTGTCGGTTTCAGGGCTCCGCCTTTCTGCTAATCCCGTTTTTCACGGTATTTCTTGCCGCAACGGGTTTTCCGGCGGCAAAACATTTGTAGCCGAATCAGGATTACTTATCTTATTGACTTTTAAATCATGAAATATTCTTTGCGCCTGCTGCGCCTCTTTCCCTTATTGTTGGCTCTGCCCGCCTGCCAACACGCTCATCATTCCGAGGATAAACACGCCCATTCGGAAGAAGAACAGCTTTCGTTGTCTGCCTACGGTTCCCGGATCGAATTGTTTGCCGAAGCCGATCCCTTCGTGGCCGGAGAAGAAAGCCATCTGCATATTTTCCTTACCCGGCTGGAAGATTTCAAGCCCGTGGATAGCGCGGAAGTGAAGATCCGTTTGAACGAAAAAGTCTTTTCTTGCTTCAAAAGCCCGCAAAAAGACTTCTGTTTTACCGGAATCGTTCCCCAAAAAGCGGGAGAAGATACCTTGCATGTATGGGTGGACATAGCGGGTTGTGAACAAACCGACACCCTTTCTGTACCCATTCATGTGTATGAGGATGAACACGATGCCCATCGGGCCATGGAGGAAGGAAAGCCTATGGGTCTCAATACGGTGAGTTTGCCTAAGGTGATGGGGTATCGGATTGATTTCGCCACTGAACCGATCTTGTTGGAAAACGTAGAAAAAACCATCGCCACGACGGCTTTGATTTCCCCCCTGCCTTCCACGCAAAATGTGATAAGCGCAAAATCGGGCGGAATCGTAGCTTTTAACGGCATTGGAATTGTGGAAGGAATGCATGTTGAAAAAGGGGATGTGCTCTTTTTTATCGAAGATGGACTCATGATAGAAAAAAGCATGAAAACGTACTACGAAAGGATAAGGAACGAATACAGAAAGACAAAACAGGAATACGAGCGTAAAAAAGCGCTTCTAAGTAAGAAAATAGTGTCTGAATCAGCCTTTCTGGAAGCGGAAACCGCCTATAGGAACGCCAAAGTGGAGTACGATAACCTGCAAATAAACGCTTCGGATAACCGGAGGGCGGTGTATGCGCCGGCAACGGGTTTTATCGAAACGTTGCTCGTGGAGAACGGACAGTATGTGGAAGCCGGACAAAGTCTTCTGGTAATCCACCAGGGAGGAGGCAGGCATCTTCTGTCGGCCGAAGTGGCGGCCATCTATCATCCCTTCCTCAAGAACATCCGTACGGCCAACCTCAAGACCCTGAATGGAAAACGCACCTACAGTCTTGAGGAACTGAACGGAAAGCTATTGGCTTACGGACAATGCGCCAAAGAAGGAAGTCCGCTGCTCCCCCTCTCTTTTGAGATAGATATCGCGCCCGACATCGTGCCGGGCACCTTTGTGAATCTGTATGTGAAGACTTCCGGCGAACAAAAAAGCCTGAGCGTGGCCAATACCGCCATCATAGAAGAATCAGGAAACTATTTCGTATTCGTGCAGCTTACGCCCGAAGTATTCGACAAACGACCCGTATCCATCGGGGTTTCCGACGGCTTCCGCACCGAAATAGAAGCAGGTCTACGGGAAGGAGACCGGGTGGTAAGCAAAGGCGCACAGATTTTGAACCTGCGGCAGGAAAAGGGTTCGTTGGACCCGCATGCCGGACATAACCATTAAGCATTACGGCCATGCTCAATAAAATCATAGACTTTTCGCTCCGCAACCCGTTTTTTATCCTCTCGGGGGTCATCCTGTTGGTGGTTGGCGGTTATTACGCGATACAACACCTTGACATAGATGTATTTCCAGACCTCACCGCTCCTACGGTAGTGATCATGACCGATGCCGGAAACATGGCTACCGAAGAAGTGGAACGTCTGGTAACCTTTCCCATAGAATCGGCGGTCAACGGCGCGGTGGACGTGCGACGGGTGCGCTCTTCCTCCACTACCGGAACCTCTTTTGTATGGGTGGAATTCAACTGGGGCACGGATATTTACCGCGCAAGGCAGATTACGGCCGAAAAAATAGCCACACTCGAAAAATCGCTGCCGGAGGGCATCACACCGCTTCTGGCTCCCCAAAGCAGCATCATGGGGGAAGTGCTGTTCGTGGGCATCACGGCCGATTCCACGCCGATGATGGAGTTGCGCTCCCTCACCGACTGGGTAATCAAACCCGCCCTCCTGGCGATGGGCGGTGTGGCACAGGTAACCGTGATGGGAGGGTATTACAAACAGTATCAGATCCTTGCCGACCCCGTAGCCATGCAGGCCTATGGTGTCCGTTTGGATGAAATAGCCGACTGCATGGCTCAAAACCGCAATTCGGCCGGCGGTGTGCTCCGTGAATACGGCAACGAATTCGCCGTGCGGGGCGTGGTGAGGACCGCCCGCATCGACGAGTTGGAAAGCAGTCCGATCAAGCTCAATAACGACAAAGAACCGATCTGTGTGCGAGATGTGGCGGATGTAAAGATCGCCCCTTCGGTAAAAACGGGTTTCGGCAGCATCAACGCACAGCCTGCCATTCTGATGACCATTTCCAAACAACCTGACGTAAACACGCTGAAGGTTACCGAAGCCTTGTTGAAAAGAATTGAGACCCTCAAGGAAAACCTGCCGCCCGATGTAAAACTGAACACCGAGATATTCCGGCAGTCGGACTTTATCGAGGCTTCGGTAAACAATGTGGGCAGAAGCCTTTTCGAAGGTGCCGTATTCGTGATTCTCATCCTGATGATCTTTCTGGGCAGTTTCCGGACCACCCTGATTTCCATTATCGCCATCCCCCTCTCGCTTCTGGGTACGGTTATCGTGCTTTACCTTACCGGGCAAAACATCAATACCATGACGCTTGGAGGCATGTGCATCGCTATCGGCTCCTTGGTGGACGACGCCATCATAGATGTGGAAAACGTGTATAAAAAGTTGCGGAGAAACCATCTTTTACCCAAAGATCAACGTCTGCCCATCGCCAAGGTGGTTTACGAAGGCTCCACCGAAATACGGGCCTCCATTCTCAACGCCACCTTCATCATCATCGTGGCCTTCGCGCCGCTCTTTTTCCTGTCGGGCATGGAAGGCCGCATGTTGAAACCCCTGGGTCTGGCCTATATCATTTCTCTCCTTATGTCGCTGGTTGTGGCCATGACCGTTACCCCCCTTCTCTGTAAGAAGCTGTTGGGCAACGACCGTTACCTTGACCTCAAGACATCCCGTTCCCGCACCCACCAAACGAAGTTTACAGAATTCTATCGGCAAAGCCTTCTTTGGTCGCTGGCACACAAAAAAACGGTGGTGCTTACTTCCTCGGGGGCCCTTGTGCTGGCTATCGCGGTGTTCTTTACCTTAGGCAGCAGTTTCTTGCCGGATTTCAACGAGGGTTCGCTCACCATTTCTGCCGTTTCCAAACCGGGGGTATCGCTCGAGGTAAGTCAGGAATTAGGCAACACGCTTGAAAGACAGTTGCTTTCGATAGAAGAAGTGATTTCAACCGCCCGCCGCACCGGACGAGGAGAACTGGATGAACACGCCCAGGCTTCGAACAGCGCTGAAATAGAAGTTAAATTTCTGTTGAACAAGCGTTCCAAACATGAATTTCTGGAAGAAGTGCGTGCCAAGCTGGCCGAAGTGCCGGGGGTAATCACCTCGGTGGGACAACCTTTGAGCCACCGCATCGACCATATTCTTTCGGGAACGCAGGCCAATATAGCCATCAAGGTTTTCGGTCCCGATCTGATCCGTCTGTACGCTATCGGACATCAAATCCAGAATTCCATCCGCCATATCGAAGGCGTGACCGACCTCAACGTGGAACAGCAGACCCGCACCCCCCAGCTGCAAATCCGGGCAAACCGCCCCATGCTGGCACGCTACGGCCTCACTCTGAACGACTTCAACCGTTTCGTGGAAACGGCCTTTCCGGGAAAAAAACTGGGCGACGTTTACGAAGGACAGCGTCGTTTCGATTTGGTTCTGAAACTGAAACCGGAATACACACAAGATATGGAGGGAATCGCCAAAGCCCGCATCATAGCACCCGACGGACGGCCGATCCCTTTGAGCGAAGTGGCTGAGATCGTATCCACCGACGGTCCCAATGCCATAAGCCGTGAAAACGTACAGCGGAAATTGGTTGTTTCCTGCAATGTTACGAACAGAGACATGAAAAGCGTGGTGGATGAAATCCGGAAAACCGTAGCGGAAGAAATCGTTCTCGATGATGAAAACTACCGTATCGAATACGGTGGACAGTTCGAAAGCGCACAAAGTGCCTCCCGTACGCTTTTCTGGATTTTTCTGGCTTCTTTGCTGGTGATTTTCTTTATTTTGTATTCCGAATTCCGCCAAGTGGGATTGGCTTGCCTTATTTTAGTAAATTTGCCGTTGGCGCTGATCGGGGGTGTTTTTGCGGTAAGATTGTCTTCGGGCGTTGTCAGCATTCCCTCCATCATCGGGTTCATCACGCTTTTCGGCATCGCCATACGCAACGGTATCTTGCTGGTGGCCGAATATGAAAGGTTGCTGCCCGCTTCCCTGCAACCGGAAGCCGGCATATTGCGCCAGATCGTGACAGAAGGTTCCGCCGACCGCCTCAATCCCATCCTGATGACGGCCCTGACGGCGGCTTTGGCACTTATTCCATTGATTTTTAATGGAGATAAAAGCGGAAACGAAATACAAAGTCCTATGGGTATCGTGGTTCTGGGAGGCTTGATTACTTCCACCTTGCTGAATATCTATGTAGTTCCTGCCTTGTACGAATGGTACAGAGGCCGGAAGAAACCGGAAATGCGGCTTCCCAAGAATCGTCTGGCTATGTTTCTGCCTTTCTGGATGCTGTTGCTGGTTATTCTGCCCGTCTCGGGAAAGGCGCAGGAAACACAACCGCAAATTCTCCGTGCGACCCACTATCGGGAAATTCTGGATGCCGTTGACAAACAGAGCCCTCTCCTGTCGGCTTCCCGCCAGCAACGGGATGCCGACCTTAAAGGCAACCACACCGGTATCGTACCCGAAAATCCCGAATTTACATTCGGTTACTACCGCGGCGTCAAAAACAATCCCAATCCCGAAAGATTTGATTTTGAAGCCAGTCAAAGTTTTGATTTTCCATCGGTTTATGTACACAAGACCCGGATGGCCAAGATGAACGACAGCGCGGTATGGCATCGTTTCGATGCCGACCGGGCCGATGTGATGATGCAGGTTCAAAGCCTATGCATGGAGGTGATTTACTTCAACTGTCTGCAACAGGTGCTGGATTCCTGCATCGAAGACAACCGGCAGTTGGTAAAGATTTATCGGGAGATGCTCGAAAAAGGTGAAACCAACATTCTGGAAATGAATCGTATGGAGTTTGCCTTGATTGATCTTGAAAAAGAAATGGCAAATCTGCAAAGCGAACGAAACCAGCGCCTTATGGATATAAAGCGGTTTACCGGCGGTTTGGAGGTGGATCTGGCGCAGAGAACCTTTCCCGATTTTGAAATTCCTTCCGATTTCGAGACTTGGTTCGACCACGTTTCGGAATCCAATCCGACCTTGAGGCAGATGCGCAGTGAACAGGCGGCCAGACAACAGAACATAAAGGTGAACATTTCAGAATCCTTCCCGCGGTTTTCAATCGCCTATAAAGGAGAAAATGTATTTGAAAACGAAGGATTCAACGGCCTGGCCGTCGGCATGAGCATTCCCCTTTGGGAAAACAAAAACAAGGTGAAACAAGCCCGGCTGGAAGCCGCCGCCGCACAAGCTCTGGCCGAGGATGCCCGCTGGCAAATCCGCGCCCGGCTGGAAGCTGTCTTTGACAAGACATCCCGTCTCCAGCCTATCGTATTGCGTTACCGTGAATCGGTAAAAGAATTCGACAACCGCCCCTTGGTGGAAGCGGCCATGGAAAACGGATCTTTTTCGATGATAACCTATCTGCTTGAAAAACAATATCTGCTTGAAATACTGCGCAACTATTTCGAAGCCGAAAAAGAATTGGCCTTGAGTTGGACCGAGTTGCAATGGCTTTCAGGCGCTTCTATCTGACACCCATTCCGTTAAGCTCTTTCTGATAAGCTCTGGCGTTTTTCAAGTGTTCGCCGTAGGTTTTGGCAAAGGCATGGTAGCCCGAAAAATCCGGCTTGGCACAGAAATACAGGTAATCCGTTTTTTTGTTTTGCAAAACGGCCTCGATAGAAGAAAGCGTGGGCGTGCAGATGGGACCGGGGGGTAAACCCTTGTAAAGATAGGTGTTATACGGGGAATCTACCGAAAGGTGTTCTTTCAGAATCCGTTTGAGATTCCAATCGCATACAGATTTCTTGATGGTAGGATCGGCCTGCAGGGGCATTCCCTTGCGGTAACGGTTCAGGTATACCGAGGCTATATCGGCCTTTTCGTCCTTTTTCTGGCTTTCCTCCTCCACAATCGAGGCGAGGGTCATCACCTCCACCCTGTTCAGTCCCGCCGCATTGGCCTGACCGCAACGGAAATCGTTCCAAAAGTTGTTTTGTTCGCGATACATCCGCCGGAAGAAATCTTCGGCGTCCATATTCCAGAAACAATAGTATGTGTTGGGAATAAAGCAGGAAAGCACGGTTTGGGAAGTAAGGGGGATATCCGACACCGCCGTCCGGGCGTCCACTTCTTGCACACGATAGCTGAAATTACTTAAAAATTCTTCGTTTTCAAGAAGTTGTACAATAGATGCCGAGTCAGCCTCAATTTGTTTAGCCACAATACCCGCCAATTCGGGAATACTACGTACTTTATTGAAAGTGAGGCGTATTTCATCTTGACTGCCGGAACGGAGCTTGTTCACCACCGACATGGCCGTGGCTCCTCGTTGCAACACATAACGCCCCGGTCGCACGCAAGAAGGATATCTTTTGAGCCGCGCGATGATTTCGAACTTATACATCTTGATGTTGCCGCTCTGCCGCAGAGTTTTTTCCACCTGGGCATAAGATGCTCCTGTGGGAATATAGATTTCGGTACGATTTCCAACCGCTGAACCTAAGCCCACCGAAGCCACCAGAAGCATAAGGGCAAAAATGCCCACTGCCAGCAAATACAAGAATATTTTCAACGGTTTACCAAACCCGCCCTTACGGTTTTTCGTATAGTATCGGGAACTTTTGAGTCTTTTGTTCGAACTACGCATATCTTATCTTATCTGCATACCTACTTCCGCCTGAGGCGAAGGTTCTACAAAACAGAGTTTTCCATCCGGATTCTCGCTCAGAAGAAGCATACCGTGCGATTCTATGCCCTTCAGGTTTTTGGGTTCGAGATTGGCCAAAAGGCATACCTTTTTGCCGATAACCTCTTCCGGTCCGTAATACTCGGCGATACCGCTCACCACGATACGGGTATCGAGACCCGTGTTGAGCGTGAGCTTAAGCAACTTCTTGGTTTTAGCCACCTTTTCGGCCGCCACGATTTGCGCCACACGGAGGTCGATTCTGCCAAAGTCGTCGAAGCTCACGGCCGCTTTCTGCGGTTCGAAGGCCGGAAGTGCGTTCTTAAGGTTGGCCTCTTTGGTGGCTTGCAACTTATCAATTTGTTTCTGAATGGTTTCGTCTTCGATTTTTTCAAACAGAAATTCGGCGGGATTGAGCGTGTGGCCGCCGGAAAGAAGTTCGGCCCGGCAAGCCTCGTCCCATCCGAGGGGCGACATATTCAGGATACGGCAAAGCTTTTCGGCCGTAAAAGGCAGGAAAGGCTGGCAAAGCACACTTAAATGCGCGGCGATCTGCAGGGAAACGTTCAGCACCGTCTTCACCCTTTCCGGATCCGTCTTAAACACTTTCCACGGCTCGTTGTCGGTAAGGTACTTATTGCCCAGGCGGGCCAAGTTCATCATTTCGTTGAGCGCCTCCCTGAAACGATAGTTTTCAAGACTTTCGGCAATTTTTCCGGGATAGGCGCACATTTCTTCCAACGTGGTCTTGTCGGCCTGCGTGTAAGCGGTGGCGGAAGGCACCTTGCCTTCAAAATACTTGTGGGTCAGCACCACGGTACGGTTCACGAAATTGCCGAAAACGGCCAGAAGCTCGTTGTTGTTGCGGGCCTGGAAGTCTTTCCAGGTAAAGTCGTTGTCTTTGCTCTCGGGCGCGTTGGCCGTAAGCACATACCGCAACACATCCTGTTTTCCCGGAAAATCATCCAAATATTCGTGCAACCATACCGCCCAGTTGCGGGAGGTGGAGATTTTATCGCCTTCCAAGTTCAGGAACTCGTTGGCCGGCACGTTGTCGGGCAACAGATAGCTGCCTTCCGCCTTAAGCATACAGGGGAATATGATGCAGTGGAACACGATATTGTCTTTGCCGATAAAATGCACCAGCTTGGTCTTTTCGTCTTTCCAATATTTTTCCCATGCATCGGGTAAAAGTTCCTTGGTGGCCGAAATATAGCCAATGGGCGCGTCGAACCATACGTAAAGCACTTTTCCCTCGGTATGGGGAAGGGGAAGGGGAACCCCCCAGTCCAAGTCGCGGGTCACGGCACGGGGCTGAAGGCCTCCGTCTATCCAGGACTTGCATTGACCGTAAACATTCGTCCTCCAGTCTTTTTCATGCCCTTTCAGAATCCATTCCCGGAGAAATTCTTCGTAGCGGTCGAGGGGCAGATACCAATGTTTGGTCTCTTTCTTGACAGGCGCATTGCCGCTGATGGCGCTTCTGGGATCAATCAGCTCGTCGGGGCTGAGGGAGGATCCGCATTTTTCGCACTGGTCGCCGTAGGCGCCTTCGCTGTTGCATCTGGGACAGGTGCCGGTAATGTAGCGGTCGGCCAAAAACTGCTTGTTCTCCTCATCGTAATACTGCCAGGAGGTCTTTTCAATGAAACAGCCCTTGTCGTAGAGCGTTTTAAAGAATTCGGATGCCGTGGCCGCATGCATGGAGGAAGAAGTGCGCGAATAAATATCGAAGGAGATGCCGAACTTCTCGAAAGATTCCTTGATAAGACCGTGGTAATGATCCACAATGGCCTGAGGCGTGGTGTCCTGCTTGCGGGCCTTGATGGTGATGGGCACGCCGTGTTCGTCCGAACCGCCGATGAAAATCACATCGCGTCCCTTGCTGCGGAGATAGCGCGCATAGATATCGGCCGGCACATACACCCCGGCCAAATGTCCGATATGGACCGGACCGTTCGCGTAGGGCAAGGCCGAAGTGATCGTGTAACGTTCAGGCACCGAACCCGACTTGAAAATAGGACCGCAATTATCAACGTCCGCATGTTGAGAAGTCATAAATCGCTCAAATTTTATGTTTTTCTTTTCAAAATAACTTTGCGAAGCCGGAGTGGTCTGTCTGCAAAGGCGAAACGTGCAAAGTTAATGCAAAGGAGAGACATTATGTCAAAAAAACATTTTTCCACTGCCCTTTGGCTCCTGCTGACAAGCGTTGTCTTTTTCGCGCTCCTGTCGTGGGTTCCCGTACATAGCGGGCAGCGTACCGCCTATTCTTCCGAAACTTACGAAGCCGACAGTTCGCGGATACGGTTCCAGCATACGCTCGACTCTCTCAAAGCCGTCCAAATAGACGATCTTCTTAATCAAGCCTACCGGAAAGGCACTTTCAACGGACAGGTACTCTACGCCGAAAACGGACAGATCCTCTACCGGCAGTGCTTCGGCTTTTCCAATATCCGCAGCCGCAAAGATTCCCTCTGCAACCAAAGCGCTTTCCAGCTGGCGTCTCTGTCCAAACCGTTTACGGCCGTGGCTGTAATGAAGCTCTATCAAAACGGGAAAATAGATATTTACAAACCCGTGAAAGAATACCTGCCCGATTTTCCTTTCGAGGAAGTTACCGTCGTGAACCTTCTCCAACATCGCTCAGGTCTTAAAAACTATATCTATATCGCTGAAAAATATTGGCCCGACAAGAAGAAAGCCCTTCAGAACAAGGATATATCGCCCTTGCTGGCCCGCTACGGCAAAACGCTCGATTTCAAACCCGGCAGCCGTTTCCGCTACTGCAACACCAACTACGCCTATCTGGCACTGCTGGTGGAAACCATCTCCGGACAGCCTTTCGCCCGTTATTTCAACGATTCCATCGCCCGTCCCCTGGGTATGGAAAACACCTTCCTCTACGACCACACCAATCCACAGCCGGAAGGCCGGAAAATGGTTACCGGTTTCTCCTATTCCCGGCGTACCGGTTTTTACAAGCGCTATCCCGATTATCTCGACGGCGTGGTGGGAGACAAGGGACTTTTTTCCACCGCCGAAGATATCTTCAGATTCGACCAAGCCCTATACGATACCTCTTTCCTGGCCGACAGCATACGGAAGCTGATGTTTACACCGGCCGAACCCTTGGATTCCAAGCACGACAACGATTACGGCATGGGATTCCGCATCCGTCAGGACACCGGCGGCTATCAAACCGTATTTCACAATGGCTGGTGGAAAGGTTTCCGTACCTATTTCATTCATGACTACCTCAGCCAAAGAACCCTTATTTGGCTGAACAACAGAAGTGATGTAACCATCAATCCCTACATCGAGAAAATTTTTGATATCGTAGGCTCCTCTTATCTTGCCGAACCTTCTTTGGCCGAAAATCAGCCCGTGGAAGAAAACATGGAAGAAAATCCCGAAGAGGAAAGGGAAGAGAGCAAGATGACCGATGAAAAAGAAACTTACGGATCGCAAGAATAAACACCATGGCTAATCCTAAAACCCGTATCGGCATATTGCTTATCTTCATCGGCTTGGTCCCCTTGATCGTGCTGGCCCTGTTGCTGTTCGGGCCGCAGATGCCCGGTATGACAGGCATACTGACAGAAAAGAATTCGTTGGAGGAAAGGCCGCCCCGCGTCCAGATTACGGCACCTGTGCCCACCGGTTCTTCCGAACTGGCGGATTTCTATGCCCGCACGCCCAAACAAAACCGCAAAAAAGAAGATCCTTTGGATTCTTCACTCTGGGCCACAGACTATTACACTACTCCCGACGGTCTTTCCCTACAAAAAGACAGCAACCTCAAAAATGTACTCCTCGAAACCAAAAAGGGGGAACAGAATTTCAAGGCCAATGAACAAACCCAACCTGCACAAGATCCCGCTCCAGGCAATCTACGTGTGGAATTTTGGGAATCTCCGGTCAATTTCAAGGGATATAAACTCGAAGGAAAACATCTGATTCTCTTTGGCATAGATCCGGATGACGAACTCCGATTCGAACACCATACCGACGGCATCTGGATGCATCACCGTCAAAAAATATACCTGCTCCGACCCTCTTCCAAAGAAATTCCTTTTGAGGAAAGAAAACCGACGGGAAATATGCCTGTACAAGACACGGCGGCCGTTCCCCAAACAGCCGACACAACGGTGGCCCGCCAAGTGGCTTTGTAAAACATGCACGGCAAGATGACGATGAAAACGGTACATTTCTACAAATATCAGGGCGCGGGCAACGATTTCATTATTGTGGACAACCGCAAAGGAACTTTTTCCGATTTGGATTACAGACAGATAGCCGCACTGTGCGAAAGGCGTTTCGGCATCGGGGCCGACGGTTTCATGATGCTTGAAAAACATGCCGATTATCCTTTCTGCATGCGCTTTTTCAACTCAGACGGATTGCCGGGCAGCATGTGCGGCAACGGCGGACGCTGTATCTGCGCCTTTGCGGCCGAAAACGGAATCGTACCTCAAAACCAGCCTTTCAAATTTTGGAGCAGCGATGGCGAACACGAGGGGCTGGTGGTGTCCCGGCACGGAAACCACGCTATCGTACGCCTGAAAATGCGCAAGGTAACCCAATATGCCTGCGACCGTGAGCGCGACAGGTTTTTGCTGGATACCGGCTCGCCCCACTATGTGCAATTCCTCGACGACTGCGAGGGTGTCGATGTTGTGCGGAAAGGTCGCGATATCCGCTTTTCAAGCGATTTTCCTCAAGGTGTCAACGTTGATTTCGTGGAACAACGCCCCGATGGCCTGCAAATGCGTACCTACGAACGTGGCGTGGAAGATGAAACCTATTCTTGCGGTACCGGCGCAACGGCCGCCGCTTTGGCCTCGGTGCTCAGAAACGAGGCCGCGACAGGGCACCACACCGTGCATATCACCACAAAAGGGGGAAACCTGCAGGTGGATTTTGAAATGGAAACCGCCTACACCGGAAATAACTCGCCGAAAGAGGATTCCGCTCCCCTGCCGGAAGGATTCGCTCTCTTTGAAAGCCGTATGTTTACCCAAATTTATCTGGAAGGTTTGGCAACCTTTGTTTTCGAAGCAGATATACCCCTTTTATCGTAGTACGTTTTCATGAATATAAAAGCTTCTTCAAACGATATTTTCCTTAGAGCCATAGAGCCGGAAGACGAAAATTTCCTTTATAGTATAGAAAATCGGGAAGAATCGTTTTTAGTGGGCGAAAACCGTATTCCGTTTTCCCACGATTATCTGCAACGTTTCATTTACGCGTCCTTACAGGATAACTTTTTTTCAAGCGGGCAACTGCGTCTCGTGGCCTGCCGCGTGGAACAAGGGAAAAACGACACTGGAACGGAAAATATACTGGGTATCATCGATTATTTCAACTACGAAGCGTTCCACCGCAGGGCTGAGGTGGGTATCGTGGTGTGTTCCGCATACCGCGGTCAAGGATGGGGAGAAAAAATACTGGAACTGGCCTGCCGCTACGCCAAAAACTGCCTAAATTTGCACCAGCTTTACGCCGAAGTGGGACAAGACAACACGCCCAGTCTGGCCCTTTTTGAAAAGGCCGGTTTTGTCCGTTGCGCGTTGCGCAAGGATTGGATTTTGCGGGGAGAGGTGTGGACAGACGTTTCCGGCTGGCAGAAGATTCTGTAATGTAAATACGCTTTACCATGAATAACGAAAGAAGAGTAAGGGTGCGGTTCGCGCCCAGTCCCACCGGCCCGCTGCATATCGGCGGGGTTCGCACGGCTTTGTTCAACTATCTGTTTGCCAAGCAACACGGTGGGGATTTCCTGCTCCGTATCGAGGACACCGACTCCAACCGTTTCGTACCCGGAGCTGAAGAATATATCATCGAGGCTTTCCGCTGGCTCGGCATACCTTTCGACGAGGGAGTGGGCATCGGCGGCCCCAACGGTCCTTACCGCCAGTCGGAAAGGCGCGATATCTACCGCCGATACGTGCAGCAGTTGCTGGATTCGAACCGCGCCTACTATGCCTTCGACACTCCGCAGGAACTGGAGGCCATGCGCAAACGCCTGGAAGAAAGCAAGTCGAGCAGTCAGCAATACGATGCCTCCACCCGTATGACGATGAAAAACTCGCTGAGCCTGCCCGAAGCCGAAGTAAAGGCGCTTCTGGATGCCGGAACGCCCTATGTGGTGCGCATCAAGATAGATCCGGGACAGCAGATTACGGTAAACGACATGATTCGCGGCGAAGTAACCGTCAATTCCGACATTCTGGACGACAAGGTGCTCTACAAGAGCGCGGACGACCTGCCCACCTATCATCTGGCAAACATCGTGGACGACCATCTGATGCAGATCTCGCACGTGATCCGCGGGGAAGAATGGTTGCCCTCGGCTCCCCTGCATGTGCTTCTGTATGAATTTCTTGGCTGGAAAGATACCATGCCCCGCTTTGCCCATCTGCCGCTCTTGCTCAAACCCGACGGCAACGGAAAACTGAGCAAGCGCGACGGCGACCGGCTCGGTTTTCCGGTATTCCCCTTGGCCTGGACCGATCCCAAGACGGGCGAAAAAAGCAGCGGATACCGCGAAAGCGGCTATTATCCGGAAGCCGTGGTGAACATGCTGGCTTTCCTGGGCTGGAATCCCGGTACGGAAGAAGAAATCTTTGATCTGCCCGGACTGGTAAAATGCTTCCAACTTGAAAAAGTGAGCAAGTCGGGTGCCAAGTTCAATCTGGAGAAAGCGCATTGGTTCAATCATCAATATCTGCAAAAACACAGCGATGCCGAGTTGGCCGCATCGCTGAGAGAACGTTGCGGCCAAGCCGACGTAAAAGGCGGCCTGACCCGTGCGGCAAACAGTTTTACGGAAGCCGAACTACAAAAGATAGCCTCTCTGGTAAAGGAAAGATTGCATTTTCCGCAGGAAATATGGGATCAGTGTTATTTTTTCTTCAACGCCCCCGAATCATACGATGAAAAGGTGGTGAAGAAACGTTGGAGTGAAGATATGCCGCAAATCCTGCGCACCTGGTGTGCCGAAGCCGGAAAAACAGACTTCGGTACGGCCACGCTCGAGGCTCTTACGCAAGAGATGATAAGCGCGAAAGGCTGGAATGCCGGCAAGGTGTTCAACAGCATGCGCCTGGCTTTGGTGGGAGCTTCCATGGGGCCGCACATCTTCGATATCATGGAAATTTTAGGCAAAGAAGAAACCTTGGCTCGGCTTGAATCCGCCTGCCAACGAATCGGCACCGGGGCGTAGGGATCAAACGCAAGAGAGTACGACAAGACACATGCCGGTTCGTCGCCTCCATGTAAGAAAGGTCCTTATCTTGAGCCTTTAATTGTTTTTCCTTATCCGAAAAACAACATTGTTTTCAATCCATTTTCTCCAAAATGGAACCGACCTCTTTCTCCACCTCGAACAACTTTCCCCGGCAAACCTTCAGCAGTTCCACAGCTTCTTTGAGCCGCGCCGAAAGCTTGTCAACGGTGATATTCTCCGCCTCCATATCCTCCACCAAAGCCTGCAGGCGGGCAAAAGCTTTGTCGTAACTCATTTTTTCCTTAGGCGTTTCTTTCACCGGTTTTTGGGAAGCCATATCATTTCTTTTTTTCAGTTTTCAACGGTGCGGGGGTGTCGGCAGATTCCTCCACGCGGCTCCAGACCTCGCCCTGTGCCAAAATGGTGCGGAGGCGTTGCCCCGGAGAAAGTGTGGAATCCGACATAACCAATCGGTCTCCTTGATAAGTGATGGAGTAACCCCTTTTGAGGTTGCGTTGCGGATCGGCCCAGCGTAAGGTGTTTTCCGTACTCTCCAGCTTGGCGTTTTCAGTCCGGATAAGGTTTTCCGAAGCCCGGCGCAGGCGTTCCTGCAAGACGTCAAGCGCAGCGCCTTGATAACGCAGATGCAAGCCCGGCGTTTTGAGCAAGGCATCGATATGCCGCAAGGCTGTCTTCCGGCTTTCCAGGCCCTCTTGTACGGCGCGGCGCAAGCGGTCTGCCAACTCGTGGAGCGTGGCATCGTATTCCTCGAAGCGACGTAGCACGAAAACCGCCAGCTCGGTAGGTGTGATGCCGTGGAACCACGCCACCTCCTCGCACACGGTGAGGTTGGTGGAATGACCTATGCCGGTAAGCACCGGAATGGGATAAAGGCAGATCCGGCGAGCCAGTTCATAGCGGTTGTAGGCACTCAATCCCACCTCATCGCCCCCGCCGCGTATAATCATCACCACATCGAAATCGATCGGGCAAGCGCGCACGGCACGCAAAGCCTCTCCGATTGAAACCACCGCGCCCTCCCCTTGCAGGAGCGCCGGAAAAAGCCGCACATAGAACCGGTACCCGAATGGGTTTTGTTCCAGTACCTGCATGAAATCGGAATAACCTTTGCTGGTGGAAGCCGAAATCACGGCGATTTTGGCCGGTAAGAGCGGAAAGGAAAGGTTTTTGTTCCGTTGTAGCAAATGTTCCTCGGAAAGACGTTGCAGGCATATCTGTCGCTCTTTTTCGAGGCTGCCCAGCACATAGGACGGGTCTATGTCGACAATGCGCAGACTAAGGCCGTATTGAGGGTCGTATTGAATCATGGCCTGAAAGAGAATCCCGATACCTTCCCCCAAGGGTTCCCTCACTGTTTGCAGAAATTGGTTGTTGATGCGCAGATAGTCGTTTTTCCAAAGCGTGCCGCGTATCTGCGCCACCACCTTTTCGCCTTCCTTTTGCAACAGTTCGGGAAAGCAGTGGCCCGACGCCGGATAACGGTTGAGTTTGTGCAGTTCGGCCTTTACCCAGAATGGTGAACCATAGCGTTCGGAAAGCGTCTTGCGGATACTGCGGCAAACGTCTAAAAGCGAAAACACAGGTTGGGAAGCATCAAACATCACAGCCGTTTTAGCAAAAATCAAGGCAAATAAACAAAAAGCGCCCGAGAAAAAATCGGACGCTTTCCTTAAATCGCGGTACCCCGAGCGGGACTTGAACCCGCACGACTTCATCAGTCACAGGATTTTAAGTCCTGCGTGTCTACCGATTCCACCATCGGGGCAAGGCTTTCAAAAAAAAATCCCGACGTCTTGCAACACCGGGATTAGAGCGGAAAACGAGGTTCGAACTCGCGACCTCAACCTTGGCAAGGTTGCGCTCTACCAGCTGAGCTACTTCCGCAGAATCGGATTGCAAAGGTATGATGATTTTTTGAATTGACAAAAAAATTTTCAAAAAAATTTTTGAAGGCCGGAGGCAACCGTTCCGTCCCATCGAAAAGGACTTTCCCGATGAAAAACAAAAAGCCTCCGCGCTTATTTTCCCTTCAAAATCCGCTTGATCTCATCTAACTTATTGAGTGCCTGTATGGGAGTAAGGCCGTTGACATCCAGATCAAGGATCTCGTCGCGGATTTTTTCGAGCAACGGATCATCCAATTGGATAAAGCTGAGTTGATAGGGTGTATTCGATTTGTTATCAATACTTTTAACACTATCCGAAACTACGTTTTCCGTGCTTTTTCCCCCTTGAGAATCGGCTGTAGGAAATTTATCGGCCACTTGCCCGTCTATACGCGCGCCTGAAACACTTGCAGAGGGGGTGGAAAAAACGTTTTTCCCGGCCATCGCCTCCCCGTAACGCTCATTTTCCAGACCGGCCAAAATCTTTTCGGCTCGTTCCAACACAAAACGCGGCATACCCGCCATTTCGGCCACATGAATCCCGAAGCTATGCTCAGAACCCCCTTCTTCCAAAGTGCGCAAGAACATAATCTGTCCGTTGGTTTCCTTTACCTTTACATGGTAATTGCGGATATGGGGAAAGGTTGCCGCCATGCGGTTCAACTCATGATAATGCGTGGCAAACAGCACCTTGGCCGATTTTCGGGGCTGTTCATGCAGATATTCCGCAATGGCCCAGGCGATGGAAATACCGTCGTAGGTGCTCGTACCACGGCCTATCTCATCCAAAAGCACCAAGGAACGTTCGGTTAAATTATTGAGGATGTTGGCCGTTTCATTCATTTCCACCATAAAGGTACTTTCTCCGGAAGCGATATTGTCGGTGGCGCCAACACGCGTAAAAATTTTGTCGACCCAACCAATCCGCGCCGATTCGGCAGGTACGAAACAGCCTATCTGCGCCATAAGCACAATCAGGGCTGTTTGCCGCAATACCGCCGATTTACCTGACATATTGGGACCGGTAATCATCATAATACGGCAGGATTCCTTTGAAAACGTAATATCGTTGGGTACGTATTTTTGCCCGGACGGCATATGACGCTCTATAACCGGATGCCGACCTTGTTTAATCTGTATATCGTATTCGTTGTTAAGTACGGGACGTACATAATGGTTCACTACGGAAACTTCGGCGAAAGAAAGCATAACATCAAGAAATGCAATATTATGTACTGTATCTTGAATACGTTTTATAAAGGTGTTTGAAAATTGGAGAAGCTCTTGGTAAAGCTGGGATTCTACCGTAATTATTTTATCTTGGGCCGTAAGTACTTTTTCTTCATATTCCTTAAGATCAGCCGTAATATATCGCTCGGCATTGGTAAGCGTTTGCTTGCGGATCCAAGATGCCGGCACTTTATCTTTATACGACTGGGTTACTTCCAGATAATAACCGTACACATTATTGAAACCCAATTTGAGGTTGGGAATACCGCTCGCCACTGTTTCCCGCTTGAGAAGTTCGGCCAGATATTCCTTGCCCGAAAAGGCGATTTTACGCAAACCGTCTAATTCTTCACTCACACCCGAGGCTATCACATCGCCTTTGGAAAGCATCAAAGGCGCTTCCGGATTCAGCCATTGAGCCAGGCGGAACATAAGCTCCTCACAGGCATCGGTTCCTTCCAACCATTTATACAGAACATCTTCCTGTCCTATCCAACCGTCTTTAAACTGCCCGGAAGCCCAATTTTTTATCTCCGATATCTTTTCCAACGCACTTTTAAGCTGCAGAAGTTCCCTCGGCTGTGCTTTCATGGCCGCCACTTTGGAGAGCAAACGTTCCAAATCTCCCATCTGGCCGAAAATATGTCTGAGGAAAGCCGATTCTTCCCGATGTTCGGTAAAATATTGAACATGGTTGAGGCGGTGGTCTATTTCGGCCTCTTCCTTAAGCGGCAGGGTGATCATGCGGCGCAACAGGCGCGAACCCATCGGCGTGCAGGTTTTGTCTAACACCGCATAAAGCGAGTTTTCGGCCTCCCTGTCCGCATCGGCGGCCAGAGACGACGGTTGCAGAAGCTCCAGATTGCGCAAGGTAAAAGCGTCCATCCACACATACTTGCTTTCCACAATTTTTTGGATGGTAGAAACATGGGAAGACTGTTCGTGCTTACTTTCAACAAGATAGTGCAGACAGGCGGCGGCCGCTATCTGAGCCTCCGGCATATTTTCAATCCCAAAACCTTTGAGAGAATTGGTTTTGAAATGGCGGGTAAGCAACCGGGCGGCAAAATCGGGTTTAAACACCCAATCATCGAATACTGTAAGATAGTGACGGTTGCCGAAACGGGAAAAAAAGGTATCCCTATAGGTTTTGGGCAACACGATTTCGGAGGGCTGAAAATTATCCAACAGTTTCTGCACATGATCCGCATGCCCTTCGGCCACCAAAAATTCGCCCGTACTGATATCCAGAAATGCCACCCCCATCTTATCCGCCGTATCGGCACCGGCTCTGGAACCTGATTTCTTTGCCGGCTTTTCCGAACCTGGAAAAAGACCGCAGAGAAAATTATTTTTCCCTGTTTCCAATAAACGGTCATTGAGAGCAATACCAGGCGTGATAAGTTCCGTTACCCCGCGTTTCACCAGTTTTTTGGTGGCTTTGGGATCCTCGAGCTGTTCGCAGATAGCCACCTTGCCGCCGGCTTTTACCAATTTATAGAGATAGGTTTCCAGGGCATGATGCGGAAAACCAGCCAGTTCGGTATAGGAATGAGCGCCGCTGGCTTTACGGGTAAGCACAATGTTAAGTACCTTGGAGGCAAACACGGCATCTTCGCCGAATGTTTCATAAAAGTCTCCCACCCTGAACAACAAAACGGCATCCGGATGCTGCTGTTTGATTTCAAAATATTGTTTCATCAAGGGGGTTTCCGGCGACTTGCCGGCCGAACGGCCCTTTTTCTTTTCCATAGAGTTTTCCATAGAGACACCCAGTTCCGAAAAAGAGGTTGCATTTTCAGAAAATCCGGAAACGGTTTCTTCCGGCAGATGTTCCGTTTGTAATCTTTTATCCGTCATTTTTCTATCCGCTCAGGGAAGGCAAATTTACGTTTTTATCACTTGTTGAGCCAAATCAAAAGCACCGATATATCAGAGGGAGAAACTCCCGGGATGCGGGAGGCCTGTCCCAGAGTAGAGGGTTTGAGCCGGCTTAGTTTTTCCCTGGCCTCATATGAAAGCGAAAGTATCGACTTATAGTCGAAATCCTGTCTGAGAGGAAGATTATCGTATTTTGAAAGCCGCACCGCGTTTTCTTTTTCTTTACGTATATAGGAATCGTATTTAAGGCTTATCTCCACTTCTTCCAAAAGTTCGGAAAAGAAAGGTTTTTCGCGATACGTTTCCACAAAAGAAGTAAATCCATCGTGCATCTTCATCAATTGCGAAAGATCAATCTGCGGCCGTTGCAGAAGAGAATGAAGGGATGTTTTTTGCGTAATTTCCGAAGTGCCTGCCTCACATAAAAAACCGTTCACACTTTCGGGTTCTACTTTGTGGTTTTCGATATACGATTTTAATTCCTCCTCATACGATTGTTTTTCTTCCAAGCGCCGCATCCTTTTCTCTTCGGCAACGCCTATTCTATAGGCCAAAGGCGTAAGCCGTTCATCGGCATTGTCTTGCCGTAGCAAAATACGATATTCGGCCCGGGAGGTAAACATCCGATAAGGCTCGTCCACACCTTTGGTTACCAAATCATCTATCAGAACGCCTATATAGGCTTGGGAACGACTCAAAACAAAAGCTTCCTTTCCTACGATTTTAAGATGAGCATTCACACCGGCCATAAAACCTTGGCCGGCAGCTTCTTCATAACCGGTGGTGCCGTTTACCTGACCGGCGAAATAAAGATTTTCCACCAAACGGGATTCCAACGTGGCTTGTAAACGTGTGGGGTCAAAATAGTCGTATTCGATGGCATAACCGGGCCGGAAAACCTTTGCCTGTCCAAAACCGGGAATCTTGTGCAGGGCAGACAATTGGATTTCCTCAGGCAACGAAGAAGAAAAACCGTTGAGATAGTATTCATGACTGTGTCGGCCGCAAGGTTCAAAGAAAAGCTGATGTCGGTCTTTGTCGGCAAAACGGTCTATCTTGTCTTCGATAGAGGGGCAATATCGGGGGCCGCGTCCCTGAATACGGCCGGCAAACATGGGTGATTTATCGAAACCTGTACGTAAGATATCATGCACCTCCTGATTGGTGTATGCCAAAAAGCAAGACATTTGGGAACTTACCGGTATCGTATCGGAGAAAGAAAATTTAGCAGGCATTTCGTCTCCAGCCTGTTCGGTTAAAACCGAGAAATCCACCGTGCGGGCATCCACCCTTACCGGGGTTCCCGTTTTAAGGCGAAGTACTTCCACACCTCTTTCCCTTAACTGTTCTCCCAATCCAAACGAGGCGGCCTCTCCAATACGCCCTCCCGAATAAGAATGTTCTCCGATATGGATACGCCCGTTCAAGAACGTACCGCCCGTAAGTACAACGGCCCTACTTCTTATTTCCGCACCGCAAATTGTTTTCACACCGGCCACTCGGTTACCCTCTAAAATAAATTCTGTAACGGTATCCTGCCGCAGATCCAGACCGGGCACATTTTCCAAATGAACCCGCCAGGCGGAAGAAAAACGCCACATATCACATTGCGCCCGCGGACTCCACATAGCTGGCCCTTTGGAGCGGTTCAACATTCGAAACTGAAGAGTAGCCTCATCGGTAACGATACCCGAGAAACCACCCATAGCATCAATCTCACGAACAATCTGCCCCTTAGCTACACCACCCATAGCCGGATTACACGACATGTAAGCCAAGCGGTCTATTTGCATACTCACCAACAAAACCCTGCTGCCTAATTTGGCTGCGGCTGCGGCTGCCTCACAGCCGGCATGACCACCTCCCACCACAATAATATCATAGTCCGGAGCTCTCATTTTCATTTATACTCTTTGTAACACATTCTTCTTTACTACAAGAAAATGTTTCACGTGAAACATTTTCTTTTCCTCTATATCTAACAAGGAGCATCAGGATACCCTGTTTGAACCTGTGCGACTTTCAATCCGCCAAAGGTCATTTTTGAAAAATTATTCCACATAACCGAAACATGTCTTCAGCATCTCATCTTCCTTGGCATGAATTTCCTTTTCTTCTTCTGGGGTTTTATCTTTAAAGCCGGCCAGATGGAGGATTCCATGAATCATCACCCGGTTTAACTCATCGATATGTTTCACGTGAAACATTTCCGCGTTCTCTTTAATTCGATCGATACTGATATAAATATCACCCGAAACTATTCTCCCCTTTCCTTTTTCAAGTGAATTCGAATTAAACATCGGAAAACTATCACCCGGCATAGTGTAATCAAAAGTGATCACATCGGTAAGTGTATCGTGATTCAAATATTCACGGTTGATTTTCAAAAGGGCTTTATCCGAACAAAAAATATAAGTGATGCCTCCCGAGGAACACTTCAGGCGTTTCAAAACTTTCAACAAAGATTCGCGGGCATCTGTTCGTTTTAAAAAACGCACCTTCACGTCTTGTTCAACAAAAGCAATCTCTTTCATCGCACATGTATTTTTAAATTGTTTCACGTGAAACATTTCAATTTTTATCCTGCTTAAAAAAGTAATCCTGCACCTTTTTCTTATAATACGGACGCAGTTCCGGATAAGAAAATCGTAACAAGTCCACGCCTGATTTATTCTTTTTTATCGCCGTTTCGATACTGTCGCTTTCAAAAGGCATATACAAACCTCCTTCTTTCGATTCCCGGCGATTGTCTTTTTCGCGTTTCAGTTCGGCATTTTCGGCCTCCAACAAACGGGTTTCTATATTTTTTTGACGGGACAACAGACGATCGTTCAAAATACGGTTCACCAAATCTTTTTCTGTTTGTTCCATATCGCCCAACACGCTATTGTATAATCCGGATGCACCCGAACCGGCCTTTTTGGCCTCTTGCAATTTCTCTTGCACCATGCGACGTATCATTTCCTGCTGGGCGGCGGCACGGGCAAAACCTTCCGATATTTTTTCTTCCGAGACCTCATCTCCCGACAAATTTCCGGAAGCTCCGGGTTTGGAATCTCTTCCCTGCCGGGATTCCTGTGGCTTTCCTTGTCCTTGTTGCTGCAACATTTTTTTCAATTCTTCTATACGCCTGTTCAACTCTTGTTGCATCTGCTGTAAAGATTGTTTTTGCTGCTTCGACATCGATTCCATAGAGGGCATCATCGGCATGGAGGAATTATTTTTCCCCGGTGTGGGACACGACATCTGCGGTTGTCCTTTTTGTTTTTTCTTCTTCGGAGAACCCTGTCCCTTCATATTCATTTTCTGCTGCATCTTGTCTAAGGATTCCGAAAGCAACAAGGCCAGATTGTTCAGCGAAGTCATTGTGTATTGCTGACGCGACAGCGCCCGGCTGTTCACCATATTGTAGTTGCGGTAATACACATTATTCATTCCCAAAAGCAAATCCAAGGATTCCTTACTGTAGCCAAGGATATTTTGGGTTTCTTTTTGCGTGGCAAGCGCCACCTGTGGCTGACGACGGGAAATAGCGCGGATACTGTCGGCCACAAAACGGATTTCGGTATTCAAGGCTGACTGCCGACGAATCAAGTCCGTATAATGCGGATCGTTCAAGCGTGTTTTTTCAATTTCTCCCATCAATTCTTCCTGCTGCATCGAAACCCGAACGATAGACTTTAAAAGAAGACGTATGAAATCGGCGTCTTCCGAAGCCTCTTCCTCTTCTATACCCGCCATTTGACCCGAAAGATTGTCGGAAAGTTGCTGTAAGACTTCATCCGTATTTTCTTGGCTTCGGGAAGCTTCCCCCTGTTTTCCGTTCTGTATGTTTTCTTCCGTTTCGTCTATGCTTTTCCTTACCGCATCCAATAGGGAATCAGGTAAGCGGAAAGAGGTGGATTTTTCCAAACGCTGATTCAATTCATCCACACTTTCCAACATTTCCTCAAGACGTTCCCTACCCGCCTCCAGTTCTTTCTGGTCTTGCAACAGGCTATCGGCCCGCACGGCATTCCATTCTTCTTTCAAATTCATTTTTTCGGTGATTTCCCGGCTCTTTTCACGTAATTTTCCCGCTTCCGCCACCGACTGCTGCAACTTGTTCTCAAATTCCAACCGCAAATACAGTTCCATGTTCCGTTCCAAATCAAAATTCATCTGCTCCTGTTTGCGCCGAATTTCTTCCAAAACATCCGTTATTTTTTCCTGCGGGGCATTCTGCCGCATCAGTTCCTGCAGCTCCTGCAATTTCTGCATCGTGGTTTCATCAAAAAGCTGGTTCATCAGTTCCTGCAACTGCCGTTGCTTTTCTTTCAATTCCTCATCAGCAGCTTCCAACTGGTCTTCCAATTCTTGCTTGCGCCGGATTTCTTCTTTCAATTCCTGATATTTCTCACGCAACTGTCGCTGTTGATCCATCATCAAATCCACTTTTTTCAGATCCTGCCAACCAAGTTGCTTTTTAGACAACATATCGCGCAACATATCCTTCAATTCTTTGCCGAAAGATTGTGCCGATTGCAGGGAAAAAGAAAAATTTTCATTTACCGATACCGAAGATCTCTCCACTTCCCCCCGCATTTCATCCTGCGACATTTTCCGATAAGAAAATTCAGGTGAATAAGCCGCTTTATAAGGATAGAAAATATCATTGTCGCGTACAATGAATCCATAGGTGATTTCATCTCCCGGTGCAAGATTGAAATCGTTCCAATCCAAATAATAGGTAAATTCCTTGTTCTGTACCGGAAGGTTTCCAAAAAGCGTGTCGCGGAAGTTCCACTCGCCACTTGTCTGCGTATTGTGGCATTGAAGGTTGAAAATCAAGGAATGAAAACCGTAATCATCGCTTATATGACCGTAAAAATAGCGCCGGGAAGTATGCAGGCTGTCTGTGGATTGCAGTACCTCGATGCGCGGATAGGCATCGGGAATCACATCTATGGTAAAGGCAAGGGTGTCTATAGGTAAATCAGAAAAAGATTCGGGAAGGAGAAAATAACGGCAGGATGAAAAAACCTGTCGGGAAAAAGTGAACAATGATTGTTCCGCCCGCGCTTCAATAAGCGCCTCCGGAACAATTTCCCTATCCGTATCCGGTTTGCAGGAAACGAAACCGGCACGGAGAACGCGGGCATGATCAATACGTAATTCCCATTCTATCCTCGTACCTTGGGGAACATTTAAGTCTAAGGTATTTGTTACCGTTTCCGTTTTTTTTCCTGTATAGGCGGGATAATGCAAAACGGTTTTCATATCTGCTATCAGAGGCTTGTAATCCACTTCCAGCACATATTCCTGACTACGGTAACGGCCACTCACAAGACGGAAAGGAATACGCCGCTGCACCTTGGAAAATGTATAGGAAAACCTGTCGGGAGCCGACTTGCGGCAGGTCAGGAATCTTCCTTCCTGTCCGATACGGATTTCATCGGGCAGGTATTCTCCCTCCACAGCGATCATAAGGGTAAAATCTTCCTCATAAGGCACGCGAAGAACAGGATTGAGTATAGATATGGAAAACGGAAATTCTCGTTCGAATTCCTGCTTGTAATGCACGATGCGATGAGAAGATCTTATGATGCGGGGATTGACGCTATACAGAATCAAACCGCAGAGGAAAAACAACAGAAAAATACCCAGGTACTTGAAATTGGAAGCAAAACGAATCTGCCTTTCGAACCGATAAGCCAAAAAACGGGAACTGATTTGTTCTATGGCCGCCGTTAACAGAACGGAAGTTTCCTTTTTTTCCAATTCATTTAATTCCAATACATTGTAAAGCTTATCATCTAATTCCGGATAGCGGGCAGCCAAATAACGGGCTGTTTCCTGATACGACATGCGCTTGAACCATCCCCTGCTCTGTCCGAAAGGATAGAGCAGAAAAAAGACAGATCCGGCAGAAACCAAAAGGATAAAGCTCCAGAAAAGAAAACTTCTTGCCCGAACCGACAAGAAGGCAAAATATTCAAGTATGCAGAAAAAGACGAAAACAAGTGTCAGAACCGATAAAAGAACAAACAGACCTTTCCAGAAACGGTTCATGTAAAACCGTCTCAGAAAGATATCCATCTGTTTGATAAAATTCCCGTAGCAGGAAGTCATAGGTTTTCCTCTTCTTCCTTGGTGAGCGTGCGTTTACCGTTGTAACGGCTCTCCTCTTCGTTTTCATCGTAACGGATACGGATGAAAGGCTGCCCTTCTTTATCATAGCCAATCCATGTTCCCACACGTTTTCCCAAACGGTAAAAACCTTCTTCCCGTATAACCCCATCGGCATTGAAATAGCGGTGTTGTCCATCGGGTAAACCACCCGTATATCTGCCTTGAAAAGCCAGTTTACCTTTCTTTCCGTTCCGGTTCCAATAGATTCTCCAAACACCATCCCGCTCTCCCATGCGATAATTTCCTTCTATGAATTCTTCGTTTTGAAAATACATCCAGTGGCCTTCCTCCAAACCTTCTTCGTATTTTCCTTTGGCTATGATACGTGCGCTGTCGTCATACTCCACACTTTCCCCCTCAAGTTTTCCCAGATAGTATTCTTGTTCCATACGCAATTTTCCATCCGGATAATACCAAATCCACCGGCCTTCATACTCTCCGTTCCGGTACTCGCCTTCCTGCTCTACTTTTCCATCAGGATAAAAGTATTTCCATTTTCCGTACTTCCTGCCTTTGTAATAAGAACCTGTACAACGCAACTTACCGTCGGGATAATACTCTTTCCAGTCGTTCTGTAAATTTCCTTCATCGTCAACCGCACCGCTTCCCACAACCACACCGTCTTTGAAAACGATACCCCTCACCACCCTGCCCGTCAGGCTGTCGTATTCCCGGCAGATACCTTCCGGCTTTCCGTTCCGATAGGTTACGCGAAACTTGGGAGAACCATCGGAATAATACTCGGTATGTACCGTCATCTCAGCTATTTCAGGTGCATCTTCCTGTAAAACATCCAACACATATTTCTGCAGAACCAGAAGATTTCCCGTACTGTCGTATTCTTTGTAATAGCCGTCTTTCATACCGTTGCGGTAAGTGCATTCCCAATGCAGAACACCGTTTTCGTAAAAATCTTTCCAACTACCCTGCCTCAAACCTTGCTTATCACGGCCGTTTACCGTTTCCCTGAAAACGATCCGACCCTGTTTGAAAAAAGTGAACAGAGCTACATCCCCGTAAGCATTGTAACGTCTGTCGAATCCGTTTTCGAATCCGTTCTGAAAGCATACAGTCTGCAAAAGACGACCTGTGGTGTCGGTAACGCGCTTCAAACCCTGCAAGGTATCGTTCCGAAAACTTTCAAACACGATTCTGTCGGAAAAGTGATATACCGATTCCCCGTTTTTCCGGCCGTCTTCATAACGGATTTCAGCAACCGTTTTTCCATCCTGGTAAAATTTCCATACACCCGAAAGCAAAAGATTTTTCCGGGTACCTTCCGAAACGAGATTCCCCTGCCTGTCGTAGTTTTTCCATAAGCCTTCAGGCTGTCCGTTCAAGAAATATCCTTCGGCAGAAACCTTTCCATCCTCATAAAAGAACTGCTTGAACTCCGCCTCTTCGGATATGGAATCCTGCATGAAACAAGATAAGGCAAAAGTTTTTCCGCCTTCAAAAAGAAAGACACAGACAAGCAGAAACCGTAAGAAAAAACGCATATCAGCTAAGTCTGAGCATAGTTTGGATAGGCACTTTAGCCTTTTCAATCAAATCCTTGTCGAGCGATATCTCCGGAGTTTCATTCTTAAGGCAGAGATACAGCTTCTCCATAGTGTTCCGCTTCATGTGGGGGCAGTCATTACAGGCACATGTTTCCGAATTGCCGGCTACATAAAACTTTTTACTCGGACACAGTTTCTGCATCTGATGCACGATGCCGGTTTCTGTAGCCACGATATATTCACGGGACGAATCCTTTACGATAAAGTTGAGCATGGCGGCCGTCGAACCTACGAAATCGGCGATGCCCAAAACGGCCGGATTGCATTCGGGATGAGCTATCAACTTGGCATTCGGATTTGAAACTTTCATCTTCACGATCCTTTCGGCATCCAATATATCGTGAATCTGACAACTGCCTTGCCACAGCTTCATGCTGCGGCCTGTTTCCCGATTGATGTAGGCCCCCAGGTTCCTGTCGGGTACGAACAATATCTTTTCATCCTTAGGAAAACTTTCCACGATCTTGAGCGCGTTTCCCGATGTACATATCACATCCGAAAGAGCTTTTACCTTGGCCGAACAATTCACATAAGACAAAACTTTGTAACCGGGCAGTTCGGACTTCATTTTAGCCAATTCATCCGCATCACAGGAGTCGGCCAACGAACAACCGGCTTCCATATCCGGTAAAAGCACCTTTTTGTCAGGATTGAGGATTTTAGCCGTTTCGGCCATGAAATGCACGCCGGCAAAAAGAATGATGTCGGCATCCGTTTCGGCCGCTCTCCTGGCCAAAGCCAAACTGTCGCCTATATAATCGGCTATATCCTGTATTTCAGGAATTTGATAATAATGAGCCAGGATAACTGCGTTCTTTTCTTTGCGCAAGGCATTAATTTCAGCTACAAAATCCATTATACCAATTTTTTAT
>CAMWNM010000021.1 GCA_947175635.1 uncultured Bacteroidales bacterium | reverse complement strand
AGGCTCCGCTTTCTTAGCCGAACAAAGCCTACCATCCCCTCTGCCTGTCCCGTTTCTATCCACTCCCTCCACCGCTCCGCGCGTTCCAAGGGCTCCGCCCTTGGCGGCCTCAAGCCCCGGCCCTTTCACCCTCGGCGCCGGCAGGCGCGCGCTCCCTAGAGCGCTTTCCGCTTCTTTCTCTTTTTGGGCCAAGCCTTTCTTCTCTTTCTTGGCGGTCCAAGAAAGAGAAAAAAGGCGTCCCCCGACGGTGGGAACCGCAAAAAAATTACCTTTGTACCCCTTTCAAAAAGAGCAATCATGAAACTCTGTATCGCCGAAAAACCCAGCGTAGGCAGGGAAATAGCCCGCGTGATAGGTGCCACCAAAGCCCAAAACGGCTACATGGAAGGCAACGGCTATTGGGTTTCATGGACCTTCGGTCATCTCTGCACCCTTTTTGAACCCGACGATTACACCCCCGACTGGAAACGCTGGCGCATGGAATTCCTGCCCATGATCCCCCCTGCCTTCAAGCTCAAGCTGATTGCCGAGAAAGGCAGCATGAATCAATTTGAAATACTAAGCGGACTTATCGCCCGGTGCGAAGAGGTGATCAACTGCGGCGATGCCGGACAAGAGGGAGAGGTGATTCAACGCTGGGTGATGCAGAAAGCCGGTTGCAAAGTACCCGTAAAACGCCTCTGGATCTCGTCCCTTACCGAAGAAGCCATCAAGGAAGGCTTTGCCAAACTGTATCCCGCCTCGGATTTCGACAATCTCTACGCCGCCGGTTCGGTACGCGCTATCGGAGACTGGCTGCTGGGAATGAACGCCAGCCGCGCCTATACGCTCAAATTCGGTCAGCCCGGACAAGTGCTTTCCATCGGCCGGGTGCAGACCCCCACCCTCGCCCTCTTGGTGGAACGGCAGAACGCCATTGAGAATTTCAAGCCCGAAAAATTCTGGGAACTCAAAACCCTTTACCGAGGCGGCACTTTCTCGGCCACCGGTGGAAGAATCGCCACGGAGCAAGCGGCCAAAGACCTTTGTCAGGCCATAGCCGACAAGGAGCTGGAAATAACCAAGGTCGAAAAGAAAAAAGCCAAGGAACATCCGCCCAAACTGTTCGACCTTACGCTTCTGCAAGTAGAAAGCAACAGAAAATACGGATTCTCGGCCGATAAGACCTTGCAGATCATCCAAAGTCTCTACGAAAAGAAACTCACCACCTACCCGCGCGTAGACACCAACTTCCTGCCCAACGACATCTATGCCAAGTCGGCCGGCATTCTGCGCGGCCTCACGCCCTACGCCACCTATACGCACCCCCTGCTCAACGACGGGCCTTTACGCAAGAGCGGAAAGGTATTCAACGATAAAAAGATCACCGACCACCATGCCATTATCCCCACCGGCGAATTTGCCGCCGCAAACGGATTGAACCACGAAGAAAAACAGGTGTTCGACATGGTGATCCGCCGTTTTATCGCGGTTTTCTATCCCGACTGCGAATATGCCAACACCACCGTGCTGGCAAAAGTTTCCCTGACGGATAGCGGAACCAAAGCCGGCAAATCCAAAAATGAAGTGGCGTTCAAGGCCACCGGAAAAGTGATTGTGGCGCAAGGTTGGCGGGCGGTATTTCCTGCCGGACAAAAGGACGAGGAAGAGAAAGAAGCCAAAGAAGAGCCAGAGAATGTGCTTCCCGATTATCAGACCGGCGAACACGGGCCGCATCAGCCCCAGATCGTGCAAAAACAGACGCAGCCCCCCAAATACATGAGCGAGGGCGACCTGCTCAAGGCCATGGAGACGGCCGGCAAGATGGTGGAAGACGAAGAACTGCGGGACCTGATGAAAGCCAACGGCATCGGACGCCCCTCCACCCGTGCGGCCATTATCGAAACGCTGATAAAACGCAACTACGTTTACAAAGACAAAAAGCGGATTCTGCCCACACCGATGGGACGGAAACTGATCGAAATCATTCCCAACCGACTCTTGAAATCGGCCGAACTCACCGGACAGTGGGAAAAGAAACTGAGGGAAATTTCCGATGGCGAATATTCGCCCGCCCAGTTCATGGAACAATTGAAAGGGATGGTGTGCGCCGTAGTGGATGAAGTGCGCCGGACCCCCCGCATCGCCTTGATAGCGGAAGAAGAGCCCAAGAAATAAGCCCTGTTGTTGATAAAATGTTAAGCGAAAGTTGGGCGCATCTCCCCGATGAAGAAGGCTTATTCTTACCTTTGCCCAGTTTCCGTATTATGCCCCTGCCCTACAGGAAACCGGGAGCGGACGGCATACCGGAAACAAGTCTATCGTAAATAAAAACAAGGAGATAAATCATGGATTTTACAGCCAAATTGATTCAGATCAACGAACCTGTAACGGGAGAAGGGAAAAACGGCCCCTGGAAAAGACAGGAGTTTATTTTTGAAACCGAAAGCCAGTATCCGCGCAAGATCTGCGTTTCGGTATGGGGCGACCGCGCCATTCAAGACCCCTCCATCATGCAGATAGGCAATGTGCTCAATGTGGCTTTCGATTTGGAAAGCCGTGAATTCAACGGACGTTGGTACACCGATGTCCGTCCCTGGCGCATCTCCCTGCCGGGTACTCAAGCCGCACCGGCCAACTTTGCTCCGCAAGGCGGTTACCAGACACCGGCCGCACCTGCTGCACCGGCCGCCGCTTCCCCCGTGGCCCCCGAATTTCCCGCCGCTCCCGCCGGCAACGATGCGGCCGACGACCTGCCGTTCTAATCTCGCCATGCTCCACCCCACCGGTATGAAAACCGCAAAACCCACCTCCAAAAGCACTGCCCGGACAGCCTTTCGGAGCCGCAAAGCCAACGCTGAAAGGTTGCCGGCCGCCGGTTCCGAAGGCAAGGAAAACTTCAAGCCCGGCACCATGCTTTATCCCCTGCCGGTGGTATTGGTGGGATGTGGCGCGTCCGAAGCCGATTACAACCTTATCACCATCGCATGGACGGGCATTCTCTGTACCGAACCGCCCATGCTTTATATCGCCGTACGCCCCGAACGGCACTCCCACCCCCTGATTTGCAAATACGGGGAATTCACCGTTAACCTCACCACGGCCGCCATGGCCAAAATCACCGATTGGTGCGGGGTTAAATCGGGAAAAGACTTCAACAAATTCAAGGAATGCGGTCTGCATGTGCAAGCCTGCAACCAGGTGAAAGCACCGGCGGTTCAGGAATCCCCCCTGAGCCTTGAATGCAAGGTACGCCAACGGCTTCCCCTGGGCTCGCATGAAGTGTTTATGGCCGAAATTGTAAACGTGATGGCCGACAGAAAATACCTGGATCCTGTTACGGGAAAGTTCAATCTGGCTGCTTCCGGGCTTTTGGTATATGAACACGGAAATTACTTTGAAACCGGCGCCGAGATAGGGCACTTCGGCTTTTCCGTACGTAAAAAGAAAAACGGCCGCTCTTAAGGCCTCGAAAAAATCCTTTTTTCCAGCCTAATCATCCTGTCGCAATCCCTCAGTCTCTCCTTTGCCAAAGGGCGCGCCCCCAAACGTGCGCTTTGCCGTCTTCGGCCCCCAGCACCGCATAACTCACTTGTGCTTTATCCTCCGCTACCGGATCCTGCCTGAAACTTACGCTGAAAACAGCATCAGGCTTGAACTCCCTTGCGTACACCACCTCTATTTCCTTAAGGATGTATGCGTCGGTAAAGGCAAAATCATGCACATCCACCATACGCTGTATATAGGAGCTTTGGGTGAGATGCCCGTTGAAATCGATATCGGAATAACTGGCCTTGAACAGCACCGGACCTTCCCAGCCCTGATCGGGCGTAAACCCGAGTTTTTGCTCGGACCGGCTCATCAAACTTGGCCCGAAGGGCAGCGTTTCGGTATATAAACCGCTGATGGAATGCATCCAGCCGGCAGGTCGCTCAGGACGCATGGTCTTCAGATTCACCAACATCCAGTCGGTATAGGCGAAAGCCCGTATTTTTCCCGCCTCCGGCCCCTTCTTGCATACATCCGCGTGGCAAGCGGCAGACAACACAGGCGCTTCAGACGAACTCACTTTATAGACACGCGGCACCAAAAGCCCTTCCAGCAAAGGATTCCAGGTTTCCACACAGACATTTTCTTCCTGCATGGGCATATCCGGCATAAAGAGATGGATACGCCGCAACATCCATGTAAGCCCCTCCTTGTTGAGCGTGGCCACATCGGCCTTCTGTTCGACGGTGTGCATTTCGGCCACATCGTTAAACAGGTCGCAAAGGGTCCTGACCTTGACCCTGCCGTGCATATCGGTGTAGTGATTGTAAATGCGGAAAACCTGCCCGAACTTACCCGTATCCATACAAGAAAATATTAGGAAATCCTCGACCAATAAAGGCTTCTGCCCAAAAAACGGAAACCGATATATACCTTTACCCGCAAAGTCTGGTTATCGTCTTCAAAACGGATAAAGCAACGGTACGTCTTGCCGGAAGACGGGTCGTAGATACGCCCGTTTTCCCATTGGCCGCTTTTGGCATCATAGCGCAAGCCGCGCACAATCACCAGATGCGAAAGGGGAATATGCCGGTACATCGCCCGAGGATTGTTCACGTCGGTTTTGGGCTTGCCCAAATCGTCGGTAGGTTGCTCCATCCAAACGATGCGCGCCTCGTAATCCCCGTTATCGGCCTCGTAGAAACTCAAGTGCACCGTTTCCTGCGTGCGATGCTCGTAAATCATGTACGTACCCAGAATACCGTCGGCCGCCGCCTTTCCCTTGCGGTCGGCAGCCTGCACCCAGACAGGCAGACAAAGAAGCAAGACAATATATCCTTTCCACATGATTCCGGTATTTTGGAGGCGCGAAGATAAAGCCCTCCGCTGCTTGCCCTTTATTTTTCACGCTGAAAATACCGCACCCCCGTTTCAACTCCCTTACAAAGAGAAAACAAAGCACTGAAAACATTGTATTTACACAAACACTTTCAAGTCTCGCATGCCGAAGGTGATTTTTACCGAATTTCCGACGAAACCGCATGCGGTATCCGCACAGATAAATGCAAATTCGTATCTTCGACGCCCGAATGACCGGCCGATGACCGGCTGACGAACAAAAAAAAACTGATTACAAATAAAATGAAAAGAAAATACAGTGAATACGGCCTGATACTGCTCAAAGGTGTCGCCATGGGGGCGGCCGATGTGGTGCCGGGTGTATCGGGCGGCACCATCGCCTTTATCACCGGCATCTACGACGAGTTGCTGGAATCCATCAAAAGCATCAACACGCAGAGCCTCAAGCTTCTTGTAAGCGGAAAACCGAAACAGTTCTGGAAAGCCGTCAACGGAAATTTCCTGCTCTGCCTGGTGGCAGGCATCGGCCTCAGCATCTTTTCGCTGGCCAGAATCATCACCTTGTTCTTAGACAGTTATCCCGTATTGGTATGGGCTTTCTTTTTCGGACTGATAGCGGCATCCACCCTGTTCGTAGCCAAAGAAATACGGGATTGGAACTGGAAAAACGCGATAGGGTTCGCCGCCGGCATCGGCATCGCCTTGTACATCACGTCCACCACTCCCGCCAATACGCCCGAGACCCTGCCTTTTATCTTCCTTTGCGGCTTTATCGCCATTTGCGCCATGATCCTGCCGGGCATCTCGGGAAGCTTCATCCTGCTCCTGATGGGCAAATACAACTATATAATGGCGGCCGTGAAACATCTTGACCCCATGGTTCTCGGTATTTTCGGCATCGGGGCGGTTTGCGGCATCGCCACTTTTTCGCGCCTGCTTTCCTATGCCCTGCACAGATTTAGAAACCTCACACTGGCCGTCCTCACCGGATTCATGCTCGGTTCGCTTAACAAAGTGTGGCCGTGGAAGCAAACGGTTTCCACCTATACCGACAGCCACGGGGTTGAAAAAGCCTTGACCGAGATCAATGTTGCGCCCGATGGCTTTATCTGGCAAGCCGTAATATTGGCGACAGCCGGTTTCCTGCTTGTTTGGGGAATCGAACGGATCGCCCCGCCCAAAACCCGATAAATCTACCCGGGTCGGCGAGGATTCCCCTCCCCGACCCCAAATGACTACTTTAACATTTGTTAACTATTTTTTAACAGCCTTTAAGAAATAAATTTACTTGACATTCTTTCTTTTATAAATGAATTTTAAGATTCATTTAGATTATAGGGGGCAGAAAAGGGGGCTTTCACCTTGCCCGTATGGAAAATTTACCTAAATTTGCTTTTTGCAATTTATGCATGATAGAAACCACTCCTTGCGTGCAGGTGCACAACGGGAGGAGGCGCATTCCGTGCCTGTATTTTGTCTTTTTGTCGAGACACAATATAAAACAAAGAAATAGAAACAAGTAAAAATAAAAATCCAAATCAGCTTTCTATGAAAAAACTATTGCTCTTTGTGGTGTCCCTTTTCCTTATGGGAGCGGCCGATGTGGCTTTGGGGCAGCGCACCGTAACCGGGAAGGTCACGAGTGCGGAGGATCCGAACGGTGTGCCTATGGTCGCCGTCAT
This sequence comes from uncultured Bacteroidales bacterium, assembly GCA_947175635.1. Taxonomy (GTDB): domain Bacteria; phylum Bacteroidota; class Bacteroidia; order Bacteroidales; family P3; genus Pullibacteroides. The sequence goes on along the minus strand of CAMWNM010000021.1, from coordinate 23,846 downwards.
GGTGGAAGGAACCACCATCGGTACCTCCACCGACATCAATGGGGTCTATACCTTGGCGAATGTTCCCGCCACGGCGAAAAACCTCAAGTTTTCTGCCATGGGGATGAAAGAGAAGATTGTGCCGATTACCGGCGGCGTTGTCAATGTAGTGTTGGAATCCCAAGCCATCGCGCTGGAAGCGGTGCAGATTTCCGGCTACGGGGTTAGGAAAAAAGTTGACAACGTAGGTTCGGCTGTCGCCGTAGGAGAAGACGTTATCAAACGTCAAACCGAATCGAACGTAATCAACTCTTTGCAAGGTAGCGTACCCGGTATGCAGGTCAGCTCGGCTTCCGGCCAGCCCGGTTCTTCCACCACGGTGCGTATCCGCGGTAAAAGCTCCTTGAGTTCGGGCAACGACCCTCTCTATGTTATCGACGGGGTGCCTATCATCACGGGAGCCATGGGTTTTTCCGATTATACAAACGATCAGGGTACCGACCCTCTTGCCTCGTTGAATCCGGAAGATATCGAAAGTATCCAGTTGCTTAAGGATGCGAGCGCAACCTCTATCTACGGTTCGCGTGCTTCCAACGGGGTTATCGTCATCACCACCAAGAAAGGTCAGGAAGGCAAGACCAGTTTCAACGTAAACGCCAAGATCGGTATCGCCACCCCTCCTTTTGTAAAGAAACGTTTCCAGAAAGTTAATTTGGAAGACTTCAAGACATTCCTTTACGAAGCCCGTCTGAATTCAGCCATAAACCGCGATGAACGTCTCGCCATGCTGGCCAATGAAGAGACCAGCATCTGGGGTTGGTATGCGAGATCCAACTACAATATCGACTTCAGGGCCGGCAGTAATCCCACCTACACCAATTGGTGGGATGAAGTTACCCGGAACGGTATCATCCAAGACTACTCCATCACCGCTTCCGGCGGTACCAAGACCGTGAACTACTATGCTTCGGTTGGATACTTCCAGAACAAGGGTATCGTAATCGGTTCCGATTACACCCGCTACAATGCCCGTTTGAACGTGGATGTGAACCCCACCAAATGGTTGTCTTTCGGAACCAGCCTGGCCGGCAGCTACGGTGAAATCAACACGGTACCCACCGCATTGGCTTACGCCGCTCCTATCTGGGGAGCTTCCATGATGCGTCCGACCGACCCCGTGAAAACAGTTGATGAAAACGGTGACTTGGTATGGAACACCACTACCAACCCGTTCGCCTCGGGCTACAACCCCGTGGCATTGCGTGAGGACAAATATCACGACAAGGCTTTCCAACAGCAGTACAAGGCCACTTTCGCCCCCTATCTGCGTGTGAAGCTTTATAAAAACCTCTACGTTCAGTCTAAGGTTGGTATCGACTTCGCGATGTTGAAAGAACAGAACGTATGGTCGCAGGTAGTAAACCCGCAGGGTGCTTCCTTGGGCGGCTTGATGCAGATGAGCGATGAAAGCGTCGCTTACATGAACATCACCAACACCATCAACTGGATGCCCTCCATCAAGAAGAACAACTTCAACATCCTCGTTGGTCAGGAAGCCCAGCGTTTCAACAACTACGAATCCTATATCTCCGGTATGGATTACGCAACGCCCGACCTGATGGAAATCACCAACGCCACCGAAACCGAAGGCTCCACCTATCGTGCCGACGCCACCTTGGCCTCTTACTTCGCCAACGTTGAATACGACTACGATAACCGCTATTACATTTCGGCCAGCGTTCGTCGCGACGGTTCTTCCCGTTTCGGTGAAGACAAGCGTTGGGGTACTTTCTACTCGGTAGGTGCCAAATACCGTATCTCCGCTGAAAAATTCATGGCCGCCACACAAAACTGGCTCAACAACCTCTCCGTCCGTATCAGTTACGGTACCTCCGGTAACCAGAACGTAGGCTATTATCAGGCCCGCGGGGTTTACGCCACAACCCGTTACGGCGGTATCAGCGGTTTCGCGCCCTCACAGTTGGAAAACACCGAGCTTTGCTGGGAATCGAGAAACAAGTTCGATGTAGGTTTGGAATTCACCATCTTCAATGCCTTGACGGTTGAATTCGACTACTACAACGACATGACCAAAGACATGATCTTCGCCCGCCCGCTTTCTTACGCAACCGGTTTCGGCTCCATCGCCTCCAACATCGGTAAGATGCGTAACCAGGGGATTGAACTTCAGGTAAACGCCATGCTCTTCAACCGTAAGAACTTCAAATGGAGTTTCGGCTTTAACGTTACCACAAACTACAATGAAATCATTTACCTGCCCGACCACAACGATATCCGTAACGGTACCATCGGTCTGTTGCGCGAAGGATATTCTTCGGCCCAGCTCTATACGCCCGAATGGGCCGGTGTGGATCCCGCCACGGGTCGTCCCAGATGGTATGGCGCGGACGGTCAGTACGTATTCAACTACAATGAAGCCGTGAGCCGCTTTGTAGGAACTTCCGATCCCAAGTTCTACGGTGGTATCCAGACCCGTTTCGATTTCTACAACTTCGATATCGGCCTGCAGTTCAACTACAGTTACGGCAACTATATCTTCTCGAACGACTTGACCTATCTTGAAAACGAAGGCAGTCAGGTTGCCCACACCACCACTTACTACGTAATGGAAAACCGTTGGCAGCGTCCGGGTGACAAAGCCGATATCCCGCAGTTGATCAACAACGGCAACAACGGCTCGCAGAACTTGAGCACCCGCTATCGTACAGATGGTTCTTACTTCCGTATCAAATCGATTATGGTAGGTTATACCTTGCCCAAGAAACATGCCGAGAAGATTTTCGTGAGCAGTCTGCGTATCTACGCCAGCATCGACAATCTCTTTACCGCTTGCAGCAAGAACTTCCGCGGCTATGACCCCGAATCCGGTTTGAGCGCTATCCAGACCTCCAACTATCCTGTGCCTGTTAACTATACGCTCGGTCTTAGCGTCGGGTTCTAAAATTGTCGGTTGAATAGTAAAAAAGATTTAAGATATGAAAAGAATACAATATATAGGAGCCATCGCCTGTGCGGCCATTATCCTGCTGTTTTCGTCGTGCTCTAACGACTATTTGAACAGAACGCCCACTTCGGCCTTGGACACGGAAGTCGTGATGAGTAATCCCGACTATGTTTCCTCCACTGTGGTAGGAACCATGAGATTGATGTACAGCTACGGATTCGGCGGACGTAACGCCACCCTCATCGGGGATATGATGACGGATATGGTATCCTCCATCCGTGGTAGCAACGGTACGATGCTGGATATGGAACGTTGGAACATTCAGGTACGTACAACGGAAGTTTCCAGTTTCTGGGCTAACGGTTATGCAATTGCCGCCGCCTCCGCCCGAACGATTTCGGCCGCCGAGAGGTTGCTGAACAGCAGTAGCACCACCAACACACAAGCTACCCAGTTGAGAAGCGCCATCGCGGCATCTTTGGTTACCAAGGTGTATGCCGAGTATTTTCTCACCCAGTACTTCTGCGTGGACTATAACTTGAAGGAAAACTCGGAATTGAACAACGGCGTACCCTACCAAATGCCGGGCAGCAACCCCTACACCGTGGGTATCGTTGTGTTGAAAGGTGCGGCCTTGGGATTGGAAGAAGCTGCCAATATGTCGACCTTGGAAGACACGTACGCCTATATGGAAGCCGAGATCGACAGCGCGATTTCTTATTTCAACCAATCGGGCAGCAAAAATTTCATTTTGTCCCCCACCCGCTACTATCCTACGCTTTGCGCCGCATATGTATTGAAAGCCCGTCTGGCGTTGGCCCAACACAAGTATGATCAAGCCATCGAGGCCGCACAGAATGCGTTGGAAAATCTTCCTTCCGGAGCAAACGCCACCTTGATCTCCAATGCCGACAACCTCCTGGGCGCTTATGGAACAACGCCTTCGTCTGAAGACATCTGGCTGCTGAACTATACCTCCGCCGACAACCTTTCGGCCAACTCTTTGCAGAACATGTTCGACTCTTATGGTTGCAATCCCAGCAATTATGCGCTCAGTCTTTTCAAGACCGGCGATATCCGTCGGGCGCTGTACATCGGCAAAGACGAAGCGAAACCGAGTCAAGTTTCCACTTGCAAGAAGTATCCCGAAGCAAACGCCGTATTCAATGTACCCGTGTTGAGAGTGCCTGAAATCTACCTGATTCAGGCCGAAGCCAAAGCGGCCTCCGGAGATGTGGAAGGTGCCAAAGAAGCCCTGTTGGCCGTTCTCGGTGCCAGAGACACTTCCGTTCAGGGAGATATGAGTGCCATGGAAAGCAAATACGCTATCACCGAAAGCACCATCCGCCAAGTCATTATGGATGAAAATGCCCGGGAGTTCCTTTGCGAAGGTCACAGATGGTCTGACTTGCGCCGCAACGGTATGCGTCTGAGCCGTCCCGGAGACAAAGACAACGAGCAGTATCAACTGCACTTCACCAATTATCCTTTGGCCACATTCGCTTTCCCCGTGCCTTACGATGAAACCACTACCGAACAATGGAAAAAAGGTAAGGGTATCATTGATGCCGCCTCCAATGCCAAGGATTCCAAGAACTGGAACAACAACGCATGGGATAAACTCAGCGGTGATATCTACGGTGCAGGGGTAACCTTGCCCGCAGAAGGAACGGATTATGCCGATTATGCGAATTAATTCTTTTGCATAGCAAAAAAACGGTGCATCTTTCGATGCACCGTTTTTTTTTACCCTTTGGAAAGGTGCTTTGTAAATAATTTGTAAATTCGCGTAGCAATTCTTAACCGTCATGCCCTCTTCGATAGGAAACAGGTTCTTACATCGACTTGCCGATACGCCTTATGTGAATCGATGGTTTGTATTCGCTTTCGATCTATTCATGTCCTGTCTGTGCACCGGGGCCTCTTACCTGTTGGTCTGTTATTTCTTTAAACAATCCGTTCAGACGCATACGTTGCTCCTGTTGGGGTGCTTCAGCTTACCGACAAGCATCATCGGATTTCTGCTTTTCAAAACCTACAAGAACATTATCCGTCACGCTTCTTTCCAATCTATCTGGCGCATCGCGGCGGCAATGTTTTTCAAGATGGCGTTTGTAACCGCCGCTTTGTTTGCCTATCATATCTTTTCTCAAACCCGCTATCTGTTGGCCTATCTTCTGCTCGACAGTTTCTTTTCGTTCTCGATTCTTGTGGCCGCACGTCTGGTGGTGATTATATTCTACCAATACACCCTCAACGGATTTACCAAACTGCAGCAAAAGGTTCTTATCTATGGCGCCGATGCAAGCGATATCGCCCTTTCGAGCGTGCTTAACCTCAACACGCAGACCCATTACACCATCGCAGGCTACCTGAGGTTCGCCAAACGCGAAGATTCCTACCCTATCGGGAATCTGCCTGTATATGTGCTCAAAAAGGTTTCCGACCTGCATCCCATTCTCGAAAAGGAAGAAATAAGCGGTATTCTCTTTACCCGTCAGGCCGACATTTTGGCCGAAAGGAACCGGCTTATATCCTATTGTCTTTCCAAGAAACTCAATCTGTTTACTGTCCCTCCCATCAAGAAATGGAAACATACCGCCCCCACGCTCCGCAAACTGGATATTTCCGACCTCTTGGGCCGGGAAGAGATACAGATAGCCACTCGGCAGATCGAACAGAATCTGAGCGGAAAAACCGTGCTGGTTACCGGAGCGGCCGGTTCGATAGGCAGTGAACTGTGCCGGCAGATAGCCGTTTTCAATCCCCATAAATTGGTGTTGTTCGACAATTGCGAGACCGGTATCCACAACCTGCGTCTGGAATTGGAAGAGAAATTTCCCAAACTGGCTCTGGAACCGATGGTCGGCGATATCCGCTCCTTGCCGCGCCTTTCCTACCTTTTTGAAAACCATCACCCGCAGATTGTCTTTCATGCGGCCGCCTACAAACATGTGCCGCTGATGGAGCAGAATCCCAACGAAGCCTTTATGGTAAACACCATCGGAACACGAAACATCGCCCATACGGCCTTGCAATACGAGGTGGAGAAGTTCGTGATGGTTTCTACTGACAAAGCCGTAAATCCCACCAATGTGATGGGGGCATCCAAACGTTTGGCCGAAATTTATGTGCAAAGCCTCGACCGCTATATCAAAGAGGGGAAACTCAACGGGAAGACCCAATATATCACCACCCGCTTCGGCAACGTATTGGGCAGCCAAGGCTCGGTGGTCCCGCTGTTTGAAAAACAAATCGCCATGGGCGGACCGGTCACGGTAACCCATCCCGACATCACACGCTACTTCATGACGATTCGGGAAGCTTGTCTCCTGGTGCTGGAAGCATCTAATATCGGCAACGGCGGCGACATCATGGTTTTCGATATGGGAACACCCGTAAAGATTGCCGATCTGGCCAAAAAGATGATTCAGCTCTCGGGCTTTGAGCTGGGCAGTATCCGCATTGAATACACGGGATTACGTCCCGGAGAAAAATTGTACGAAGAAGTGCTCAGTTCGGTGGAACATACCCAGCCTACCTCGCACAGAAAGATACGTATCGCCGATGCCCGTACCTACGATTTCAAGGAATTGATCCCCCTTTATGATGCGCTTAACGAAGCCGCCCTCGCCTGCCGTACCGAAGAAACGGTAAAGATGGCCAAAAACATCATTCCCGAATATATCAGCAACAATTCGGTATTCTCCAAGTTAGACCCCAAATAACTGGGTCTCCCCGTCCCTTTATTCTCCCTCACCCGTTTCCATGCTTTCGGAAAAGCCCGCTTCCTCAAATTTGGCTTTCATCGTGGGATTGCCCCGCGTAAGCTTCTTGATACTCAGATCCTCCACCTTGTCGTTGGCCAGACGCAGATTGTTTTCCGAACCTATCAGGGCGTCTTTTATCTTCTGTAGATGGTCTATCGACTTGTCGATTTCCTCTATGGCTTTGGCAAATTTTTCGGATGCCAGCCGGTAGTTGCGGCCAAACTTGTCTTTAAATTCCAACAGCTTGTTTTCAAAGTTGGTTACATCCACACTCTGCTGACGGGCCAACGCCAACTGCCGCTTATATTCGATGCTCTTTCTGGAGGCCTGTGTCAAGAGAGAGACAATCGGCATGAAAAACTGCGGACGGACCACATACATCTTGGGATAACGATAAGAAACATCCACGATGCCTTCATTGTAAAGTTCACTCTCCGGTTCGAGCAAAGACACCAGAACGGCGTATTCGCACCCCTTCTCATTCCTGTCTTTGTCCAATTTGGCAAAGAAGTCTTCGTTCTTATGCTTGGTGGCCGTTTCATCCATCTCGTTTTTCATTTCGAACATGATGGAGACATATTCGATACCATCGGCGTAATCCCTGAAGATAAAATCCCCCTTGCTGCCGCCACGGGCATCGTTGTCTTTTTCAAAGTAGGCATCGGGATACATCGAGGCACGCACCTTGTTGAATTCGGTGCTGCAATGCACTTCCAGACTTTCCCCCACCATCTTGGTGGAAAGTTTGGCTTTCATGTCTTTGTAGAAATCCACCAGCGTCTGTTTCTCCTTCAACTGCAATTCATAGCGTTCCTTCAGTTCGCTTTCACGCAACCGGGCCGCATCCACAGCCGATTTCACTTGGTTTTCCAATTCGGCGATGCGTGTCTGCTGTGCGTGCAACACATCTTTGGCCTTGTTGCGTTCTTCCATCAACGCCAGATCCCGCTTACTGTCGTTTTGGGAAACGGCGTTTTTCAAATCGGCAATCTCCCGTTCTTTTTGGGCCAACACCACATCCATCTGAAGGCGGGTATTCTCCGCCACTTCCTGTAACTGACGGTTCAGATTCTCTATCTTGCCGTCTCTTTCGGCTATGGCCAGTTTGTTTTCACCCAGACGTTGTGTATAAAGCTGCTTGAGTCTTTCTTCCAACGCGCTCTGTTCAGCCTGTTTCTGTCTGTTCAGTTCCTGCGTGCGCCGTTCCAGTTCGGCCTCGAATTCACTGTTGCGCACCTGGTTCAGGATAAGGGCGTAGTCGGCTTCATCCACACTGAAAACATTACCGCATCGGGGACATTTCAATTCTTTCATATCGCACAAGCACTTCTTTATTGCAAAGAGAGCCGCCCGTGTATTGCGGCAGGCGGCTCTTCGGATTTAACCGGTATCGGTTGTAAAAACTATTTCCTGATATTGGGCAATTCAAGACCATAGCCTTTCACCACATCTTCGCGTTTCAGCCAAATGCCAAGCAGGAAGGCCGCCACACCGAAGGAGGCGAAAATAATCATGGGAACCGTATAGTTGTAAGCCGGCAACGCTTCACCCATCTCAAGGGCATGGGCGCGCGCTTCGGCCACACCGGGATTGGTGGCATTGAGCACATTGCCGATAATCTTGGGAACAAAGCAAAGGCCGATGTTCTGAATCCAGAAGATAAGGGCGTAGGCACTTCCCAGAATCTTGCCATCGATTACCTTGGGCACACTGGGCCAAAGGGCGGCCGGCACAAGGCTGAACGAAACCCCCAGAATCACCGTAATCAGATAGGCCAGGAATTTAGAAGGGAATGCCGGCAAAAGGAAGGCAAACGAAAGATGACAGGCAATCATGATCAGCGCACCATACATCAGCATTGAGGCGCCTTTTCCCTTATGGTCTATAAACGAACCCAGAACCGGGGTAAGAATCATGGCCAGGATGGGGAACCAACGGAAAATGGCGGCGGCTTCATCGTTGGGAATGCACAAGGTAGATTCAAGGAAGTTTGTGGCATAACGCTGGAAAGGAAAGATTGCCGAGTAGTAAAGCACACAGAGCAGGGCGATAAGCCAAAACATCTTGCTGCCGAAAATATACCTGAGGTCACTGAACTTGAACTGTTCGTCTTCCGCAGCCGCGGCCGCACCCTCTCCCAACTGACGGTCGAGTTTTGCGTCCATAAAGGAGAACACGATGAAGTTGATCAAACCTATAATCAGCAGAACGGTGCAGAAAGCAAGCGGCGCCACAATCGAATCGCCTGCGGCATCGGCAAATTTTCTCGACAAAAACGGGGAAAGCGAGAAAACGGCAAACACACCCAAACGGGCGATAGCCATTTCCAAGCCCATGGCCAAAGCCATCTCCTTGCCGGCAAACCATTTTGCAATGGCACGCGAAACAGTGATACCCGCCATCTCACAACCACAACCGAAAACCATGAAACCCAGACAGGCCAACTTGGCTGTTCCCGGAAGAGCGGGCCAAAACGAGTTGAGCCATTGGCAGAAAGCGGTGGTTTGAAACATATCGCTTACAGCGATAAACTTGATGGCCGCCCCCACTACCATCAAGGAAGCGGACAGCGTTCCGGTAAAGCGGATACCGCATTTATCGAGGATAATCCCGGCCAAGATAAGGAAGCCGCATACGTTGAGCAGATATTCGGAAGCGGCATAGGTACCGAAGGCACCGGGCGTCCATCCTCGGCTCGATTCGATCAATGTCTGCAAAGGCGACATCACGTCTACGAACATATAGGCAAAGAACATCATCAAGGCAATCAACACCAATGCCGTCCAACGGGCAACGGAGGAATCGCGGAGCGTTTGTTTGATTTTTTCAGTCATCGAAGTATAGGATTTAAGATTTTATTTCTGCATATACTTTAAATGCACGCCGTAGAGTGCCACAAAAAGCCCCGTCCACACCAAAGCCGACCAAGGCAAGCCCGTTGCCGGAACCAGCAGCATTTCCAGCAGGATCACCATACATTGGGCAATGGTATAGAAATGAAAGCCTTTACGTTTCAGATTCCACATCATGACAGCGCCTGCAAGCGAAACGGAATAGAGAATGCCGGCCAGAAAATAATAATAGCGCGGCACCTCGAACATCCGTTCCATATTCGCCTGCATCTCGGGCATCATGGCCCAATACGAAGCGAATACATCTTCCTGAAACATTGTCCGGAGCATATCGAAACTCAGACCCATGCAAAAGTTCGACAGCAACGAACATCCGCTGCCTATAAAGGTGAGTACGCACAACACCGACAGAAACGAGGGTCGACGGTCGGATCCGTTGGATGAAACCGGTTCGGGTGTATTCGGTCCGGAAGCGGAAGAGTATTCATTAGATTCCATAATCCTGAAGTTTTTTATCTATTCGCGCCACCATGGCGGCAACATCTTGATTTCCAGAAAAAGCACGCATACGGCGGTTCATTTCGTACAATACGCCCATACACTCGTTCTGCTCATAACGCACGCTGCGCATAAAGCGGGCCGGAAAGCGGACAACGTAGTTATAGCGCTGCATGTAGATTTCCTCTATCTCCCCGGCCAGGGCCAAGCCTTTCTCGAAAGCTCCGGCACGCAGGTATTCTTCCACCACATACACCATAATGCCTTCGAAAGGCACTTTATGATGGGGAAAAAGTTCCAGACAGCGGTCAAGCGCCCTGACGGCCAAATCCTGCTTCCCCTCAAAGCTGAGCGCCCGCGCCAACTGCGTGTATTGGTAACGGACCGTATTGGTATAGCCCGCGCTTTCGGGATCCACAGCCGTTTTGGGATCTTGCAGGTTACCCCAGCGGAATTGATTCACAAAAAGGTCGTAAGCTTTGTCGGCATTCATGCCGTTGGCGCCTATCGCGGCCCGGTTGGCGTTGCGGTAGGGCACCAAACGATAAATCATGCCTTCGGATTGCCCGTATTCGTTGAGCGGAAACAGTTTCGATTGCGCCCCCAGACTCATCACATGAATCGGACGGCTGAACTTGTTGGTGGCAAACAGATCGATAAAAGCCAAATCGGCACGGTAGAGGGCATTGGAACCGGGCTTTACCTCATAGCGGATTTCATCCGGCACGGTAGCGGCCTGTTCGGGGGTAATCTGCCCGTTGGCCAGCATTTCTTCTACCGAAAGGCTCACCTTCACCTTATGGGTGGGAAAAACCGAAAGCCGCTCGCCATCACGTGTGATCTGCTTGGTTCGCGGATCGTTGCTGCCCACGTAATCCAAAAGGTCTTTCAGTTCCACGTAGCCGCCCAGATCCATATTGCCCAACAGCACATAGTCGTTTACCCCCTGTCCGTATCCCTCGTAAGGCACGGTGAAGCGGAGCGGAGCGGCATCGTACACGGGACGGAAAAGCGGCTGTATATGCCAGAAACTGTTGGCGAGCGCACTGTTGATGATGCGTACGTCGGTGCGGATACCTTCCATTTCCTGACAATACCAAAGCGGAAAGGTATCATTGTCGCCGTTGGCAATCAAAATACCGTCGGGTTCGCACGAAAGAAGGGCATTCCGGGCAAAATCATAAGCGGCCGTACGGTGTGAACGGTTGTGGTCGTCCCAACCTTGCTGCCCCATCAGCCCCGGAACAAAAACCAACGACAATACACTTACGCCCGCCAGAGCGATCTTACGGTCGATTTTACGGCTTACCCAATCGGTAAGCGCCATCACACCCAATCCTATCCATATGGCAAAGGCGTAGAAAGAGCCCGCATAGGCGTAGTCTCTTTCACGGGGCTCGGTAGAAGGCTGGTTCAGATAAAGGATAATGGCAAGACCGGTCATGAAAAAGAGCAGGAACACCACAAAACAGTTGCGCCTGTCTTTCCGGTATTGATAAATCAGGCCGCAAAGCCCCAAAAGCAAGGGCAGCATGAAGAAAGTGTTCCGGCCCGGATTGTGCTTGAGATAGTCGGGCAGATTATCCTGAGGGCCAAGCCGCAAGGCATCCAATGGCTTGATACCGCTGATCCAGTTACCGTGAAAAACATCCCGGCTGCCGTCGCGGTTGTAGCCCAATCCCTGTATGTTGTTCTGGCGGCCGGCAAAATTCCACATGAAATAGCGGAAATACATCCATCCGAAATGATAGCGCACCAGAAAGCGCATGTTCTCCACCGCCGACGGCTTGGGCGAATTTTCATCGGCATCCGTACCGCTCCAGAAGCGGTAATATTCCACATGCGGACGTCCACCGCCGCTCTCGCTCGAATACATACGCGGAAAAAGCCCGCAATGGGCCTTGTCGTAGATATACTCCACCCCGTATCCGATATTGCGGTAAACGCCTTTTTCCTTGTCTTTGACATACTGGGGCGAAGTTTGCTTCATATCCACCGGCCTGGCATTGAAATACTGCCCGTAAAACAAGGGACGGCTGCCATATTGCTCGCGGTTGAGGTAGGAAAGCAGACTCAGGGCGTCTTTGGGTTCGTTTTCGTTGATGGGTACCTGTGCGTTTGAACGAATCACCAACGTGATGAAGGTGGAATATCCCACCAACATAAAACACAGACAGAGCAATCCGGTATGCAACACCACCTTGTTTTTGCGCATGGCGTAAATCAAGCCGAACACCAACAGCCCTGTCAGCAGCAGAAAATAAATGACGGTGCCCGAATTGAAGGGCAACCCTACCGTATTGACGAAAAAGATTTCAAAATAACCGGCCATTTTCACCGTCCATGGCACAATTCCCCACAGAATCACCGCCAGCAATACCACCGACAGGATCATCGAAAGCCAGAAACCCTTGCGGGAGGGCCGGAACTTCTTATAGTAAACGATAAACACCGTGGCCGGTATTACAAGGAGATTGAGCAGATGCACCCCGATGGCAAGACCTATCATAAAGGCGATGAATACAATCCAACGCAGGTTGTGCGGTTGCCCGGCCTCGGCTTCCCACTTGAGAATGGCCCAGAAAGTGATGGCCGTAAAGAACGATGACATGGCGTACACTTCGCCTTCAGCCGAAGAAAACCAAAACGAATCGCTGAAAGTATAGGCCAGAGCACCTACCACGCCGCAGGCATAGATCAGCACCTGGTGGAATACGCCTTCTTCCTTCTCCTTTCCACATGCAAGTCCGGCCAGTTTCCTGGCCAGCATGGTGATGGTCCAAAACAGGAAGAGTATCGTGAAACTGCTGCAAAGAGCCGACATCACGTTTACGGCAAAAGCCGAATACGCACTGTGACCGAATGTGAAAAGCTGCGCCAGACAGCCCAGTATCTGGAATGTGGGGGCTCCGGGGGGATGCCCAACCATAAGTTTTCCCGCGGTACTGATATATTCGCCGCAGTCCCACCAACTTACGGTGCGTTCGGCGGCGGCCACAAACACCACGGTGGCAATAGCCCATACCGCCCAGCCGATGATGTTATTCCAAAAATTGTATCGTTTCATTTTCCGATCCGGCTTATCGTTTTTCGCATGCATCCAGCGGCCCGTCTCCCGTTCGGGAGCTATTCCTGAATATTGTACATGGTGAAGATACCGGCCATACGGTGGCTCATGTCTTCAATTCCATACATATCGGCCAGATATTTTACCGACCCCAGCACATTTATCGCATCCTGCACCTCGTTCTGCAGGCCGCGACGGTATTTGGCAGGGAATCCGATAAAATAATGCAGACGGCGTTCGTAGTTGTCGGCGATGCTTTCCAGCACCTCCCTACCCTTTTCGGTAGCGCCGCACAGCATATAGCCCTGCACGTAAATCAGCATGTTGTTATTGTAGGCCAGCACCGCATCGGGAAAGAAAAACAGCCCCTTATCCAAAGCTTCCTCTGCTTTTTCGGGCTTGTTTTCGGCCAAAAGGGCCATGGCCAACGTAGCGTACTGATGCCGCGCCTGTTCGCTCCAGGAACGGCTTTCTGGATCCAATTTGGATTTACCCGTATGGATTTCGCCCCACTCGAACTGATGCACCAAAAGTTCGTAGGTTCTTTCGGTATTCATACCGTTGGTACGTGAATCCAAAGCCGCCCGGTTGGCATTACGGAAAGGCACGAAGCGGAACACCATCCCTTCGATTTGCGATTGGGCCAGGGAGGGCAGATAGGATTGGTGTCCGTAAGGACTTACAAAATACAACGGCCTGTCTTGATAGTTGTTGGCCAGAATATCCAGAATCACCAGTTCCGATTTTCCGATACGGCCGCCCTGGAATTTCCAGGTGAGACTTTCCGGCATGGCGTCGATTTCCTCCGGTGTAAAGGCGGTGCCGGCGCGCATCTTGTCCTTGTCAAGGGTCAGCAATACCTGGCTGGAGGGGAAATAGGAATACTGATCCCCGAACTGATCCACCATCTTGGTGGCCACATTGTCTGAGTTCACAAAACGCAACGATTCTGAAAGCTCCACCGGTTGCGAAAGGCGGTTCTGAACCATCACCACTTCGTTTTTACCGCCGCCGTAGTTTTTGGCATCCAACGAGAAACGGAAAGGTTCGGACGCGTAGATCTTGCGGTACAAAGGCTGGATGAGCCATGAACTGTTGGCCAGAATGCTGTTGATAAGGCGCACGTCGGGACGGATGCCTTCCACATGCTGGCAATACCACATGGGATAGGTATCGTTGTCGCCATCGGAAATCAGCACCGCGTTGGGTTCGCAGGAAAGAAGCATATTGCGGCCGAAATCGCGGGCGGAGGTGCGGTGGGAACGGTCGTGATCGTCCCAGCCTTGCTGCCCCATCACTACCGGTACGGCAAAGAGGCAAACCACTCCGACAGCGGCATAAGAGAGACTCTTCACCGTCTTGCTCCGGTTTTTGAGCCAGGCATTGAGTCCTTGCCCGATACCGGCCACACCCAATCCGATCCAGATAGCGAAGGCATAGAAAGAACCTGCCGAAGCATAGTCTCTTTCACGGGGCTCGGTGGAGGGCTGATTCAGGTAAAGCACGATAGCCAATCCTGTCATAAAGAACAGGAGAAACACCACAAAAGTGTCTTTTGGGGCGTAGCGCCAATGGAAATACAAACCGATAAGCCCCAGAATCAGGGGGAGGAAGAAAAAAGTGTTGCGGGCCGGATTCTCGGCCAGTTCGCGCGGCAGATCCGCTTGCGGCCCGAGCCGCATCTCGTCTATGAACTTGATACCGCTTATCCAATTGCCATGCAGCACATCCACCGTTCCGTCGGGATTATAGCCGCGTCCCATGATATCGTTCTGCCGCCCCACGAAATTCCACATGAAATAGCGTCCGTACATCCATCCCAACTGGTATTTCCAGAGGAAGCGCAGATTCTGGCCCAATGAAGGACGTCGGGCGCCACCGTCATGCCCGCTCCATATCTTGTTGTAGGTAACGCACGGGCGGCCTCCGCTTTCCATATTGGAATGGATACGGGGCAGAAGCCCGCAATGCTCCGCATCATAGGTAAGTTTCTGTGAAGAATAGCCGGCTTGTTCATACTTGCCTGTACTGTCGTTCCGCACATACTGAGGATTGGCGGGCTTTACATCGGTAAGTCTGGCATTGTAATACTGGCCGTAAAACACGGGAACCGAACCGTATTGGTCGCGGTTCAGATAGGAGAGCAGGCTGATGGCGTTTTTCACTTCGCCCTGATTGAGCGGCACATCGGCATTAGCCCTTATCACCAACGTAAGGAAAGTGGAATAGCCGATAAGCATGAAGCAAAGGCAAAGCAGTGCCGTATGCAACACCACCCGCCTGTGTCTGTAAGCGTAGTAAAGCCCGTACACCAACAACCCTGTCAGCAACACGAAATACACCACCGTACCCGAACTGAAAGGCAGGCCGATATGGTTCACGAAAAAAAGCTCGAATGCTCCGGCCAACTTTACCGTCAAAGGAATAACCCCCCAAAGGGTTACCCCCAGAATCACAAAGGAAAGCAGAAGCGAAAGCCAGAAACGTTTCGTGCTGGGCTTGAATTTCTTGAAATAGATAACGAAAACAATGGCGGGAATTACCAGGAGGTTCAGCAGGTGAACGCCGATGGCAAGACCTATCATGAAGGCGATGAATACGATCCAGCGCAGGTTGTGCGGCTCATCGGCCACGGTTTCCCATTTGAGGATGGCCCAAAAGGTAACGGCCGTAAAGAAAGACGACATGGCATATACTTCACCCTCCACGGCACTGAACCAGAAAGAATCGGAAAACGTATAGGCCAGCGCCCCCACGATGCCGGCGGCAAAAATCAGGATACACTGCGGCAGATCGGGCTTCCATGTGGCGTAGCCGGGCGCATCGGCAGCCAGAACACGCTTGCCGCCGTTCTTTACCGAGAAACTGAAGGCATACACCAACTTGCGTCCCAGCATGGTGATGGACCAATAGAGAAAAAGGATGGTGAAACTGCTGCAAAGGGCCGACATCACGTTCACCATAAAGCCCACTTTGGCAGGATCGCCGAAAGCGAGAAGGCCAAACAGGCAACCGACAAGCTGGAAGGTCGGCGCTCCCGGAGGATGCCCCACCATTAGTTTGGTGGCCGTGGAGATATATTCCCCGCAATCCCACCAGCTGGCGGCCCTTTCGGCCGTTCCAACAAACACCAAAGTGGCCGCGATCCAGACAAGCCACCCGATCAGGTTGTTCCAAAATCTATAACTACGCATAGGAGATGATTTCATCAGTTACCCGAAAAAAAACAGTTCGAGACTTTTTCCTCAAACTTACAAAGATAATGAAAAGCGAGGGAAAAAGGAAAATGTTCGTATCTTTACCGCAGAGGCTTCACAGGCCGCTCAATCTTATTTCGTATGGCAAAACTTTTCTTGGTTCCCACGCCGGTGGGCAATCTGGCCGATTTCACGCACCGGGCGGAACGTGTTTTGAAAGAGGCCGACCTTATCCTGGCCGAAGACACGAGAACGAGCTCCAAATTACTGCAACATTACGGTATTCAGACCCCCTGCAAGTCGTACCATCTGTTTAACGAACACAAAGTATGCGAACAGATTGTGCAGATGTTGCGGCAAGGACAACATATCGCCCTTATCACCGATGCCGGCACACCGGGCATTTCCGACCCCGGGTTTCTGATTGCCAGGGCCTGTGTGGACAACGATATCGAGGTGGAATGCCTGCCGGGTGCCACGGCTTTCGTGCCGGCGCTGGTTCAATCGGGCCTGCCCTGCGAACGCTTTGCTTTCGAAGGCTTTCTTCCTCACCAGAAAGGGCGCAACGCACGTTTGGAACAGCTTCGATTTCAGGAACGCACCTTTATCCTCTACGAATCGCCCCATCGAATCGCCAAAACCCTGCAACAGCTTGCCCAAACCCTCGGTGGAGAGAGGAAGGCCTGCCTTTGCCGCGAAATATCGAAGATGTACGCGGAAAACAAACGCGGAAGCTTGCGGGAACTGGCCGATTTCTATGAAAAGAACGAAGCCAAGGGCGAAATGGTGCTGGTGGTGGAAGGCTGCGCCAAAAGCGGCCATACCTACGCCTATCCCCGCCCCGCCCTTACCGCCGACTTTCTGCTGGTGGCCGCCCTGCCCGACCGAAGCCGGCATCTTTTGCTGGTGAAACGGGCACACGAACCCTTTGCTGACCGTTTCGCCTTTCCCGGCGGCTTCGTAAACGAAGATGAAACCCTTGAATGGGCGGCGGGGCGCGAACTGCGTGAAGAGACGGGTATCCGGCTCAAGGATTACGGGCTTGTCCCCCAATTTTTCCGACCCTACAGCGACCCGGCGCGCGACCCGAGAGGACGCACGGTAACCATGGTATATTACGCCTTATTGGAAACCGACAGCCTGCCGGAGGTGCAGGGTGCCGACGATGCGGCGGAAGCCGCCTGGTTCCCTGTTGACAACCTGCCGGAATTGGCCTTCGACCACGACAGGATATGGCAGGAATTCATGGAAGAAGAATCCCGAAGAAAAGATATATAGAAAAAGCGGAAAGGGCAACGCGATGCGTTGCCCTTTCCGCTTTTATCCCTACCGGTATCCGACGTTTACATCATATCGTCGGAAGGGGTAAATTCACCGGCGGGAGCGGCATCCGGATTGTTGCGCAGTTTGGGTGCGCCAAGACGGTGCTCGCTATGGGAGCGCTCTCCACGGTCGTGACGGTCGAAGCCTCTACGTTCGCCTCTCGGCTCACGGGGTTCGCGCGGTTCACGGCGCGGTTCCACATACCCTTCCGGTTTAGGTTCAAGCGCGCGGCGGCTCAGGCGGAGCTTACCCGTACGGGCATCCACCTCTATGAGTTTTACCGTAATCTTATCGCCTTCTTTGAGCACGTCTTCCACTTTATCCACACGGTTCCAGCTGATTTCGGAAATATGCAGCAAACCGTCCTTGCCGGGCAGGATTTCAACGAAAGCGCCGAAAGGCTGCAAGGATTTTACCGTTCCTTCGTACACCTCGCCTACTTCGGGTACAGCCGTCAGGGCCTGGATACGGGCCAAAGCCATATCCATTCCTTCCTTGTTGCTGCCGGCAATGTCCACGATACCGAATTCGCCCACTTCTTCAATGGAGATATCGCATCCGCTTTCACGCTGCATTTCCTGAATCACCTTGCCTCCGGTGCCGATAACGGCTCCGATGAATTCACGCGGAATCCGAATCTGAACGATACGCGGGGCGTGGGGTTTGTAGTCTTCCCTGGGTTGGGGCATCACCTCGAGCATCTTGCCCAGAATATGGGCGCGGCCTCTGTGCGCCTGCGCCAAAGCCTTGCCGAGAATCTCGTAGGAAAGACCGTCGATCTTGATATCCATCTGACAGGCGGTGATTCCGTCGGGTGTTCCGCAAACCTTGAAGTCCATATCGCCCAAGTGGTCTTCATCGCCCAGAATATCGGACAATACGGCATAGGCTCCGGTCTGAGGGTCGGTAATCAATCCCATGGCGATACCGCTCACGGGCTTGGATATTTTCACACCGGCATCCATCAGGGCCAGACAGCCGGCGCAGACGGTAGCCATGGAGGAAGATCCGTTCGACTCGAGGATATCGGAAACCACACGGATGGTATAGGGGTTCGCCTCACCGGTAGGCAACACCTGCTTGAGGGCACGCATCGCCAGATTCCCGTGACCGATTTCACGGCGTCCCGTACCACGCACCGGCTTCACTTCTCCTGTGGCGAACGGCGGGAAGTTATAATGCAGAAGGAAATTGTTCTTGCCTTCCACAATCGCCCCGTCGATAGTCTGCTCATCCAACTTGGAACCCAAGGTAACCGTACTCAGCGACTGGGTTTCGCCACGGGTAAAGATAGAGGAACCGTGAGGGCCAGGCAACACATCCACTTCGCACCAGATGGGACGGATATCTTCCAGACCGCGGCCATCCAGACGGATTCTTTCTTTCAGAATCATATCGCGCACCGCATCCCGATGCACATCGTGGAAATAGCGGGCAATCATGAATTCCTTGCCGGCGAGGGTTTCTTCAGTAAAGTTTTCCTCAATGAAAGCCTTCTTGATAGCTTCTATCTTCTGTGCGCGGAGTTTCTTGTCCGCCACACATTCGCGGGCGCAGTCGTAACATTTCTGATAACATTTTTCACGCACCAAAGCCTTGAGGGTGTCATCGTTTACTTCGTGGCAGTATTCGCGCTTGGCCTTCCCGACCTCCTTGGCCAGTTCCAGCTGAACACGGCATTGTACCTTGATGGCTTCATGAGCGGCCTTGAGGGCTTCTATCATCACTTCCTCGCTCACTTCCTTCATTTCACCTTCCACCATCGAGATGTCGTCGATCGTGGCACCCACCATCAGTTCCAGGTCGGCTTCTTCCATCTGGGCCACCGAGGGATTGATGATGAACTGGCCGTTGACTCTGGCCACACGGACTTCCGAGATAGGCCCGTTGAACGGAATGTCGGAAATGGTGAGCGCGGTAGAGGCAGCCAAAGCGGCAAAGGCATCGGGCAGGTTGTTGCGGTCGCCCGAAATCAGATATACCAATACCTGGGTATCGGCATGGTAGTTGTCGGGGAAAAGAGGACGCAACGCCCTGTCGATTAAACGGGAAATAAGGATTTCATATTCCGAGAGACGGGCTTCGCGCTTGAAGAAACCGCCGGGGAAACGCCCCACTGATGCGTACTTCTCTTGATAATCAACCGTAAGCGGCATAAAATCAACATTTTCACCCACTTCGGTTTTGCTGCAGACGGTAGCCAGAAGCACCGTGTCGCCGCACTTAATCACCGCCGAACCATCGGCCTGTTTGGCCAACTTGCCTGTCTCGATCACAACCTCCCGACCATCGGGCAGATTGAATTTTTTTTGTGTACCTAACACCATAACTTTAATTTTCTTGCCCCGTTTGAGCTTGGTTCAGAATATTTTACCCGAGATTTACCGAGTTTTCCTCTCCTAGCCGGAGCGTTCTTTATACTAAAATTGCTTTTCTCTCTATACCCCGAAATACCAATCCCGACACAGGGGAATTTGATATTCTTTAAAACAACAAGAAGGCAATTACATATCATAATTGCCTTCTTGCCTATCGAGCCTCTCGATGCCCGAAGATTACTTACGAAGATTCAATTTCTGGAGAATCGCACGGTAGCGTTCGATATCCCGTTCTTTGAGATAGTCGAGCATCTTGCGGCGCTGACCAACCAGTCTCACCAACGAACGCTGTGTAAAACGGTCTTTCTTGTTCTGTTTTACATGTTCGGAAAGGTGAAGTATTCTTTCCGTAAACAAAGCGATTTGAGCTTCCGCACTGCCCGTGTTGGTTTCCGAGCCGCCGTAAGTCTTAAAGATTTCCTGTTTTCTTTCTGCGGTTAAATACATATCGTTTCTTCTCCTTATTCTTCAGTCTTAATAGCTTATGGCATTTCCCCCACTGTGCGGACATACCTGTAGCTTGTTAAAAATCGGGAGGCAAAAGTACATCAATAATTTTATTTAAACAAATGGGTGTTAAAAAAAGTTTGCCGTACTTTGGCTCGTTCAAATCCTCAAAACGCATCATTTATGAAAACTTCGAAAATCCTGAACGTGATTCTGGCGGTGGCGGTCATCGGACTGGTTGTCAAAGTGGTATTCTTCAGCGGATGCCGCCCCACGCAGAAAAATGAGACCCTGGAAACCGGCATGGCGGCCATCAACCTGATCATGAGCCGTACCAGCATACGCGCCTATTCCGGGCAAAGCGTGGAAAACGACAAGGTGGAAACCTTGCTCAAGGCCGCCATGGCCGCTCCCACGGCGGGCAACAAACAACCTTGGAAATTTGTGGTGATCAAAGACAAGCAAATCCTGAACCGCCTTGCCTCGGGCAATATGAAAATGGCGGCGGATGCCGATCTGGCCATCGTGGTATGCGGCGACCTTAACCTCACCTTCCCCGGAGAGGGAGTCGACTACTGGATTCAAGACGCTTCTGCGGCCACCGAGAACCTGCTGCTGGCCGCACACGCCTTAGGCCTGGGCGCCGTCTGGTGCGGCATCTATCCGATACAGGAAAGAGTGCGCATGCTGAGTGAACTGCTGAACCTGCCCGAACACATCATCCCCCTCAACGTGATTCCCATCGGATATCCGGCCGAAAATCCCGAACCCAAAGACAAGTGGAAACCTAACAGCATCCATTACGACAGTTGGGACTACATGGAAGAGCAATAATATCGGCCTCTACCCAACCTCCTGATAAGAAACGGCAACGGATACGCGCTATCCGTTGCCGTTTTCGTTTTGCCGCCGCCGCCAAAGTTGCCAGCTGTTGATGATGTTCTGCCAGATGATATAGGTTCCCATACCCACAATCGCCATCGGCGTGGTGCCGTCGGCAGGCGTCAGGAACATGCCCGCCACCCAGATGCCCAACACCATGTTTTTCTGTCCCAAGCTCTGACCTCCGCTGATACTGTCGCCGTAGTGCCGCCCCAACCGTTTGCCCAAAAAGAACAGCGTGCCGCACAATACCGCCGAGACAAAAGCCAGCAAGGCTGATAATTTCCCGCCCGCCGTGCTGCGGAGAACGGCATCCATCATCTGGGCGGCGGCAAAAACCAAACACGCCGCCCACATGTAAAAAGATACCTCGTGCCAACGAGCCAGACGGCCGTGCAGTCCGGGTGCGGCATACTTTAAAAGCATCGCCAGCAGAAACGGCCCGGCCAGAAGCGGCAAGACCCGTTTCAATATGCTCCAACAGGCCATCCAAAACGGAATCTGGCCCGCCGTTTCATGGAGAAACGGAAACCAAAGCGGCGCCACGAACGAGATCAGCAGACTCGACAACAGTACATAAGTGGTGTTGGATGCCGCATCCCCGCCCAATTTCATCGTAACCACGGCCGAAGCGGCCGCCGTAGGCGTAAGGATGCACATCATGCCGCTTTCGGCCAGATTGCGCCAGCCCAAGGCGGCGAAAAGGTAATACAGCCCCATCGCCCCGAAAAGCTGAACAGACAGGAACACAACATGCACCTTCCGGAAACGTATCTGCGAAGGATCGATGCGGCAGAAGGTAAAGAGCAGCATCGCAAAAATCAGATAGACTGTCTTGTCTGCATAATCGATAAACACATCATGCCCGAGACAACCCGCCAGCAAAGCCAGCAACAAGGCCCAATTCTTGATGAAACCGATTATCCCCTTCATGGTCATCGCACTTTATTCCTTGCCTACCCCGCATACAAATCGGAGCGACCCCATCCTCAACAAACTTGTTTTCCGTTCAGGAACATCTTTTCCACCTTGTTGTTGCCAAACGAATACGGCATATACTCATAGGTGGGAATTTCCCTGGTGATAAAGAAGTTGGCTTTCTTGCCCTTCGAGATACTGCCCAACACATCGCTTATACCCATGGCGCAGGCGGTGTTGATGGTGGTGGCGTGAACGGCTTCCTCGGGATACATCCTGTAACGCACGCAGGCCAACGACATCACGAACTGCATATTGCCGGAGGGCGAAGAACCGGGATTGAAATCCGAGGCCATGGCTACCGGCAAACCGGCCGCCAGCATATCGCGCACAGGACTCAAAGGCATGCCCAAAAAGAAAGCCGCACCGGGCAGAACGGTAGGCATGGTCTGGCTGCCTGAAAGCGCCTCTATTTCTTTTTTGCCCACATATTCCAGGTGATCTACCGAAAGGGCCTTGTATTTAACCCCTACCTGAATGCCGCCCGACAATGCCAGCTCATTGGCATGGATCTTGGGCCGCATCCCGTAACGTGCACCGGCTTCAAGAATACGTTCGGTGTCTTTTACGGTAAAGAAACCCTTGTCGCAGAAAACATCCACGAAATCGGCCAGCTTCTCCTTACCGATAGCCGGAATCATCTCCTTGACGATCAGATCCACATATTCCGTTTGACGACCTATATATTCGCGGGGAACGGCGTGCGCCCCCAGAAAATTGGCTTTGATGGTAAGCGGCGACTTTTCTTTCAAACGGGCGATAACCCGCAACATCTTCATCTCGCTCTTCAAATCCAAGCCGTAGCCGCTCTTTATCTCGGCCGCTCCCGTACCGTAGGCGCACATTTCCTGCAACCGTCCCCAAGCCGCATCGAAAAGCTCGTTCTCGGAAGCCTTGCGCAAGCGGTCAACCGAATTGAGGATTCCCCCGCCCCGTTTGGCTATTTCCTCGTAGCTGAGTCCGCGAATCTTGTCGTTGTATTCGATTTCGCGGCTGCCGGCATACACGATATGGGTATGCGAATCGCAGAAAGCGGGAAAAACGAAACGGTCCGTGGCATCGGTTTCCATTACACGTCCATATCCGGCGGCCATCCCGGCCCACTTCCGCATCGAACCGTAATCAACAATCCTGCCCTTGTCGAAAAGCAGAAACGCGTTCTTGAGCACCTTGAGATTCTGCATGTCTTTACCGCACACCTTGCGGACCGAGGGAGGCAATATCTGAACCAATCCCTTTATATTGGTTATTACCTGCATATGCTTTTGTTTTAAAAGTTAAACATCCAAACTCCGTTTTCCGATCACCGCAAAAGTACATCTTACTGACCAATCTTAGGGTAATGTCTGTCATCATGTACTTTCACGGACACTCCCTGCGTCCGCTAAAAGTACATCTTACTGACCAATCTTAGGGCAATGTCTGTCATCATGTACTTTCACGGACGCTTCCTGTGTCCGCTAAAAGTACATCTTACTGACCAATCTTAGGGCAATGTCTGTCATCATGT
>CAMWNM010000020.1 GCA_947175635.1 uncultured Bacteroidales bacterium | reverse complement strand
GGGTGCGGGGGGCCCTGCTTCGCCCCGGCCCCCCTCGCGGCGTGGGGGGTTGGGCGGGGGGGGGGGGCGCCGCGCGGGGGGGGGACGGCGCTGAGCCTCCGCCTCCCCCTGCAACGGCGACGGGACCTCCCCACCCCTCGCCCCCAAGGCTGACGGCATGAAAACCCGTATCAATTGCAACAGCAACATTTCCACCAACAGGCGTTTGTTGTTGCTGTTGCGGTATTGCAAATCGCAGGCATTGCAAAGCTCGAGAGCCTGCAGCAACTGCGCCAGACTGCAACGGAGACTCTGCTCCCGGTAACGGTTCTGCAAAAGAGGCGAACTTTCCACCAAGGCCACCGTTTTTTCATCCTGCATCAGCATCAGGGTACGCAGATGCCGGCTCAGTCCGCCCACAAACACCTGCGCGTCGAAACCGTTCTCCAATATCCTGTTAAACAAATCCAAGGCCGCAGGCGGATTTCCTTGCTGAAAATAGCCGAACATCTCGAAATAGGTTTCGTAATCAAGAATGTTCAACATCGAAATCACCTGTTTGTAAGCAAGGCTGTCGCCCGAGAAACTCACCATCTGGTCGAACATCGAAAGCGCGTCGCGCAAGCCTCCGTCGGCCTTTTGGGCTATCACACGCAAGGCTTCCTCCTCGCCGGCAATGCCCTCCTTTTCGCAAATGCGCTTGAGATGCGCCACAATATCCTCCACATGAATACGCTTGAAATCAAAGATCTGACAGCGGCTCAGGATAGTGGGGATAATCTTGTTCTTTTCGGTGGTGGCCAGAATGAACTTGGCATAGGCCGGCGGTTCCTCCAAGGTTTTGAGAAAAGTATTGAAAGCCTCGGACGTAAGCATGTGCACCTCATCGATGATATACACCTTGTATTTTCCCACCTGTGGCGGAATCCGCACCTGCTCTATCAATGTGCGCATGGATTCCACCGATCGGTTGGATGCCGCATCCAGTTCATAGATATTCTGGGAAGCGTTGTTCTTGAATCCCCGGCAAGACTCGCACTCGCCGCAAGGTTCCAGATCTTCACCTATATTCATGCAATTGATGGTGCGCGCCAGAATACGGGCGCAGGTAGTCTTGCCCACCCCCCGCGGCCCGCAAAAAAGAAACGACTGTGCCAGATGCCCGTTGCGGATCGAATTTTTCAACGTAGTGGTGATGGCCTCCTGTCCCACCACGGTATCAAACGTTTCCGGGCGGTATTTCCGCGCCGATACCACAAAATCTTCCATTAGCTTACTTCCTTGGTGTCAACCGACCTTTTTTATTAGACATGTGAGAAGTCGCGAAGTTACAAAATTCGGCCAAACAGGGTGCATGAGAAAGCGTTTTTCCCTGCCGGATGAAAAAATCGGATAAAAGTTTGGCTATTTCCCAAAAAGTAGTACCTTTGCAGTCCGTTTTCAAAACCGGGATGTAGCTCAGCTTGGTAGAGTACACGTCTGGGGGGCGTGTTGTCGCAGGTTCAAATCCTGTCATCCCGACTCAAGGAGAGGTCTTAAGGCTTCTCCTTTTTTTATGCCGTCCCGCACGACCGATTATCGCATGGGATTCATTCATACAGCCGCGAAAGGAATTTTACTTTTTATGAAATCTTCGTATCTTTGCAACCCTTTTCGGGTTTGTCTTGAACAAAACACGGGGCATTAGCTCATCTGGTAGAGCGTTTGGTTCGCAATCAAAAGGTAGTGGGTTCGAGTCCCATATGCTCCACAAACGCAAGCCGTTTCAAGCTTTCCGAAAAAATTGCAAAAAGTATTTGCGGATAAAAAAAAATGTCGTACTTTTGCAACCTCTTTTAGCGGAAACGCTATAAGAAAAGCTTCCTTAGCTCAGCCGGTTAGAGCATCTGACTGTTAATCAGAGGGTCCAAGGTTCAAGTCCTTGAGGGAGCGCCAGAAAAGCCGTTGCGTTCGGCGCACGGGGTATTAGCTCAGTTGGCTAGAGCGTTTGACTGGCAGTCAAGAGGTCAGGGGTTCGACTCCCCTATACTCCACAGGTAAAGAGAGATGCGATGCATCTCTCTTTTTTTTATTTCCGTTCCTCGGAATTCACGCTTTCAGCCTACCACCAAGGGATAACGCAAGCGCTTGTGCCGTCCTGAAGGACGGACCAAATCGATATGAACAACATAGATTCCCGGCCGCAGAATCCGTCCCTTGGCGTCTGTGGC
Organism: uncultured Bacteroidales bacterium; assembly: GCA_947175635.1. Lineage (GTDB taxonomy): Bacteria > Bacteroidota > Bacteroidia > Bacteroidales > P3 > Pullibacteroides. Next base: position 28,374 of record CAMWNM010000020.1, on the reverse strand, counting down.
ATCGTAACGGATCTCTCCGCCCGCTCCCAAGAGGAGTTGTGTGGCAAGTACCGTCATTTTCCGTCCATACCCATCATATACCGTAATACTGCACATACAGCCCGACAAGGCCGGATTCCACCGCAGCAAGGTAAAATCGTTGCAGGCATCGTTGTCGGGCGTCACCACCGGAGGCTCGAAAGTAAACCATTCCGGTTCGTTTCCGGAAAAGGCATAAACATGCGAATTTTCGCCCCCCGGTGTGGCATAACCCGCCGTTTCAGCCGCCGAAGCCCAGTTGGATGCCTCCATACCCGATCTATCGGCGCGCAACCGTTCCAAGGAAACTCCTTCCAGGTCGGGCAACAGCCAATGATGCCACTCCTGATTATAAGCCACTTCATCTATCAACACCGTATCGCGCACGGTATCGGCGGCCGGACCGAGCCAGATCAACCGCAACCGCCCCGCCTTATCGCTCAGCGTAGGAAAAGTGCCGGCCGTAAAGATATTCCCGTCGCATCGCCGGTAACCCGCCCCCACGCCCGCCGAATCTTTGGCGGCGGCTTTCCAGCCATAGGCTTCTATCTGCAAACCGCTGTCCTTGGTGAGAGGATAATACCGCCAGCCTTTTTGGTCGGGCACACCGAGAGCCAGATGCAACAACGCAAAAGCAGTGTCTGTCGTGTTGTATATTTCAACAAAACGGCTTTCTCCCGAACGGGGATCGAACAGAATTTCGTTGATCACGAGCGCGCCTGTATCCGGCATCCGGAAGAGCGCGTTGTGCCGGATGCCGGCAGAATCAACCGGCAAGGTATCGGGAATGTCTGGAGGAAGCGGATGCACGGCCACATAGTCGAAAGCATACCGGTCGAAACGGGAAGCAGTTTGATACATGGCCACGATCCCGGTATGGAAAGTGGTATTGTCCGGCAGTGGAAACAAGTTCAGCGGCAAACTGTCTCCGTCGGCTTGCCATACGGCCGAAAGGGGATCGCCTGTAGAATGATACATCCGCAGCACCCCGCCTTTTCCGATACTGTCGTTCGCCCGCCCTCGGCGATACGGGAAATACACCACGCGCAGATTGAACTTCATCTGGTTCTGCTTGGAATATACCTTTTCGCCCTGCCAAAGCATCACCGTCGTATCGGACGATGAATGATACAACTGCCATCTGTTCTGGCTCCCCTTCTGCCCTAACTGCAGATAGTAGGCGGCCGACGTATCGCACATGACCGTGTCGGCCCCGATCAGATAGAGCCGCAGGCAATTGGTACTCGAGGGTACGAACCCCAGATCGATGCCGAATTCCATACATAGCGCGGAATCGCCCGCCAATACGCCCTCGTAAAAGGCCCGGTCGGTTTCATCAGGCAAAAATTCCCGACTCAATCGCAAACGCGCGGATTTTTCCGGCCCCCTGCTCCTCAACTGCCCGTCAACAATTTCAAAACAATCCTTCATGCCTTGCCATGCCGCCAATCCTTCCCCGAAGGAATCCTGCCACTGGGCCATAAGGCGAACCGCCGGCAATAAACCGGCCACCGTTAATAAAATCCTCGCAAGCATGTATTTTCTCATTCCTTTCCCTCCTAACTTTGTTTATTGGAATAACGGGCAACTTTCGTTTTATCGGGATTTTGCCGCCTAAAACACCATAGTTTATTTACTATCAATAAAGAAACGTAGAAGAAATGAAGATCGCTGTTGTAGGAGCCACCGGTCTGGTCGGGACCAAGATGCTCCGCCTTCTGGAAGAATACCGCCTCACCGATATTGAACTCTTTCCCGCCGCTTCAGAACGCTCCATCGGCAAGGAAGTGGCGTTCGCCGGTAAAAGCTACCGCATGATCTCGGTACAGGACGCCATTGACGCCTGTCCCGACTACGCCATCTTTTCGGCCGGAGGTTCGGCCTCCCGCCAATACGCCCCGCTTTTTGCCCAAAAGGGTTGCACGGTGGTAGACAATTCCTCGGCCTGGCGCATGGATCCTGCGGTGCCCTTGGTGGTACCCGAGGTGAATATCGATGCGGTAAAAGATACCGACCGCATCATCGCCAATCCCAATTGCAGCACCATTCAGATGGTATTGGCCCTTGCACCTATCCACAAGGCTTACGGCATCGACCGTCTGGTAATTTCCACCTATCAGTCGGTGAGCGGTTCGGGCATCAAGGGTCTTACCCAGCTCGAATACGAGGAAAGAGGGGAAGAAAGCCCGCTCAAGGCCTATCCTCATCCCATTCACCACAACGTATTGCCCCACGGGGGCGACTTTGAACCCAACGGCTACACCACCGAAGAAATGAAACTTGTAAACGAAACCCGCAAGATTTTAAACGACGGTTCCATCCGCGTTACGGCCACCGTGGTGCGCGTTCCCGTCTATGGAGGACATTCGGAAGCGGTGAATGTGGAGACCAGAAAGCCTTTTGATCTGCAGGATGTGCGCCGTCTGCTGGAACAGATGCCGGGCGTGCGGGTGCAAGACGACGTGGCCAACAATATCTATCCCCTGCCTATCCACGCATACGAGAAGAATGAAGTGTTCGTGGGCCGTATCCGCCGCGATGAATCGGTGCAGAACGGCATGAACCTTTGGATCGTGTCTGACAATATCCGTAAAGGCGCGGCCACCAATGCCGTACAGATTGTGGCGGAACTGATCAGACGCAGAGGCTGAGAATCTCTACGGTTCTTCTATTTTTTTTCCTGAAAGCGGCTCTGAGGATGGAAACGGTCGATGGTTTGCTGCAGATACCGTCTGTCAATATGCGTATAGATTTCGGTGGTGGTGATGGATTCATGTCCCAACATATCCTGCACCGCCCTTAAATCGGCGCCGCCCTCTATCAGATGCGTGGCGAAGCTGTGGCGGAAAGTGTGCGGACTGATATTTTTTTGTATACCGGCTGCTTCTGCTTGCTTCTTGATGATCTTGAATACCATCACACGGGAAAGTCTCGCCCCTCTCCTATTCAGGAAAACGATATCCTCGTTACCTTTGGCTATCGCTATATGGCAACGGTCTGCCTCGATATAGCCTTGTATCTGCCGCATGGCCGTTCTTCCGATGGGAACCAGCCTTTCCTTGTCGCCTTTTCCGATAACACGCACGAATCCATCATTGAAATACAGCATCGACAGTTGCAGATTCACCATTTCCGAAACCCGTAATCCACAGGCGTACAGCAATTCCAGCATCGCCCTGTTGCGCCGCCCTTCCGGCGTGGAAAGGTCGATGGAGTCGAGAATCTTCACAATTTCCTCATACGAAAGTACATCGGGAAGATGCCTTGCCAGACGCGGACTTTCCACCAATTCGGCCGGAGAGGCCTCCAGCACTTTTTCCAGCACCAGATAATTGAAAAAATTCTTGATACCGGACAATATACGGGCTTGGGAACGCGCGCTCATACCCGTTTCGAGCAAGAATGCGGTGAAATTCTCGATATCGGATGTTTTGATTTCGCACCAACGGCAGCCTACGGCTTCTTCCTCAACCCTCATATATTGCAAAAAGAGGCGTACATCATGGATATACGCCTCTATGGAGGCTTCGGAAAGCTGCCTTTCCAGCTTCAAATAAGATTTGTAGCCGCGTAAATACGAAGAAGAGGCCATCGGCTATGCCTTGCTTTCGGCTTTTTCGATTCCAGCCTTACGGGCATCGTCTTCTTTGATGAAAGTTTGAATCTGACGGGCTGCCGTACGCGGATTGGCCAATGAGGCGCAACCGTTTACGCAACCGCCTTTGCATACCATGAATTCCACCAGATTGGGCTGATCGGGTCCGCCGCAAGTCTGCTCCACGGTTTTGAGGCTCTTGATCACAGCCTTGTCCACACCGTCGATAAAGAAAGGGCGGATGGCATCGGGATTTTTGGAATAATGTTTCACAGCCTCGGTCACCCCCATCGTATAAGGGAAAGCGCGACCGACATTATCCATCTCCTTGAGCGGCTCTTCCTCGCATTTCTGCACATCGATGCCGGCGGCAGTCAACATGGCACCCAATTCTTCGTACGACATCACCAGATCGATGTTTTTGGAAACCATAGCCTCATGGCGTTTGGCCAGACATGGTGCGAAAAACACCGTTACGCAATCCGGATCCCGGCGTTTGGCATAGCCAGCCGTGTAGATAACCGGCGTAGGCGTATGGGACACATAGGGTTCAAGATGTTTCACATGCTTGTGAACCAATTCAGTATAGGAATGACAACAGGATGTGGTCATGAACTTCTGCCCTTCTTCGACTACCCGCTTCTCAAATTCGAAAGCTTCGTGCTTGGCCGTCATATTGGCCCCTTCGGCCACCTCCACCACTTCATCGAATCCTAAATCCTTGATGGCGCGCAACACCTTGCCCGGTGCGGCGGGGAACTGCCCCATAATGGAGGGCGCCACCAAGGCAACCACCTTCTTGTCGGATTTCAAAGCCGCGTAAATCTGGGTCAGATAGGTTTTTTCCATAATCGCCCCATAAGGACAGGCCTCCCTGCAACGACCGCAGTAAATGCACTTGCTTTCATCGATATGTTCCACGCCATGCTCATCTTTGGAAATGGCATCCACCGGACAAGACTGTTCACATGGAACGGCCTGGTAAATGATGGCGTTGAACGGACAAGCTTTCATACACAAACCGCAACTTACGCACTTGGAGGGATCTATATAGGCCTGCTGATGAATGCTGATGGCGTTTTTATGACAGGCGAATGTACAAGGATGACCGATACAGCCGTGACACATATTGGTTACCACATAATTCACCTGCACACAGGAACTGCATGCCAAATCCACCACGGTGAGAATGGCCGTGGTCTGTTCGGTGCGTTCCTCGGCATAACGGGCGTATTCGGAAAGCGGCGTGAGCTCGTCCTGCTCATCGCGGATATCGTAGCCGAGAATGGCCATCAGGCGGTATTTCACCACGGCCCGGTCTTTATACACGCAACAACGGGAAACGTCGCGGCTGTGGCGGGGACGCATAATCAGCGGCACCCGGTCGATTTCGGAACGAAGCTGTCCGGAATGAATCAGTTTGCAAACGCGCGTAAGCAAATCACGGCGAATCAGCATGGATTCGTTGTAGGCCATAGCAATGGAATGTTATCGGTTTACAATAAGCCTTTCCTCCCCCAAAACGGGCATTTCAAAGGGGACAAAGGTAATACATTTCAAGGAATCTCTGCCAAGACGACTTCCTTACATCACACACAACGCCGCCAACAGGCTCAATAGAAAAACCAACACCATCAAACCGATAAATGATATCACCAAGCCGGCAATGGCCAAGCCCCTTGGGCGCTTGAATACACCGATCAATGAAAAGATCAGGCCCATCACCCACAGAATCCAGTCGAGAACGGGAACCCAGCAGAAAAGAAGCCCCAACAGAGCCAGTACGAAACCGGCCACTCCCATGCCGTTACTCTTGTTCACAATGGTTACGTTCTGGTACGGAAAGTTTTCCATAACAAAAAATATTTTTGAATTTTATAACGGAACACATCCGCAAAAGTAAGCTTTTCCGGGCATATCCACTCCCCTGAAAGTAAAAAAAATCCTGTATCTTTGTTTCTTAGGAGGGTTGCCTGAACTTCGACAGCGCTCTTTTTTGAAATGTATCAGTAACAAGCATCGCGATGAGTCAGAGTTTTCTGCAAATCATGGAAGAGAGCGTGAAGCGCAATTGGGAACTTCCCGCCCTCACCGATTATAAAGGCACCACTTTTCAGTATAAAGAAATTGCCCGCAAGATAGCCAAACTGCATATTCTTTTTGAAGCCGCCGGCATCCGGAAGGGAGACAAAATCGCCTTGATCGGCAGAAACTCCTCCAACTGGGCGGTGGTGTTTATCGCCACCTTAAGCTACGGTGCCGTTGTGGTTCCCATCCTGCACGAGTTCAAACCCGAAAACGTGCACCATATCGTCAACCACAGCGAGGCCAGACTGCTTTTTACCGGCGACGCGATCTGGGAAAACCTCAATCCCTCGAGCATGATCCGCATCAACGCCATCTACTCGGTCGATTCGTTTGATTTATTGTACACCACCAATGAAAACAACCGTCAGGTCTTTGAACACCTGAATCAGAAATTCGGCGAAAAGTACCCCAAGTCTTTCGGACAGAACGACCTCGTTTTCCACAAAGACGAGCCCGATGAACTGGCGCTTATCAGCTATACTTCCGGCACCACCAGCCACAGCAAGGGCGTTATGTTGCCCTACCGAACCCTTTGGTCTAACTGGATGTTCGCCAATGAAGTGTTGCCCTCCATTACCCAACAGTCGAATGTGGTGAGCCTGTTGCCCATGGCGCATATGTACGGTATGGCATTTGAATTCCTTTACGAATTCGGCAAGGGCGCCCATATCCATTTCTTAACCCGGAATCCCTCTCCTAAGGTGATTTTTGAGGCCTTTCAGGAAATCCGCCCCGACATCATCATCGCCGTACCCCTCATTATCGAAAAGATTTACCGCAAACAGATACAGCCTATCATAGAACGGCCTGCCATAAAGGCGATGCTGAAACTGCCCGTTCTGGACACCACCATCACCGACAAGGTCCGCAGTACGCTCGTGGAAGCCTTCGGAGGTAAATTTATCGAAGTGATTATCGGAGGGGCGGCTTTCAACCGCGAAACCGAAGATTTCTTCAAACGTATGAAATTTCCCTATACGGTAGGCTACGGCATGACAGAATGCGGTCCCATCATCAGCTACGCGCCTTGGGCATCGCATGCGGTGCACTCCTGCGGAAAAGCCGCACCCCGTATGGAAATCAAAATCGACTCCGCCTCCCCGAGCGAAATTCCGGGCGAAATTCTGGTCAAAGGCACCAACGTGATGCTGGGATACTATAAGAACGAAGCCGCTACCCGGGCCGTATTTACCGAAGACGGCTGGATGAAGACCGGCGATATGGGAATCTTGGATGCCGAAGGGAACCTCTTTATCAAGGGACGTTGCAAAACCATGATTTTGGGGGCCAGCGGGCAGAATATCTATCCCGAAGAAATAGAAGACCAGATCAATACCATGAATATGGTATCCGAATCCTTGGTGATTGAGGCAAGCGGCAAACTGGAGGCCTTGGTTTATCCCGATTTCGAAACGGCCGACCGCAACGGTCTCAGTCTGGCCGATCTGGAAATCATCATGGAACAGAATCGGGTGGCCGTGAATGCGGTATTGCCGGCCTACAGCCAAATCAGCCGCATCAGAATCATGACGGAAGAGTTTGAAAAAACACCCAAGCGCAGTATCAAACGATTCCTTTACCAAGCCACGAAAGAGTAAGGAACAGGCAGGTCGCGGCCAAAGCCGGATTGCGGAAACCATGCAAGACATGGGGGAAAGCCGTAACCGAAGAAAATAATGAAACGGATTGTCCGGATTATGCCGAAGCATGAAAATGAAAAAGGGGGGAATTTCCCCCCTTTTCTGTGGAACCGGGCGGAATCGAACCGCCGTCCAAACAAGTAGCAAAAAAGTTTTCTACACGCTTAGTTTTTCCTTTGTTTTTCGAACCGGGGCTGGCGAAAATCCCTCCGACCGTCGGTCTTATCCTCCTGTGTACCGCCACCGGCCGAAGGCGAACCGGTAACGGAACTGACTTTGGTTGTTTTGCACTTCGTTGGAAACGAGCCGCCAATCAAGGCTTTTTCCTGAAGCGTCGCTGAATTAAGTACCTTGTACTAGGCAGCGAGAGCGTAATCGCTATTGTTGCCGTTTAATGGCGTGAACACTGCTATTAACGAGGTAAATGTACGACCCTCGGCGTGCTTGCTCTCCCACTATCCCTGCTGTCAAATCCAGTCGGCCCCGTGTTTGGCAAACATGCAAAGATACGAAAAGCCGAGCGCAGAAGCAAACCTTGGTTTGATTCTGCAACAGGCCGGAGTATCTTCAGCCTCAGCTAAAGATACGAAAAGCCGAGCGCAGAAGCAAACCTTGGTTTGATTCTGCCGAGGATTCATTTCAACCGATCCAACAACCATGCGATATTCTGCCCGAGGTTTTTCATGTTGGCCACGCCTTCCGCATCTTTCATCGCGTCGCCGGACAGGCGTCCGTAAGCGATGTTCCAATAGGAGGAACCGACAAGAATCATTTCCTTGTTAAGGAAAAAATGATTGATGGAATCGATCGCATTCATCGCCCCGGCCCGTCGGGCAACCGCAACCGCACCGCCCACCTTGTGACGGAACAGGCCCTGATTGGTCTTCCCACCGTAAAATATTTCGCTGACAAAATCTGTCTTTCGCCAAACTACTTCGGTGATCTGGTGAAGCAACAAACAGGCAAGACGGCTCAAAATTACATTCAGTTGAAGATGATTTCTATCGCTAAAGAACGGATGCTTGAGCCGGGAAGTACGGTCAAGCAGATTGCCGATTCGCTGGGATTCCGGTATCCGCAGCATTTCGTCCGATTCTTCAAGCGGCAGACAGGCTGTACGCCGAAAGAGTATAGGAATATAATTGAAAAGGGCCCGATGACACACGCAAAAACATGCGCCCCTACGCCTCCGCTATCTGTAATCCGAGGGGCTGAAGTCTGAATATCGCTTTACATAACGGCTGAAATAGGCCGGAGATGAAAATCCGAACATATCGGAAATCTGAACGAAGGTCAATGACTTGTCCCGTAACAGGCGGGTTATGTCAAGTATCGTATAACGGTTGATCCAATGGTTGGCGGCATATCCGCTCACTTTTTTCGACACCTCCGAGAGATACTTCGAAGTAACACATAAGCAGTCGGCATAGTAAGAGACCTCCCTGTGTTCACGATAGACTCCCGCTTCCAACATTTTCAAGAAGCGGTTCATGATGGATGCATTTTGTGTGGAAATACCATCCTTTCCTGAATTGCCGACATGAAAATCAAAGAAGTCGAGAATGGCGGCCTGCATGGCATTGACCAATGTTTCCCTGTAAAAATGGTGTTCCGTGTCTTTGATACGCTGCTCCAGCAACTCAAAATCCCTCCGGCATACAATCTGCTGTTCGGGTGTCAGGTGCATAACGGGATTAAGAAAAAGAGCCAATGCACCTTTCACCCCATAGTTGCTCTGTGGCGTACATAATTCAACAAAACCGGGTTTGACATAAATTATCTTACATCGGAAGTCTTCGGAAGGCTGTATATCCTCTATCATTCTCCGTTTACGGATAATGGACAGATCCCCTGCCTGCAACTCGAAATCCCGCTCATTGAAGCGGTAACGGCACGTACCGCCGGTACAGAACAGATGAGCCAGATACTCTTCCCTGATATCTATCGCGATACGTTCCGCCCAATCGCAAACCATTATATCTTTCTGCACGGCTTTTCAATTATTGTTTCGTACAAAAATAGCTATATATCTGCATACGCCCCGATTCAACAGATTCTCCGGTCCTTTACCGGAGGAACCGATAAAGCCCTCCTGATTCCTCGGGTGCCGAAGCCCGGTCATGGCAAACGAATAAACGGCCTCCGTCGCTACCGGAACCTCCCCTCATCCCGACCGAACAAGAAATACCCGAAGAATGCGCTTAGAGATGCTTCCCGAAGAATTCCGTCAACTTGCCTACCGCCTGCCCTACATACACCGGCACATGGTAAGTCTCGATATGCGTGGCACCGGGAATAAGGAAAAGTTCCTTGCCGGATGTTCCCGTAGCACGGCTGTAACACTGTTCGGTCATATAAAACGTGTCGGCGTTTCCTCCTGCTATCATCAGCAAAGGCTGATCGATAAGATACATGCCTTCGCTTGCATCAAACGCCATCAGATCGATAAGACTGCTTTTGGTATATCTGAACGTTGAATTGGGATGGGCGTGAGTGTGGAGATAATACTCATACCCGTCACGGTACAGGTCGAACGGCAGCGCGGCGGCCTGCTCGGGCGTTATGCCGCTCATATCGCCCACATATTCGGTCTGACCGCCTTCGGCTTCTTGCTGACGGGCCTTTGCCGCATCGGCAAGACGTTCCTGCACCGTACTGATCTGAGCATCAAGAAATCCGTTGCGCCGAACCAGACCTGTATTGAACATACTCAATGTTGCCACGGCCTTGAAGCGTTTGTCTGTCTGCGCGGCTTTCAGCGTGTAGCCGCCACCACCGCAGATGCCGATGATGCCCAGACGGGCCGCGTCCACCCCCGGATATTGCAGCAGGATATCGGCTGCACGGTGGATATCTTCAATCCGATAAGCCGGTTTATCCGTGTTACGCGGTTCACCCTCGCTCGCCCCCTGATAGGCGGCATCAAAAACCAGACAGATATACCCTTTTTCGGCCATACGCTGACCGTACAGACCGGCCACCTGTTCTTTCACGCCGCCGTTGGGGTGTGCCACGACGAGAGCCGGATAACTTTTCGACGGGGCATAATCCGCCGGCAGATAGACGTTGGCGGATATTGCAAGACCGTTCAGCGCATAGCGTATGGGGCGGATATTCACCACACCCTCCCTGTTCTCCGTAACGGCATCCGCATAGACCAAGCCCCAGGGATTCGTATTGTGGGTTTTGAAGCCCGACATATCAATCTCGGCAAACGCTTTTTTCACATTCTTCATTTCCTGTACATTTAAAGTGTTCTCCCGCCCTTGTCCCCAACAAGCGACCGCCCATAGGCAGGCAAGCGGCAGGAACTTTATTTCCGTTTTCATCTTTATTGTTTTTTCCTATGAACGCTATACCTCAGCCACATTACGCCATACTCCCTCTGTGAAGCGGATAGCAGCCGCAAACTTTGCCCCTCTGCCGGAGCGGTTGTTTTTCCGCCCGTGTATTCGAAGATGGAGGGGACGCCTGAAAGCCCGTCGATACCGGGATACACAACCAGACTGAGTTCATCCATCAAACCGCCTGCAAGCAAGGCGCCGTTCAGTATACCGCCGCCCTGAACCGATACCGAACGGATACCGAACGCACAGCCCACAGTCTCCAGTCCCTGCCGAAGATTGGCCGCATCCGGTACGATAACGTATGAAATCCGCATCTGACGCAAGTGGGCAAGATACCCTTGTTTTACATTCCGCCCCAAGATAACGAGCATATTGTCTCCTCTCAAGGTAGAAGACGTGTAGCGGATATCGCCCTCCGGATCGGCGATGACAAACAGACGCGCCGATCGGCGTTCCCCTATGAATACCGAAGGCGCATCGGCGGCGATACCGTCTCCGTCCGCCTCGAATTTTTCGGGAAATACGGCACGGAGCGTGTTCTTTCCAAACATCCACGCATCCGTACCCAGTTCCCTGCCAATGGATGCATATATCTCGAAAAAAGCCGTAGCGGATGTACCGCCAAACGGTTCCGACCAGCGGGCATTAAGCAGACGCCCATCCACGGAACTCATGATATGGCATATTACTCTCGGTGGATTTCTCCGACGTTTAACCGCCTCGGCATAGTCCAAGCAAGCTTGATCTCTGCACTCGGCTAATTTAAACGGTCTTACAGTTTCCATATTATATTGCGTTATTCACGGTTGCGAAAATAGCCTCCGTCCGCCGACAGACACTTACCGGAATTTCGGTAGATACCGCATTTATTTCGGATTTTTCATCCACCGGGTTCCGATTTCATCATGTTCGGAAAAAATGGTAATTCAATCCGCCTTTTGTATTCTGACAGCCCGAAGCATACCGGTTAATTTTGCGGTCTGTTCAAATACACAGGAAAGATGAAAAGAACTTTGACTCACCTGATGATGGCCATTGCCGTCATGATGTGCGGTGCCTGCACCTCCGAAGACAAAAACGAACCGGAAACGCCGGAAATCGAAACACCTGAAATCCCCGATCCTCCTGCCTCTCCCGATACGCCGAACGGCAAGAAGATGCTGGTGGTTTATTTCAGTTGGGGCGGTACGACGCAACGCATGGCTCAGCAAATCGCAAACCTGACCGGAGCCGACCTGTTCCGCATCGAGCCCGTCGTTCCCTATCCGACCGAGTACACGCCCTGCACAGAAGTCGCTCTCGAAGAACGCGATACCGATGCCCGCCCGGCCATTGTCGCTACCGTGGAGAACTGGGCGGACTACGACATGGTATTTATCGGCTGTCCCGTGTGGTGGCACACAGCCCCGATGATTATCAACACGTTCTCGGAAAGTTACGACTTCAAGGACAAGACCGTCGTGCCATTCTGCACCTATGCCGCCACCTACCGTGACGAAACGCTGGCACGCATCGTGGAGCTTACGCCCGATGCCGCACATCTGACCGGCGAGGGACTGACGAGCGGACGAATCAACGAACAAACCATCGCAACGTGGTTGCGCAATATCGGTATTGTCGAATAAAAACAACGGAAAATATGCAAACCGTAAAATTGAACAACGGCGTCGAGATGCCCCAAATGGGTTACGGCGTCTATCAGGTTTCGCCTGCCGAATGCGAACATTGTGTTGCAGACGCCCTGAGGGCCGGCTACCGTATGATCGACACGGCGCAGGCCTACCACAACGAGGAGGGCGTAGGCAATGCCGTGCGCCGCAGCGGCATCAATCGCCGGGAGATTTTCCTCGTGTCGAAAGTTTGGATCTCCAACTACGGCTATGAAAAGGCCAAAGCCTCCATCGACGAGAGCCTGCGCCGCTTGCAGACCGACTACATCGATCTGATGTTGCTGCACCAGCCCTTCTGCGACCGCTACGGGGCATACCGCGCACTGGAGGAGGCATACAAAAAGGGGAAAGTGCGGGCCATCGGCGTTTCGAATTTCTATCCCGACCACTTCATCGATCTGGCCAGCAATATGGAAATCATCCCTGCCGTCAATCAGGTTGAGACCCACGTATTCAACCAGCAGATCGAACCGCAGCGGATCCTGGAGGAATTCGGCACGCGCATCATGTCTTGGGCACCATTCGCCGAAGGACGCAACAAATTCTTCATGAATCTCCTGCTTTCCGACATCGGAAATAAATATGGAAAAAGCGTGGCCCAGGTTGCCTTGCGTTGGCTCCTCCAGCGAGGGATCATCATCATTCCCAAATCGACCCATATAGAGCGGATAAAACAGAATATAGACATCTTCGATTTCTCGCTCTCAGATGAAGATATGACGGCCATCGCCACGCTCGACACGGCAAAAAGCCTCTTTTTCGACCACCACGACGCCGAAACGGCCCGTATGTTCATGGGATGGCGATAATCATTGCACCTTTAGCTTCGCTGAAGATACTTCACCTCGGCAGGAACCAGGCCCGCCCTGCTCCTGCCGAGGCGGAATAATCCAAGTTTACTTGGCCGCTGCAAAGCGCAATCCAAATAAATTTGGCTTTGCTCTCGGCTTATTCGTATCTTTGCCTTGTCATGAACGATATCCTGCATCCCGAACAGAACAGCCTGACAGGCACCGACAAAGAGATCGAAAAAGCCCTGCGTCCTTCCGGTTTCATCCATTTCCAGGGGCAGGAAAGTGTGGTTGAAAACCTGAAGGTTTTTGTAATGGCGGCCCGCCAGCGGGAAGAAGCGTTAGACCACGTTTTACTGCACGGTCCTCCGGGATTGGGCAAAACCACGCTTTCCTACATCATCGCCAACGAACTGGGGGTCGGCATCAAGACCACTTCCGGCCCCGTGCTGGACAAACCGGGCGAACTAGCCGGCCTGCTCACCAACCTTGAACCGAACGACGTTCTGTTTATCGATGAAATACACCGTCTTTCGCCCGTGGTGGAGGAGTATCTCTATTCAGCCATGGAAGACTACAGGATAGACATCATGATCGACAGCGGCCCCAATGCCCGCAGCGTGCAGATAGGCCTGAATCCCTTTACGCTTATCGGCGCCACCACCCGATCGGGCCTGCTTACCTCTCCGCTCAGGTCCCGTTTCGGCATCAATGCCAGACTCACCTACTACGATGCCGATACGCTCAACAAGATTATCTGCCGCTCGGCCGGTCTGCTCCAAGTGGATATAGAAGAAAAAGCGGCCCACGAAATTGCCCGCCGCAGCCGCGGCACCCCCCGTATCGCCAACCTGCTTTTACGCCGTGTACGCGATTTTGCCCAAGTAAAAGGTAACGGTGCCGTGGAATTAGACATTACACGCCACGCGCTAGACGCGCTCAATGTGGATAAGTTCGGGTTGGACGAAATGGACAACCGCATCCTGCTCACCATCATCGACAAGTTCAAGGGCGGCCCGGTGGGTGTGAACACCATCGCCACCGCCGTAGGAGAAGATCCCGGCACGCTGGAAGAAGTGTACGAACCTTACCTGATACAGGAAGGTTTCTTGGTCCGCACCCCCCGTGGACGGGAAGTGACCCAAGTTGCATACAGACACCTCGGCCGGCAGCCCAAAGGACTTGAAAACACACTTTTCGACTAACCCGGTATCGTTTATGCTGTTGCATGCCGATAGCTTTCAAGCAAAAGCGAAACAACTGCAGATAGACCGTATCGGCATCGCTGCCGTAAAACCGGTCGGGGATCACGTCAAAGATACTTTCCTGCGCTATCTGGAGAAAGGCAGGCAGGCAGAGATGCACTATCTGGAACGCCACCTTGAAAAACGCTTCGACCCGGCCATGCTCCTGCCCGGCGCCCGGAGTCTGGTGGTGATTCTGTGCGGCTACGCCCAAGCCGAAGACACGCCCCGCCATCCGCATATCTCACTCTACGCCCAAGGCAAAGACTACCACCTTTACGTAAAGGAAAAACTGAACGCATTGGCGGAACATCTTCCAGCCGGCACTTTCCGTTGCTTCTGCGATACCGCACCCGTGCTCGAGAAATATTGGGCCGAACAAGCCGGATTAGGTGTGGTCGGCAAAAATTCGCTGCTGATCAATCCCGATTTCGGGTCTTACTGTTTTATCGGCATTTTGTTGACCCAAGCCGCCTTTGACCACTACGACCGTCCGCTGTACGAAACGCCCGGGTTCACACATCCTTGTGCGGACTGCCGGCTTTGTGCGGAGGCCTGTCCGGCCGGAGCTTTACAAAACGGACTGGATGCCAACCGATGCCTTTCCTATCTCACGATAGAACACAAGGGGGAACGTCCGCCCCTGCCTGCCGGCTGGTTCGGCTGCGACCGATGTCAGAAAGTCTGCCCGGCCAACCGTTCTATCGCCCGTCCGGGACACGCGGACTTCCGCGCCTCGGACACCTTGCTTTCGCTTACCGAAGAGACGGTTCTCGCCATGAAACAGGAAGAATTCGAAAAAACATTCGGCAACTCCGCCATTCTGCGTGCCGGCTTAGACGGATTACAAAAGAATATAAAGGCCCAACCGCACGGAAAACCAGCTACTTCTTTTTAGCCTTAGGAAACGGAAGTTCGTTCCACAGCGCCTGGATGACTTTCAATACCTTGTTCCTGTCGGCGAACTCTAGTATCCAGGCTTCTTTGGCGCCCGGATACGGACAACCGCACTCGGCATCCTTCATCATCGCCTCGATACAGGGCAGTTTCTTCACAAAGGCGTTGTTGTCGCATGCGGTTATCACGCACTTTTCGTTGACATAAATCACATAATCGCCCATCATCTTGCGGCTGCGCACCTCGCCCAACGGAGAAAGCGCATCGCAGACAAATGCTATGAAATCCGGTGTACACGGCATAGGAGATGGCTATTATAGTTTAAATCAATGATTATGGAATTTTTCTTCAAGTTCCTTCATCTTACTCATCAGATCTTCAAATGTCGATTTTTCTCCGTATATCATAGATGTTTGCATATCGTTATAGTCACTACGCCACGCATCTATAACCGTATCGGGAGGCAACAACCTTATGCGTTTGCGAATATCTGGAGTATAGTCCACCCCACCAATACTCGTGAACACTTGATTCTGTCGCAAGAATATAAAATATTTGCGACAATTACAAATATCGAAAGTTTTATGAAAGTTCCATCCAACAAAGAACCGCCAATCCATATTCCCCAAATTTTCCCTACCTTTGCCCCGCGGTTCACAAAGAGCCGCGTATTTGATGAAACTCATAAGCTTCTCGTTATCAGGCGACATGCCTAACATCATCAACCAGGCGTTCAAGGAAAGCTGGAAGAGTTCCCAGTAAATTATCCTGCCTCGGGGTTCCCGGTATCCCGAGTTCCTTTTATCTCCCGGACGGGATTCTTCATTTTATTAATCTTCTACCCTTATGAACAATTCAAAATTGCTCACGGGGCTGTTGTCTGCGGTTCTGACGAGCCTTGGTACCTGCGCATACGCATACGGAGCTCCGCCGCAAAGCGAACAAGCTTCTGCGGCCCCGTCGGCCCGAACGGATTCAGCCTCCGCACCCGGCGCAAGAAAAACCTTTACATTGAAGGAACTCTTCGAGTCGGCGGAAACCAACGGTGTGCATCTCCGCCCCTTATTGACCGCCGAAAAACAGGCGGAAAAGGAAGTTTCCGTGGCCAAAAACGGACGGCTTCCCGAAATAAACGCCGCCCTTTCGCTCAGTTTTATCGGCGATGGATTCACCACCAAACGCGATTTCTCCGACTATGAACCCGCACCTATCCCGCATCTGGGCAACGGGTTCTCCGTAAAACTGGAACAGGCCCTCTATACGGGCGGTGCCATCAAGAACGCCATCGATATGGCCAAGTTGCAGGGAACCGCAGCCCGATACGCCACCGACTTTCAGCGCGACAACATCCGCTTCCGTCTGGCAGGATTTTATCTCGACCTGTACAAATACGCCAATCTCCGGAAAGTGGTAAGCCAAAACATCGCCCAGGCCCGGCAGGTGCTCGAAGACATGAACGTGCGCTACAGGCAGGGAACGGCCTTACAGAACGAGATCACGCGCTACGAACTGTTGGTTTCAAACCTGGAGCTGCAACTCCTCCGGATAGAGAACACACTCGACATCCTCAACCAAAACCTTGTGGTTACGGCAGGCCTGCCCGAAGGCACGGTGGTTTTACCCGACTCCGCCATTTTTGCGGAAGCCTTGCCACAAAACACACCGTCTTGGTGGCAAACCGAAGCCGAACAAAACGCGCCCCTTCTTCAACTTGCCGAAACAGGCGTAGCCATCGGCCGAAAAGCCGAAGCATTGGTAAAATCGGAACGGTTGCCGCAGATAGGCGTTCAAGCCGCATGGCTGCTCGACGGTCCCATCCTTGTGGAGATTCCGCCCATCGACCGCAATCTCAGTTATTGGTATGTCGGACTCGGCATCCACTATAATTTCTCCTCTCTCTACAAAAGCAACCGGAAGTTGGCCGCAAGCCGTCTTTCCACACAGAAAGCCGTGGAGCAGTTAGACGTGGAACGCCAAAACATCGCCATGGCCGTGCATGCCGACTATATCCGCTACATGGAAGCCTACCGGACACTGAACACGCAGCAGAAAAGCGTGGAACTGGCCAAACGCAACTACCATACCACCTCCACCCGATATGCAGCCGACATGGCCTTGATAACCGATATGCTCGATGCGGCCAACGCCTGCCTGGAAGCCGAACAACAGCTTGTCAACGCCCGCATCGACATCCTTTATTTCTATTACAAACTCTTATTCACAACAGGAAAGATATGAGACACCGCAGCAAAAAAATACTGTCATACACGCTAACCCTCGCCGTAACAGCTACCGCCGCCGTATGGATTGGCGGCAAACTGATCCACCCCGGCAGGGTGGAATTTACCGACAACGCGCAAGTTCGCCAGCAGATTGTTCCCGTCAACAGCCGCGTGCAGGGGTATATCAAGGAAATCCGTTTCGAAGAATATCAAGCCGTGAAGAAAGGCGATACGCTGGTCATCATCGATGATGCGGACATGCGGCTGCGCGTGGCGCAGGCCATGGCCGACTACCGGAATGCGGCGGCAGGCCACAGCGCCGCCGGGGAAAGGGTCAGCGTGGCATCGTCTTCCATGGAAGTGAGCGAGGCCGCCGTTGCCGAAGCCAAGGTGCTGATGGAAAACGCCGCCACCGAATGGGCCCGGCACGAGAAACTCTGGGAACAGCAAGCCGTTACCAAACAGCAATACGATGCGGCGAAAACCGATTACGAAGCCAAGAAAGCCCGTTATCAAATCTGCCAACGGCAATATGCGGCCGCTTCATCTGCCATGGCCGAAAGCCGGGAGCGGGCGGCACAGAACGAAGCGGGTGTGGAATTGGCCAAAGCCCTGCTTGAAACGGCGCAACTCAACCTATCCTACACCGTTATCACAGCCCCCTGCAACGGGTTTACCTCCCGAAAAGAAATCCAGACGGGACAATTGGTTCAACCCGGACAGACCTTGCTCGATGTGGTGGATGCCGCCGATATATGGATAACGGCCAACTATAAGGAAACACAGTTGCGCCACATAATGCCGGGATCGGACGTGCATATCAAGGTGGATGCCTTTCCCCGCACCGCTTTCCGAGGCAAAGTGGTTTCGCTTTCAAAAGCCACGGGCGCCAGCCTTTCGCTCCTGCCGCAAGACAATTCGGCGGGCAATTTCGTCAAAATACGTCAGCGTATTCCCGTACGCATTGAATTTTCTCCGGACAACAAGGCCTCCGACATGGCCCTGCTCCGTGCCGGCATGAATGTGGAATGTGAAGTGAAGTACTGATATGGCAGACTGGCACGCGCCGCAAGGCCCTTTCAACATTCCCGACGTTCCCGATTATATCCCGCGCCGGCTCAAACCCTGGCTTTTCATCTTCTTTGTGCTGGTGGTGCAGTTCTCCGGCGGCATCTATCTGGCGGCGGCCTCCGATATGACGGGTTCCACCGCACTGATGCAGGAAGATATCCTCATGGCCGGCTATGCCTCTCTGGTAGGCATGGCTATCAACTTCTGCGTGATGTTCCGCATCAAATTCAGATTCTCCAACCGCACCAGCCTGCTCGTATGCGGGGCAGTATTGCTGGTTTCGACCCTTGTCTGCGCCCACACAAACTCCGTACCCGTGCTGGTTTTCACCTGCTTCATCGCCGGCTTCTTCCGCATGCAGGCCACTTTCGCCTGCAATTCCACCATCCAGCTTTGGCTCACGCCCGTGCGCGACATGGCGATATTCTTCTGTTATGTGTATTTAGTGGTGGACAGCGTGATTCAACTCAGCGGCATCGCCACCGTCTATACCGCCTTTTTCGCCCAATGGGAATACATGCACTACCTCATGGCCGGCCTGCTGCTGTTGATGATGCTGATGGTATGCCTGTTTGTAAAGCCGTACCGGGGGATGCCGCAGATACCGCTGCTGGGCATCGACTGGATAGGTGCCGGATTGTGGAGCGTGTTCATGCTCTGCTTCACGTTCGTTTGCGTTTACGGCAACTTCTACGATTGGTGGGAATCCGAAGAGATTGTCGGGGCAACGCTATTGGGTGTCGTCTGCCTGGCACTCAACCTTTGGCGCGCCTCTTTCCTGCACCATCCCTATATCAGTTTTCAGGCCATGACAAACCGCAACGTGCGGCGCGCCACGCTCGTCTATCTCGTATTCTTTACGCTGATAGCGACCGAGCATGTTTTTGAACACACCTACGCTTTTGCGATTCTCGGCTTTGATGAAACCAACGCAATAGACCTGAACCTGTATGCCTTCATCGGTATCCTGGCCGGATGCGGATTCTGCTATGTTACTTTCGCCCTGAAGAAATGGCGCTACAAGACGATGACCGCCATCGGTTTTGCCTTTGCCGCCATTTACTTGGCTTGGTTCTACTTCATGCTCGATTACGGGATAGAGAAAGAAAGTCTGTTCGCGCCGCTGTTTTTCCGGGGTTTCGGATCGGTTGTGATCTCGATTGTTTTTCTGACTTCGATTGTGCAGAGCGGACTACATTTCTTCGTATTCCCGCAGGCCTTGACCATCAACGGTTTCACAGGTGCGGTAATGGGCGCCACGCTCGGCCCCGCATTAATCGGCGAATGGTTGCGGCACACGATCGCCAAAAACGCTTCCCTGTTAGGTTCGGCGCTCACCCCCACCCAGCCCGAAGCGGCACATATTCCCCTCGGGAACCTCTACGGCATGGTGCAACAACAAGCCCTGGCAGTATCGCTCAAGGAAATCTACGGCTGGCTGCTGATAGCCGCCATCGGCGCCTTGATTATCGTCTTGACAAGCTATGCCCCCGTGCGCCCCTTCGCCATTTTCCCCAAATGGAGAAACCTCCGCAAGATATTCCGCCGGGAAGCGAAGTTTGTGTAAGCGGGGAAATCAAGAGTGGAGCCCGACGCTTTATACAATTGGTGGAAATTACGTAACTTTACAGCGTTTTTCGCTGCCGTTGCGTATTGGGCGCAAAATACGGCGACGTTTTAAACCGTAACAAACAATTTGCATTATGTCCAAGATTAAAGTAGCCATCAACGGCTTGGGCCGAATCGGTCGCATCACGTTCAGAAATCTGTTGCAGAAACCCGAAGTGGAGGTAGTGGCTTTCAACGCCACGATGCCCATGGACACCTTGGTTCACCTGCTTAAATACGACTCTGTTCACGGCAGATTTCCCGGAGATGTACATACAGAGAACGACCATATCGTAGTAAACGGAAAATCCATCCCCTGCTACGCGCAGAAAGATCCTGCTGAAATTCCTTGGAAGAAGCACGATGTGGACGTGGTGATTGAAGCCACGGGCGTTTTCCGTAAACGCGAAGGCATGGAAAAACATCTGGCCGCCGGGGCAAGAAAAGTGTTGCTTACCGCTCCTGCCAACAAAGCCGAAGATGTAGACGCCACTGTTGTGATGGGTGTGAACGAGCATGTAATCACCCCCGATCTGAAATTGGTTTCCAACGCTTCCTGCACCACTAACTGCCTGGCGCCCGTCGTAAAGGTACTGCACGAAAAATTCGGCATCCGCAGAGGTTTCATGAATACCGTTCACTCCTACACCAATGATCAGGCCGTATTGGATGCCCAGCACAAAGACCTGCGCCGTGCCCGTGCCGCAGCCGTTTCCATTATCCCCACCAGCACCGGTGCGGCAAAAGCTGTAGGTTTGGTACTGCCCGATCTCAAAGGCAAACTGGACGGCTTTGCCATGCGCGTTCCCACACCCGACGGATCGGTCGTGGACCTGTCGGCCGAAATGAACCGCGATGTAACAGCCGAAGAAATCAACGCCGCCATCAAGGAAGCCGCACAAGGCTCCATGAAAGGCATTATCGAATACACCGAGGATCCTATCGTAAGCATCGATATCGTGGGCAACCCTCATTCCTCTGTTTTCGATTCGCAGCTTACCAAGGTGATGGGCGGCAATTTCGTTAAGATTGTAGCTTGGTACGACAACGAATTCGGCTACTCCAACCGTGTGGCCGACCTTGCCTGCCGTCTCTTCAAATAAAAATTTCCGGCCGATACCTTCGGTCTTTTTCCCTCCATCAAAGGAGAGTCTTTTGCAAAACGGACTCTCCTTTGGCTTATAAAACAACCTCTTTTCAAAAACGGATACGCCGTCAACCGGATTTTACCGTCGCTTAGATTTTGCTTGCCGTGGAAAACCTTTTGGATCAAATACATCTTCCGAAAGACCTCAAAAAGCTTTCGCCCGATCAGTTGGCACAAGTGGCCGATGAGTTGAGGGGATATATCATCAAGGTAGTATCCTCTCATCCAGGGCATTTGGGCGCGTCTTTGGGCACAGTAGAACTGACCGTGGCCCTGCACTATGTGTTCAACACGCCCTACGACCGCATTATCTGGGATGTCGGGCATCAGGCCTACGGACATAAAATCCTCACAGGCCGAAAAGAACTTTTCCCCACCAACCGTTGCTACGGCGGTCTGAGCGGCTTTCCGTCCATGTCCGAAAGCGAATACGATGCCTTTGGAACCGGCCATTCCTCCACCTCCATCTCGGCCGCTTTGGGCATGGCCACCGCTTCGGTTTTGAAAGGAGAAACCGACCGGCAGCACATAGCCGTTATCGGAGATGGCGCCATGACGGGCGGCATGGCGTTCGAAGGACTGAACAATGCCGGCGTGTCGCACAGTAATATCCTTGTGATTCTGAACGACAACGGCATATCGATCGATGCCAGCAGCGGTGCGCTCAGCAAGTACTTCACGCGCATGACGGCCTCCAAATCCTACAACCATTTCCGCAATAGCGTATGGGATATGATGGGCGGCAATACCTCGCGCCACCATTCCCACCGGCGCTTTGTAAGCAAAATGATAGGGGCGGCAAAATCCCTGATCTCGCCCAAACAGAGCAATCTGTTCGAAGCGATGAATTTCCGCTATTTCGGCCCTATCGACGGACACGACCTGCATACGCTGGTGGAAGTGCTGGAAGACTTGCGCACCATACAGGGCCCTAAATTGCTGCATGTGGTCACCAAGAAAGGCAAAGGATTAAAAGAAGCCGAAGAATCGCCCACCGTCTACCACGCTCCGGGTAAATTCGACAGCAAAACCGGCAAACTGATACCCGAGGGAATCAATCTTTCCTTGGCGCCGAAATATCAGGACGTGTTCGGGAAAACCATTATCGAACTGGCCAAAAAGAACCCGAAAATCGTGGGCATCACGCCAGCTATGCCTACGGGCTGTTCGCTCTACATGATGATGAAAAAGATGCCGGAGCGGGTATTCGATGTAGGGATCGCCGAACAGCACGCCGTTACCTTTGCCGCCGGCTTGGCTGCGGAGGGGATGGTGCCTTTCTGCAATATCTATTCCTCTTTTTCCCAACGCGCCTACGACCAGATCATCCACGATGTGGCGTTGCAAAGACTGCCTGTCGTTTTCTGTCTCGACAGAGCCGGTTTGGTGGGAGAAGACGGGGCAACACACCACGGGGCTTTCGATCTCGCCTTCCTAAGGCCCATTCCGGATTTGATTATCAGCGCACCGATGAACGAAAGGGAACTGAGGAACCTGATGTTTACCGCCCAGTCGCCAGAGAACAACTTGCCTTTTGTGATCCGCTATCCGCGTGGGCGAGGCGTTACCCCCCGCTGGAAAACACCGCTTGAAATACAACCTATCGGAAAAGGCGCATGTATCTACGAAGGCGGAGACACCGCCATCCTGTCTATCGGCCATATCGGAAACAATGCGAAAAAAGCCATCGAAATGGTTCGCAAGACCCATCCCGAAAAGAACTTCGGCCTTTACAACATGATTTATCTGAAACCCCTTGACACTGGTCTTCTACACGAGGTATTCACACGTTACCGTCGGGTGTTTACATTGGAAGACGGCATGATAAACGGAGGTCTGGCCTCGGCCGTCTGCGAATTCGCGGCACAGAACGGCTATAGACAAGAATTGATTCCGCTCGGACTGCCGGACCGATTCATCTCGCACGGCAGCGTAGCCGATCTCCAGAAAGCCTGTGGGCTGGATGCCGAAAGCATCGCCAGAATGCTGTTGCAATAGATGCCCCTACTCAATCCGGCTCACGCTCCCCTGCCATAAACGGTAACGTTGACCGCTTTCTTCACATACAGCCTCGCCTTTCTCGTCAAAAAACAATTTGTGACCGTATTCGCTTACCCAGCCGCTTTGCCGTGCAGGATTCCCCACCACCAACGCATAGGCGGGCACATCGTGCGTTACCACGCTGCCGGCGCCTATCAGGGCATAACATCCGATGGTACAACCGCAAACAATGGTGGCATTGGCCCCGATACTGGCACCTTTCCTCACCAACGTAGGCTTGAATTGATCTTTCCTTTCTATGGCGCTGCGCGGATTCAGCACATTGGTAAACACGCAGGATGGACCGAGAAAAACATCGTCTTCGCAGACCACACCGGTATAGACCGACACATTGTTCTGAATCTTTACCCCGTTTCCCAGCACCACATCGGGTGAGATAACCACATTTTGACCGATATTGCAATTTTTTCCTATCGTACAACCGGCCATGATATGACTGAAATGCCATATTTTGGTACAGGCCCCTATCTTGCAGGGAGAATCCACCACCGAAGTGGGATGCTGAAAGTAATCGGCCATAAGCGTAGCTTTTGATGAGCGAAGATAGAGATAAAACGAAAAAAAAACGCTATATTTGAAATTGTTTTGCAGGAAACGCGCTTGCGTGGAGAGGTGCAGTTTCCTCTCTACCAATTGCTTTTTATCTACATAAACGCCATTAAAGATTTTTTTATGGAAACTTTCAAAGCTACCGGATACGAGCTTCAGACCATTGCTTCCGGACGTGTGTTCAAAGACTCGGGTTGGGTAATCGATGATCCCGAAGAGAAAAGTCCGTCCTTGATTCGCGCCCTTTACGCAAAGAAACAGCTGGAACCCAAAGATGCCGGCTTCGGCATTTATCGTTTTGCCGATTGGTTGCCGATAAAACGTATGTTGCAAGGCTCATGCGCCCCCGTAACCTATAAGAGCGAAAAACTTGCCCAAAAGTTGGGGTTGAGCAATCTTTATATCACTTTCAGCGGTTACTTTCCCGAAATCGGGGCAAAAATGAGTACCTGTTCCTTCAAGGAAACGGAAGCCTATTCGGTATGCGGACGTCTGGATGCCGGATGCGACCGGATATTGGTGGTTGCTTCTGCCGGCAATACGGCCCGGGCCTTTGCCAAGGTGTGTTCCGACAACCATATTCCCTTGTTGCTGAGTGTTCCGGCCGACAATCTTGATGCCCTCTGGTTTGAATCTCCCCTCAATGAATGTGTGAAACTGATTGCCGCCGAAAAAGGGGGCGATTATTTCGATGCCATCCACTTGAGCAATCTTGTGTTGAGTTCCGAGCGCTTTCTTGCCGAAGGCGGTGCCAAGAATATCGCACGCCGCGACGGTATGGGCACTACCGTGCTTTCTGCCGTTACGCATATCGGCAGGATTCCTGATTTCTATTTTCAGGCGGTAGGTAGCGGAACCGGTGCCATCGCCGCCTGGGAAGCCAATCTCCGACTGATTGAAGACGGCCGTTTCGGCAAGAATCTGATGAAACTGATGGTGTCTCAGAATGCTCCGTTTCTTCCTATGTATGAAGCATGGAAAGCCGATTCGCGTGCCATGCTGCCCTACGATGACGAACAGGCGCGTCGGGATGCGGAGTCGATCAACGCCAAGGTGTTGTCTAACCGCAAACCGCCTTACAGCCTTGCCGGCGGACTTTACGATGCCTTGAAAGCCACCGGGGGCAATATCTTCAAAGTCTCAAACGCCCAGGCGGAAGCGGCGCAACGTCTGTTTCTGGAAACCGAAGGGGTGGATATCTATTCGGCAGCCGGCGTGGCCTTGCACGCATTGATGGAATCGGTTCAGGAAAGAACGGTGCACCCCGACGACGTGGTGATGCTGAACATTACCGGAGGCGGAGAAAAACGTTTCCAGCAAGGCAAGCAGTTGTGGTATCTGCAACCCTCCATCACTTTCCCGCTTAATCCCGACAAAGACGATGTGGTAAAGCGGGTATCGGCGTTGTTTGCATAACTTGCCATGATGCGGACCGCAGATGGCGAAATTTGTAAATGACGTAGAAAAACGCTACTTTTGCCCGCTTTTTGGCCACTTTGTCCGGCCGGTTTAAAACCGACCATCCTCGCGACTCGGCAAAGACTCTGACACTGAGGCTTTGTGTTTGACATACAAGGTTGGTTTGAAACCGACCATCCTCGCGACTCGGCAAAGACTCAGGTACTGAGTCTTTGTGTTTGACATACAAGGTTGGTTTAAAACCGACCATTCTCGCGACTCGGCAAAGACTCTGTACCTGAGGTTTTGCCGAGTTGAGGGTGGAGCGGGAAAAAAGTTCGAATAAATTCGACTTTTTTCCCGCTCCACCCTCAGCAAAGACTGAGTTTCACTCAGTCTTTGCGCTCGCTGCTCAATTGGTTCCGTAGCTCAGTTGGATAGAGCAACAGCCTTCTAAGCTGTGGGTCGAGCGTTCGAATCGCTCCGGAATCACAAAAAAATCTCAAAAAAATCAAAGCCGTATGATTCCCATACGGCTTTTTTTGTCGGTAAACTAT
Source organism: uncultured Bacteroidales bacterium (assembly GCA_947175635.1). Lineage (GTDB taxonomy): Bacteria > Bacteroidota > Bacteroidia > Bacteroidales > P3 > Pullibacteroides. The sequence goes on along the minus strand of CAMWNM010000020.1, from coordinate 2,471 downwards.
TGACATTGTGGAATATTCAAGGCGTTTGCAATCGTTCACGCCTTGTCCGGGAGATTGCGCCTTCCAAATCTTGAACGATGCCGCCTTAAAAGCCATTCCCCCTTTTCGACCGGTATATGCCCTATATGGCGGCCAACAGGTCTTTCAATACCGCGAAATTCCTTTGCGGCGCAAGTTCCCAAAAATCATTGTATTGCGCCATGTTATCGGCTTTTCTGCCAGGGGTATCGCTGATGATACGCAACGACAGGAAAGGTATCTGCCAAATATGGCACACCTGCGCCATGGCCGCACTTTCCATATCGACCGCCGTCACTTCGGGAAAATGCCTTCTGATGGATTCCAATTGTCCGGGGTCTTGAATGAACTGATCGCCGGTGCAGATCAACCCATCCTTCACTTGTTGCCGTTTCACGGCGGCAAGCAAACAGGCATCCGCCGCATAACGGGCCGGAAAGCCCTGTACCTGTCCGTATTCGTTGCCCGTACCGCAATCCACGTCATGATACACGCAATGCGTGCCGGCAACAATCTCTCCTACCTGCAAGTCTTCCCGCATCCCGCCTGCCACACCCGAGTTGATAACAGCTTCGGGCGCATATCTGTATTTCATCAGATTGATACCCGTGGCGGCTGCCACCTTGCCGATACCCGATTTCATCAGGCATATCTCCTTGCCGCCCGAAGTTCCCGTACAAAGACGGAAACCCGCTATCGATTCCTCCTTGGGATTATCCAACAACTCCTTGAGCAAAAGGTATTCCTTATCCATCGCCGCCACCACACCCAGGCGTTTCCTGTTTTTTTCCATCACGTCTGCTTAATATTGAAACAACGATAGCAAAAATAGGCATCTTCCATCGGATTAAGAAAACCTTTTCAGGTATTTTGGGTTCATATCCATAATCCGTATAAATCAAGGCCTGACCTATTGCCTACCATACATCACATCGCCAGGAATCCGCCGCAGGCATCCAAGTATGCCCGCAGAAAGCAATCTTTTTTCCAGCAGTCGCCCCCCTTTGCCGGCGGGAGAAAAATCCGAACGCCCGCTTCCCCAACGAAAACATATCCCAGATGGATATCAAAACGTGCAAACCGGCAATAAAGCAACCACCTCATGACGGGCGTGCCTTTTTTCTATGTACTTTTGCCGGAAAACGCAACACTGTCATGGCAAAGAAGATTCAGACCGCCGAGCGGGTTTCGGAAGAGATGTCCGACAATTTCGTGTTTCAACGTTCCAAACTCGCCTATTGTCTGGCCGCGGAGAAAATAGGGGGAAAAGTACTCGAAATAGGTACCGGTATGGGCTATGGAGCGCATATCCTCGCCCCGAAAGCGGAAGCATTCTTCACGATAGACCGCTATGCCTCCCCTATCGATGCCGGATCAGCGGGAAAAATCCACTTTACGAGAGCCACCGTTCCGCCAATCCCCTTTGAAGACAGCATGTTCGACTGCGTGGTTTCCTTTCAGGTAATCGAGCACATCAAGAAAGACAAGGAACTTGTGGAAGAAATGTACCGCGTGCTCAAACCTGGCGGCATGCTTATCCTTTCCACACCCAACAAAAGCATGTCGCTCACCCGGAATCCTTTTCACATCAGGGAATACACGCCCGATGAATTCCATAGGTTGATCTCCGCCCGTTTTGGTGAAATATGCGCCGGCGGCATAACCGGCAACGAAAAAATCATGGAATACTACCAAAACAACCGGAAAGGGGTGGAGGCCATTACGCGTTTCGATTTTCTTGACCTGCAACACCGCGCCCCGCGCTGGATGTTGCGCATCCCCTATGATATACTCAACCGTATCAATCGTGTGAAACTGCTTAAAAAGGGTAACGGACTCGTGGAATCCATCGTGATGGAGGACTATTTCTACAGTCAAGATACGGAGGCCTGTTTCGACTTGTTTTACACCGCCAGAAAATAAATTCACTTATGGAAACCATCGGATTCGATTTACGCGAAGGGGAAGATTTCATTCCCCTTATCCAACTTCTTAAAGCCGTTGATGTGGTGGAATCGGGAAGCATGGCGCAGGAATGCGTATCGGCCGGTCTGGTACGCCGCAACGGGGAAATCGAATTGCGGAAAAGAGCCAAAATCCGATCCGGCGAAGTCATCGTCTTCGACAAGTACGAGATACGGGTACGCTAAACTTCAAACGATAAAAGGGAAAGGGCCGGTTCTTTTTGAACCGGCCCTTTCCCTTTTATAAACGGCTATCGCATACAGACCGAGGCGGCCAACGTAGCAGACCGCCTCCGGATCCCCCCCCCCAAAAAAACGATTTTGAAGGATGGGATGCAAGGCGGACGCCGATGGTCTGCGAGGGAGCGTACTTCCGTACGTGACCGAACAGACCGAGGCGGCCAACGCAGCAGACCGCCTTCAGGTTCGCCCCCAAAAAACGATTTTGAAGGATGGGATGCAAGGCGGACGCCGATGGTCTGCGAGGGA
>CAMWNM010000019.1 GCA_947175635.1 uncultured Bacteroidales bacterium | reverse complement strand
GGTGGGGAGGTCCCGTCGCCGTTGCAGGGGGAGGCGGAGGCTCAGCGCCGTCCCGGCGCTGAGCCTTCCGCCGCAGCCGCAGTACCGGCACCTGCCGTATCGGCGGCAGTCGCTACTGATGCCGCCGTATCCGCACAGCCGGAGTTGGCCGCGGCTGCGGCGAGCGTTCCGGCACAGCCCTCCTTGGCCGACAGGCCGAAGATATCCTCCGCGCCGATGCCACCTGCGGCCCCCGCCCGTGTTACCGGAACGCCCGCCTCCGGTCTGACCAGCCTCACGTCCTTAAAGAATCTGGCCAACCGCCGGCAGGAAGAATCCGCCTCTCCGGCACCTGTTCCGGCCTCCGTCTCCACAACTCGGCAGCCGCTTACCCAAGAGGCTTTTCAAACCGTGTGGAAATTGTATATGGGGCAGATAGAACAGACCCAGGGGCGTTGTCATGCCTTGTTTTCACGCACCCGTCCGGTGGTGAAGGAGCAGAACGCCATCGTGCTGCATGTGGCCAACCGTTTTGCCGGAGAAGAACTTGAAGCCCAGCAGAAAACCGTGCTGGAGCATCTTCGCCGGGAACTGAACAACAACGACATTCATTTCATCATCGAGGTGGACGAAAGCATCAAACCAAGCGTTATGATATACACCCCCACCGAGAAATACGAGGAGATGCAGAAAAACAATCCTCAAATCAAACATTTCAAAGAAAGCCTTAATTTGGATTTGGAACTGTAGTTGATATAAATTCAATAAGATAAAAAACATGAAAAAGAGATTTTTCTTCTTGCTGACGCTCATGTTCGGCATGACGTCCGGCCTTTGGGCGCAAGCCGCACCCGACAATGGAGAGGCTTTGTCCTTGGATCCCCGGGTGCGTTACGGTGTATTGGATAACGGCTTGAGGTATTATATCCGCCAGAACGCAAAACCCGAAAACCGTGTGATGCTACAGCTGGCCGTGAATGCCGGATCTATTTGCGAGACCGAAGCCCAGCGGGGGCTGGCGCATTTTACCGAACACATGTTGTTCAACGGTACCAAGAATTTTCCCAAAAACGAATTGGTGAACTTCCTGCAGAAAACGGGCGTGCGGTTCGGGGGCGATATCAATGCCTTCACCTCCTTCGACGAGACGGTGTATATGCTTGAAATACCCACCGATAAGGAAGGTATGCTCGAAAACGGTTTTCAGGTGTTGGAAGACTGGGCGCATCAGGCCAGTATGGAAACCGACGCCATCGACGACGAGCGGGGCGTTATCATCGAAGAGTGGCGAATGGGACTGGGTGCCGACGACCGTATCCGCAAAAAAGTGCTGCCGGTGATTTTCGGCAATTCGCTCTATGCAGAACGGCTTCCCATCGGGACGGTGGAGAATCTCAAAACCTTCAAGCCCGATCAAATCCGTGCTTTCTACCGTGATTTTTATCGTCCCGACCTACAGGCGGTTGTCGTGGTGGGCAATATCGATCCGGACAAAGCCGAATCGATGGTGAAAAAACATTTCGCTTCAATTAAGAACCCGGCCCATCCGAAAGAACGTGTGAACGTAACGATTCCCGATAACGATGAACCTATCTTCACGGTGGCTACCGATCCGGAAGCGGTTTCTTCTTCGATTGAAATCTACATCAAGTTCCCTCACCGGAAACTGTCTACGGTAGGCGACTATCGCGATATGCTTATCGATAATCTGGTGTCGCACATGATGGGAATGCGTTTTCAGGAACTGGCCCAATCCCCCCAATGCCCGATGGTGATGGCGCAGATGGGGTCGGGTGCGATTGTGCGCAATACCGATATTCTGGCGGCGACTGTGGTTTCGAAGCCCAATATGATGGAGGCTTCTTTCGCGCTGTTGTTGCAGGAATTGGCGCGAGTTGACCGCTACGGCTTCGTACAGACCGAACTCGACCGAGCCAAGGAAGGCCTGATGGCGGGAATGGAAAACCTCAAGAACGAAGAGGCCAATGCGCTTTCCAACGATTTGGCCACCGAGTATGTGAATCATTTTCTCAGAGGGCAGGCCGCGCCCGGCATCGCTGCTGAATACGCGCTTACACAAGCCCTCTTGCCCGGCATCACCTTGGAAGAGGTGAGCGCCTATATCCAGAACAAGATTACCGACCGCAATATGGTAGTGATTGCCAGCGGCCCCGAAAAAGATGGTGTGGAAGTGCCGTCGGAAGACGTCTTGAAAGCCATTTATGAACAGATGAAAGAGGTGGAAGTGGAACCGTATGAAGATAAGGTAAGTACCGAACCTCTTCTGGAACTTCCCCTGCGGGAAGCCGACGGCATCCGGGTGGAAACGTTGAATCCCGATCAGGGTGTCGTGCGGGTAACGCTTTCCAACGGTATTCCCGTAACCTTGAAATCAACCGACTACAAAGCCGATGAAATCCTGATGTTCGCTTATGCCGATGGCGGTACTTCAACGGTGGAGGATGATGAATATGTGAACGCCATGTTCGCTTCCGTCATTCAGGATAAGTCGGGTATGGGCCAGTTCGACCATACGGCCCTCAGCAAGCGGCTTACGGGCAAGAATCTGTCGTACAATGTGGTGATAGGCGATCTTACCACAGAGATTTCGGCCAACAGCTCGGTAAAGGATTTTGAAACCCTCTTGCAACTCAACTATCTGAATTTTACCGCGCCCCGGAAGGATGACCGTGCGGCCGAATCGGTGATTTCCCGTCTGCGCAGCCAAATCCGGTTTCTGGGCAACAGCCCGATGTATTTCTTTATGGATACCTTGAGCAAACTGGCATCCAACCATGATCCGCGCACTATCGTGATTCCCACGGCCGAACAACTTGCCTCTATCGACAGCAACAAGGTTTACGACTTTTATTGCCGTCAGATTGCCGATCCGGGCGCTTTCCGCTATTATATGGTGGGGAACTTCGATGTAAACGCGAAGGAATTCCTCTCGATGCTCGAGACCTATATCGGTTCTTTGCCGGCAAAGGGAACCCGGCCGGAATGGAAAGACCGTTCGATGCCGTTCCGCACCCGGACAGAAGACATAAAGGTGGAGAAAGGCTCCGATGAACAAGGCATGGTGGGGATTGTGTTTACGGCGCCGCTTGACTGGAAGAACGTTGAGGATAGAGACGCCTTGCGCTATTTCAAGGAAGTGATGGAAATAAAGATGTTGGAAACCATCCGGGAAGAAATGGGCGGGGTGTACAGCCCGATGTTGCAAATCGAACTGAGTCCCTATCCCGAGGGTTCGGTAACGTTTATGGTAATGTTCGGATGCGATCCGGAGCGGGCCGATGACCTTACGGCCGCGGTGATGGCGGAAATGAAACGCATCATGGACCAAGGACCTTTGGAAGTGGATATGGAGAAAGTGCGGGAACTCAGCAAGCGGAATTTTGAAAGCCAGAGCAAACAAAACGCGTTTTGGCTGAGGGCCATGAAGAACGTTGATTACTGTGGCGGGGATCTCAACCGCCTGACACCTGAGGCTCAGGCTAAGATTGCCGCCGGTATGACGGCCAAGAAAGTGCGGAAAGCCGCCAGGAAATATTTTGGCAAGATGGTGTACGTACGGGTAGTGCTGGGACCCGATCCGGCCGAAATGGAAGAGGAGTGGGATGATTGATCCCGGGGCTTTGCCTCGAAAAAGGGCGGTTGCTTGGCAACCGCCCTTTTTTTTGTCCGCAGTAAGATGGATGGCGCTTAGAATTTATATTGCAGTTGCGCCTTGATTTCCGGTTTTAGGAATCCTTGTATGAGATTGTCCCCGCTTGCCATCGATTGAACGCCATCCATCAGCGTGTGGGCGTATTTGAGCTCAAGGGTGAAACCTTTGGGCAGGTTGCCTTTAAGCAGGAGGCAGAACCGTATGCCTTTGCCGTAGAGGGCCGGAGAAGAGGCAGCGTACAGCAGGTCGTGTTCGTAGGCGTAAATGCGGTGGTCGTAGCCCTGGGTCTGGAAAAGGGCCATACGCAGGCGGCATTGGAAAAAGCCGGAGGCCAAGGCGTAGCCCAGATCCTGAAGCAACAGCATCCCTTTGCCGAAATCGCGCGTCTCCAAACGGCTTTCCCCCAAGAGGCCGAAAGGCATACGGTAGGCAAGGTTGAGACGTAAGGAACAACCGTTGCGGCTTTTGGTATGTTCGTTACGGAACCGCAGATAGCAGGAAAAAGGTCGTCTGTTCAACGACAGGGTGGCCCCGATTCGGCTTGTGCGCAGGGCAAAACCCTGGTTTCGGCTTTCGATGGTTTCCTTACCTGATACATCAAGCCGGAAACCGGCCGGCAACGAAATTTTCCCCTGCCATGAAAATTCGTGCTTTTCGGTACCGGGATGCGTCCGGTCGGGTGGGCGCGGATTGGGCACGGCCGCGTAGGCGGCATAATAACCGGCCGCGTGGTAGCTGTATCGGGCTGAAAGGGCAAACAGTTCGGAGGGTTTCCATTGCAACCCTTGCAGAAAAGAGGGGGCGGCGGAGTGGGAGAGGGCTGCCTCTCCGTAAAAATGCAGTTGTTTTACCAACCATCTGTAGTACAACGAAAAATTTGCGCCGCGAGAGGGTGGAAGCGAGGAAAAGACAGTCTGTTCGAAGTTGGAAAGACGAAGGTCGGGGGTGTAAATGCCTCCCGTCTGGTAAGCGGAGAGGATAAGTCCGATATGGAAGGAGGCAAAGGCTTTTTCGAGGTTCAGGCCACAAATCTGTTGACGTGCGGCGTTTTTGCCCGCGATTTCGGAAGCCGTGCGGTGATAGCCTGTTTCGGGATAGGTGCGCACATGGTCGAAAAAGGCGTTTTCTTCTGCCGTATTGAGGGGTACGGCCGATAAGGTGGCATCGTGTTTGAGGTTGGAATAAAAAAAGCCGGCTTGCCATAGGCGGGGTAGTTTGATTTCGGCGGCCACTCCCTGCAGATATCCGTATTCGGCTCCGGAGGCATAGGGGCGGATGCCTTGTCCGTTAGCGGTCAGCATATCAGGAGAGAGCTCTCCGAAAAAATTGCCTGAGGTGTGGACATTGAGGCCGAAACCCCAGTCGATGCGATAGGTGCCTGCCACCAGGTTTTTAAGTAAGCCTTGCTTGAAGGCAAGGTAGCCGGCATAGGAATCGAATCCTTGTTTGCCGAAAGCCTCGCCCGCACCTTTTTTTGCAGCAAGCCCCAAGCGGAATCTGTCCTGACGCTCAAAGGTGTATCGCAGCAGATATTGGTCGGGCGATCCGGCGTATTTGTGTTCGGTATAGGCTTTGGATAGGGCCAGCGTTCTTCCGTAGCGGGCCAGCATGCGGTGTTTTCCGAAGTTTTTTCCGCCTGATGCCGGCCTCTCTCCGCTTTCGCCCAAGCATACGAAAGGGCGCAGCAAGGCGAGTGTCTGGCCGGAAAAGCCCTTTACGTTTTCAGTCAGTTCTTCCAGCCGTACGATTTTTCCATAGCTTTCCCGATAGTGAAGCAGGGCTTGAATCTGCCATTCGTCCAGAATGTGCAGTTGTCGCAGACGGTCGGCATCGGTGTTGTTGAGGTTGATCGGACGCTCCCGGTAGGCTTGCCGTTCGGCCAAGGTTTCGGCGTATTCTTCGGGCGCTTCTTCCAACAAGTCTTCCAAAATAAGTTCCATGGAGCGCAAGGCCTCTTCTTCACGCCAAAGGGCGGTCGTGTCGGGTATCCGGGAAATGCTTGTCCAAATCAGGAGAAGGGAGAGGAAAGGTGTCATCGGCGGGATGTTTGGGATCGGAACAGATTCGGTTTCCATGTGATGCCCGCCGTGCTTTCGAAGCCGAGCGGATGTTGGTAGGCGGCGGCGATTTCCACATTGATCCGCTTGCCGGTAAAGGCCAGCCCTAATTTGTAGGAAGAGGGATTGATACGGGCCTGGGCATAAATCAAGAACAGATTTCCGATCGTATATCCGAAACTCAGGCCGCCTTGTAAGGGATAGCGTAAATCCTTGTAGAGGTCAATGCCGGCATGCAGTTGCTTAAAGATGTGGCAGGCAATTCCCACATGTAGGGAGAGGGCGCGGTTCCATTCCTTTTTTTGTAGGGAATAAAGGGCTACGGGCTGGCGGAAATCGATTCCTATCGCCCAGATACCGGTTTTGAAAGCTGTTGAAAGGTTTATTTCCAGCAAACTTTCCCTTTTCCGGTTTTCGATTTTGCTGCCGGTGCGGTAACTGAGGCTTGCGCCGACGGCAAGTCCGGGCAGGAGATGCCGGGCATAGCCGATGCCGGCATCTTGCCGGTGCCAGAGCGAAAATCCTTGATAGAGGTAGTGGAAAAGCCATGCGTTGCGGCTTTTCTGCAAACAGGCACCTAAACCATATGTTCCGTTTTCCTTGATAAAGCCATAGCGGGCAAAAGCGCCTCCGAAACTGCCGGTGCTTTCAGGAAAGAGTGCCGGCAGTGCCGGATAACGGGTAGAAAGGCCGTTTATGGCAGGAGCATCGGCAAGGGAGGCTTGTAGGGAAAACGGCAACAGAAAATCTTCCTGTCCCCGCAAATCCGATAAGGGAATGAGAAAGATCCCCAGAAGGAAAAAGGGTAAGAATCCTTGGCGCATAATCATTACCTGCCTGAATGGCAGCGCAGGTATAAGATATAACGCACAACTTCCGGTTTATCGGGATTTTACCCTTTAAAATTTCGCTATTCTATATAGATCATTATTTTACGCGATATGGGAATGCGGCCTCCTTGAGGTCGTCGTTCGCTTTCCGGATTTTTTCTTTCAGTCCGTTGCGGTAGTCTTTCACCTTCTTTTTGTAGAACACAGCCGTTTCATCGCTGCCTGTCGACAGAATCTGCAAGGCAAGGATGGCGGCGTTGAGGGCTCCGTTGATGGCCATGGTGGCTACCGGTATGCCCGGGGGCATCTGCATGATGGCAAAAGCCGCGTCGATACCTTCTATGCTTGATTTTATGGGAACGCCGATCACGGGCAACGGTGTCAGGGCGGCAATCACGCCGGGAAGATGGGCGGCCATACCGGCGGCGGCGATGATGACGCGGACGCCCCGGCTTTCCGCATTCTGGGCAAAATCCACCACCTCCATCGGGGTGCGGTGTGCCGAGAAAGCCAGAATTTCGAAAGGAACCTCCTGTTCGTTCAGGAATTTCGCTGCGGTTTCCATAATCGGATAGTCGGAGGTGCTGCCCATGATAAGGCTTACCAATGCTTGTTTTTTGTTCATGCGGCTTTGATTTTCACGAAGCCAAAGATAAGGATAGAAATCTGTATCGGGAAATGTTTATTTTTGTTTTCGGTTTCGGGTTCGAAACTACATTGAAAAAGAATAGAAACACTTAAAAATCAAATAGCCATGCAAGAAAACAAAGGCGTCATCACCATGCAGGGGAATCCGCTTACATTGGAAGGCACGATGGTGCAAAAAGGGGATACTGCACAGGATTTCACGGTTCTGGCTCCGGATCTGAGCCCGGTGAAACTGAGCGATTACAAAGGCAAGGTCCGTATCATTTCGGTGGTTCCTTCCATCGATACGTCTGTTTGCGATACCCAGACACGCCAGTTCAACAAAGAGGCCGCTTCCCATCCCGGTGTGGAAATCCTGACCGTTTCCTGCGACCTTCCGTTTGCCTTGGGACGTTTCTGCGGAGCGGCCGGAATAGATAAGGTACATGTTTGTTCCGATCACAGGGAGTTGGATTTCGGACACAAATACGGCTTTGTCATCAAGGAACTCCGGCTGTTGAGCCGCGGCATCGTGGTGGTGGATAAAGACGACAAGGTGGCTTATGTGGAATATGTGAAGGAAGTAACGCAGCTTCCTGATTTTGAAAAGGCCCTGGAAGTGGTTGAAAATCTCAAATAGAAGCCTTTTCGTATCATATCGTGGAACTTAAGGAATACATAGAGAAGGCTTGGGAAAGTCCCGCATTGCTCTCTCAGAACGCGTATGCCGAAGCGGTGCGGGAGGTAGTGGCTGCTTTGGACCAGGGAAAACTGCGGGTGGCCGAACCGCTGGCCTCGGCCAACGCAGACAGCGAGGCCGAATCGCCTTGGACTGTAAACCAATGGGTCAAGAAAGCCGTGTTGCAGTATTTCTCATTGGCGAAAATGCAGGTGATGGAGATCGGGCCTTTTGAATTTTACGATAAGATTCCGCTCAAGAAAAATCTTGCCGGGGCAGGGGTGCGTGTGGTGCCCCATGGATTGGCCCGATACGGTGCCTTTCTTGCGCCGGGCGTGGTGCTGATGCCATCTTACGTCAATATCGGGGCGTATGTGGGAAGCGGCACCATGGTGGATACATGGGCTACCGTGGGGTCTTGCGCCCAGATAGGCCAGAAGGTGCATCTGAGCGGAGGCGTGGGTATAGGCGGGGTTCTGGAACCTGTGGTGGCCAATCCTGTGGTGATAGAAGATCATTGCTTTATCGGCTCCAGATGTATTATCGTGGAAGGTGTGCATGTGGGTAGAGAGGCTGTTGTCGGCGCCAATGTGTGTCTGACGCGTTCCACCCGGATTATTGATGTAAGCCAATCCGACCCCGTTGAGTACAAGGGGTGGATCCCCCCTCGATCGGTGGTGATTCCGGGTACGGTGCCCAAAAACTTTCCCGCCGGGGTTTACCATGTGCCCTGCGCGTTGATTATCGGGAAAAGGAAAGCTTCTACCGATACCAAAACCACGCTCAACGATGCTTTGCGTGATTTCAATGTGGCCGTGTAAGGCTATAAAAGAGAAAGAGAAATGAAAAAAGTTTTTTTATTCGGACTCATAGTCTGTATGCTGGGGCTTACCGAAGCCTGTTCCGCTAAAGCGCCGGCTGGTACGGCATCGGCCGAATCCGAAAAGGTATCGGCGGTGCAGCAGTTGACAACGGCCGACTTTTTGGCCAAGATACACGACTACCATGCCCATCCGGATGTATGGAAATTCAAGGGAGACAAACCTTGTCTGATTGATTTCTATGCCGATTGGTGTCGGCCCTGCAAGATGTTGGCGCCGGTGATGGAAGAGTTGGCGGCCCAATATGCCGGCCAGATAGATATCTACAAAGTGAACGTAGACGCTGAAAAGGAACTGTCGGCCGCGTTCGGCATCCAGAGCATCCCTTCCTTGTTGTTTGTTCCCAAAGAAGGGCAACCGGCCATGCAGGCGGGTGTATTGCCTAAAGAACAACTCGAATATTACATCAAAACCTTTCTTTTGGGACAGCAGGCTCCTCAAGAGTGATGATTTCCGAAACGGGGGCTTCGTCTTTTTGACGGCAGACCGTACAGATTAGATTCCCCGGACGGGCGTGTTCGGCTTTCCATGGCCGGATACGCCCGTTTTGTATCAATAGGCTGTCGAATACAAGTTCCCGTTCCCGATAAAAGGCGTACGCCTCCGCTTCGGCGTTTTCTGCCGGTTTCCGCCAATGCAGGGGGTGTTCTTTCATTTCGGCTCCCAGCCCGCATCCGATGTGCTTGAGCAGGCTCTCCTTGCAGGTCCAGAGATGGATGAAACGGCATAGTTCCCGTTCCGGTTCGCTGTCGGAAAGAAAACGGTATTCGGATTCGAGAAACCAGCGTGGCAATACGCTCTGATAAGGGCGGGGAGAAATGGTTTCAAGGTCGATGCCGATGGGCGTGGAACTGAAGACCAAGGCGATGTAACCGCCCGAATCGCTGAGGTTGAAGCACAGTTCTGGATATTGGGGGAGAAAGGGTTTCCCTTTTTCACTCCGGGCCATTCGGGGAGGAAATTCAGCGCCGGTTTCGGCTTGCAGCCGCTTCTGAAGGAAATCCATACCGGCTTCTTTGCTTGCTTTGCGGTTTTCCGAACAGGAATGATGGTAGATATAGAGTCTGGACATGGACGTAATCTTATTGCGGGGCGTTGCTTTCCGAGGCCTCTGCATCGGTCTGTTCCGCGTGAAAATAACGATGCACCAAGGCGGCTTTTGCCGCTCCGACCACTTCCTGCAAACGTTCTTTCGGCAGTGTCCGGATTTGTTTCACCGAGTGGAATTTGCGCAACAGGAGCATCGCCGTTTCTTCTCCGATGCCCTTTATTTGGGTCAATTCGGTTGAAATCAATCCTTTCTGATGACGTTTTCGATAATGGGTGATGCCGAAGCGGTGCACCTCGTCGCGTAGGAGCTGGATATGTTTCAAGACCTCCGATTTCTTGTCCAACAGCAAGGGGTAGGGGTCGCCGAGTTTGTAAATCTCTTCAAGCCTTTCGGCGATTCCGATCAGAAATATCTCATTCTCCAGCCCCAATGTCTTCAGGCTTTTGTAAGCGGACGTCAACTGCCCTTTGCCCCCGTCCACAATGACCAACTGCGGCAGCGGCTGCCCCTCTTCCTTAAGCCGTCCGTACCGCCGTAGAAACACTTCTTCCATCGTGGCATAGTCATTGGGGCCTTCCACCGTCTTGATATTGAAATGACGGTAATCCCGTTTGGACAGTTTCCCGTTTTTACTCACCGTCATGGCCCCTACAGGATAGGCGCCTTCGAAATTGGAGTTGTCGAAACATTCGATATGGACGGGTAGTTTCTGCATTCCCAATATCTTTTGCATCTGCATCAGCATGTCCTTGCTTCTCCGGTCGGGATCCACCAGATCCATGCGCTTGTTTTTTTCCAGGATAAAATAGCGGATGTTCTGCTCGGAAAGTTCCAGCAACTTTTTCTTTTCACCGGCCTTGGGCACGATGTAGTGTAAATCTTTGAGCGCGAAGTCGGGTTCAAAGGGCAGGATGATTTCGGTAGCCTCGCTCCTGTATTTCTCCCGGAACTCGCAGATGGCTTCTTCCAGGAGATCGGCCGGTTTCTCCTCCAGTTTTTTCTTCACCTCCATCGTGTGCGCCTGCACCACTCGTCCGTCAACCACGCGCAGGTAGTTGAAGTAGATGCAGTCGGATTCCTCATGCGTGCCCAGCACATCCAGATCACCCATGGAGTGGTTGATGACCGTAGATTTACTTTGATAACGCAGCAAAAGTTCCCGTTTGGTTTTGAGAAGCTGCGCCTTTTTGAAATCCAGTGCGTCGGAAGCTTGCAACATCTGTTGGTATAACGTTTGCAGCACGGGTTTGATGTGCCCGCGCAGCAGTGTCTTTATCTGATCTATCTGCGATTCATATTCTTCCGCGGATTGCAGTCCCTGGCAAGGACCGGCGCAGCGTTTCATGTGGTATTCCAGGCAGAGTCGTATCTTGCCGGATTTCACGGCTTCTTCAGACAGGTTGTGTTTGCAGCTGCGTAATGGATAGATATCGTGAATCAGCTCCAAAAGCGTATTCATGATCTTTACCGACGGGTAAGGACCGAAATAAAGGCTTCCGTTCGGGATATGGCGGCGGGTGGCGAAAAGCCGGGGGAATCTTTCGTGGGTAAGGCAGAGCCAGGGATATGTCTTGTCGTCTTTGAGCAGTATGTTGTAGTGGGGTTTGTGGCGTTTAATCAGGTTGTTTTCCAACAGCAACGCATCGTTTTCGGTATCCACCACGATATACTCGATGCGGGCTATCTTCTTTATCAATGCCAATACCTTGCCTTCCTGCTCCTTGTTGAAATAGGAATTGACCCGGCGTTTGAGATTCTTGGCCTTTCCCACATAGATGATATTATCCTCCGCGTCAAAATACTGATAGACTCCCGGCCGGTCGGGCAAGATACGCAGGGTTTCCTTTATCGTGTCGGGAAAGGCAATCATGCGGCAAAATTAGTGATTAAATCCATAGGGAATGCCGTGCCGGTATGATTCTCTTGTTTGCTGGGAATGCATGTATCCGCCGGTTAGGATTAAGGGAATGGATGGGGAAGGGGCGGCGCTTTTTTGTACCTTTGCCGCTGATATTCAAAATTCCAAGCGATGGACAAGATCTTTGAAGAGATGAATGTGGCCGTTACCGTATGCGGTACCGATGGTGAAATTCTGGAAATGAACGGAAAATCCCGCAAGACATTCCTCAGGCCGGGCATGGAAAGTCTGGTGGGGAAGAATGTGCTGGACTGTCATCCCGAACCGGCACGTACCAAACTTAAAGGTATGCTGGAACAACCGCAGAGCAATGCCTATACGATTGAGAAAAACGGTGTCAAGAAACTGATCTATCAAACGCCTTGGTATGAAAACGGTGTTTTTCGAGGCTTGGTGGAATTCTCGATGGAGATTCCCTTCGATATGCCGCATTATGTGCGCAAGAGCTGATTCAGCCCTGCATCAGGCTCAATAGGATGGAGGAAAGCATAAGAAAAGGAAACACAAGGGGAAGCGCGAGCCGATGGGAAATGGACTGCCAGCGGTTTTGGGCCTGGTTTTCGGGAACGGCGGGACGCATGCTTTCCCCTTGCGGGGCGGAGGTAGGATAGGTCGTTTCTTTCATGTCAGCGGGATTTTATGTTTTCTGATGGTTTCAGTATATAAACGTTTAAGTTTGAAATTATCGGGATTTTGTACGAAAAAAAAGGCTAATGGGTTGATAATTATCTGATTTTCTGTTTTTCGATCCGGGCGGCTTGCTGAAAGGATGTCTTGGCGGAGGGACAGCATGCGTCCTCCTGTCGGTTCGGGTATTGTAAAACTGCCTTAAACCGATTATTTTTGCGCCCGTGTTCGAAGGCAGGATTTGCTGCTTTTTTTATTTATTAATCTAAAATACTTTAAAAGACTTATGGCCTCTATCAAGGTATTGACCGTAAATCCAGGATCCACCTCTACGAAGATTGCTGTTTTTGTAGATGAACAGAACGTTTTTCAGAAAAATATCAAGCATGGCGTGGAAGAACTCGCGCCTTTCGCCGAGATTACCGACCAGTTTGAGTTCCGTCGGGATATGATTCTGCAAGTGCTCAGAGAGGAAGCCAAGATGGATATCACCGAGTTCGACTACATCGTAGGACGCGGTGGTTTGGTGAAGCCGGTGGCTTCGGGTATCTACGAAGTGAACGATGCCTTGAAAAAAGACCTCCATGCCGGTGTTACCGGAAAACACGCCAGCAATCTGGGCGGTTTGATCGCCGCCGATCTGGCCCAGATGAGCGGGAGGGCCAAGGCTTATATCGCCGACCCTGTGGTGGTGGATGAACTGGACGATGTGGCCCGTATCACCGGGCATCCCGCCTTTGACCGCGTTTCGGTTTTCCATGCATTGAACCAGAAAGCCATCGCCCGTACCTATGCCAAAGAACATGGCCGGAAATACGAAGACCTGAATCTGATTGTGGTGCATTTGGGTGGCGGTATCAGTGTGGCTGCCCACCGTCAGGGAAAAGCCGTGGACGTAGACAACTGTCTGGACGGAAACGGCGCATTCAGTCCCGAACGGAGCGGCAGTCTGCCTTGCGGTGCCCTTATCGACGCTTGTTTCAGCGGTAAATATACGCAGGCGCAACTTCGCAAGATGGTATGCGGACAGGGCGGTTATGTAGCCTATCTGGGCACCAACGATGCTTATGAGGTGGAATTGCGTGTAAAGGCCGGCGATGAAAAAGCCGCCTTGATTGAACAGGCGATGATTTATCAGGTTTCCAAAGAAGTGGGTGCGCAGGCTACCGTGTTGAAGGGCAAGGTGGATGCGATTCTGATTACAGGAGGCATAGCCCGTGGTAAGGATTTCGTGGAAGCCATAAAAGAGCGCGTTTCCTTTATCGCCCCGGTGTTCGTATATCCGGGCGAAGATGAAATGAAAGCCTTGGCCATGAACGCCTATATGTTGCATAAAGGCGAAATAGAGGCCAAAATTTACAGATAGGATGCCGGGCGATAGGGTTGCGGACAAACCCACGGCTTCCGTAAACACCCTGCCTGCCGTTGGGCAAGTGGGGTGTTTGCATTTTTTTTAATGAAAAAACAACAAAGATGATAGCAGAACAACTTTTCAAACCCAAGTCGATTGTCGTGGTCGGGGCTTCCGACGACACCTCCAAACCCGGAGGGAAGATTGTGAAGCATATTGTGGACGGTAAGTTTGCCGGACCTGTCTACACCGTCAACCCCAAAGCGGATACGATTCAGGGCTTGCCCTGTTACCGCAATGTGCGGGATTTGCCGCAAGTGGATCTGGCCGTGATTGCGGTGGCCGCCAAGTTTGCGCCCGAAGCGGTGCAGGTGCTTACACAGGAAAAGGGCACAAGGGCTGTCATCATCATTTCGGCCGGTTTCGGCGAAGAAGGTCATGAGGGAAAACGTCTGGAAGACCAGATTGTAGGGTATTGCAATGCAGTTGGCGCCGCCTTGATCGGCCCCAACTGCACCGGAATCCTCACCGCGCATCATCACAGCATCTTCACCACTCCCATTCCCGAGTACGATCCGCAGGGGTGCGACTTTATCACCGGCAGCGGCGCTACGGGTGTTTTCATCCTTGAATCGGCCATTCCGGCGGGCCTGCGCTTCGCCAATATCTTTGCCGTAGGTAATTCCGCGCAATTGGGCGTGGAAGAAATTCTGGAACATCTGGATGAAACCTTCGACCCTGCGACCAGTTCGCATGTCAAACTGCTCTATATCGAGAATATCCGCAATCCGCAGAAACTGCTCCGACACGCCCGTTCCCTTATCGGCAAAGGGTGCCGCATCGCCGCCGTAAAGGCCGGCTCTTCCGAAGCCGGAAGCCGTGCGGCTACTTCACATACGGGAGCTTTGGCTTCCTCCGATGTGGCCGTGGACGCCCTTTTCCGTAAAGCCGGTATTGTGCGTTGCTATGGCCGTCAAGACCTTATGACGGTGGCCTCCATTTTCCAATTGCCCGCGCTCAAAGGCAAGAATATCGCCATCATCACGCATGCCGGCGGTCCGGCGGTGATGCTTACGGATGCGCTTTCCAAAGCCGGTTTGAACGTGCCCGGGATAGACCCCCTCAAGGCCGCTCCGCTCAAGGAAAAGCTTTTCCCCGGTTCTTCGGTGTCCAATCCCATCGATTTTCTGGCTACCGGTACGGCCGAACATCTGGGGCTCATCATCGATGCCTGCAACAACGATTTCGATGAAATAGACGCCATGGTGGTGATTTTCGGAACGCCGGGCCTGACACGGATTTTCGATGTGTACAAACTCTTGGATGAAAAGATGAAGACCTCCAGGAAACCCATTTATCCCGTGCTTCCGGCTGTAGTTACCGCCAAAGAGGAAATCGATGAGTTTTTGAGCAAGAACCATGTGAACTTTGCCGATGAAGTGGTTTTCGGTTCCGCTTTGGGCCGCGTGTTCCATACCCCTTGTCCCGAAGACGACAGCCTCGGCATGGACGGTGTGGATAAAGCCGCCATCCGTAGGGTTATCGAACAGAATCCCGATGGTTATCTCGACCCCGGTCAGATACAGATTCTTTTGGATTCCTGCGGTGTACCCCGTGCGGGCGAAGCGGTGGTGCGCTCGGCCGAAGAAGCGGTAGGGGCCGCCGACAGACTGGGGTATCCTCTGGTGATGAAAGTGGTGGGCCCCGTGCATAAGTCGGATGTGGGCGGAGTGGTGCTCAACGTGAAGGATGCGGCCACGGTGCGTTGTGAATTTGAACGTATGATTAAGATCAAGGATACCACGGCCGTTTTGATGCAACCCATGCTTTCGGGTATGGAAATCTTCGCGGGCGTGAAGTATGAACCCAAGTTCGGGCATATGATTCTGTGCGGTCTGGGCGGTATCTTCATCGAAGTGCTCAAAGACGTCAAGTCGGGTTTGGCACCCATTACCGCATCCACGGCCAAGACGATGATAGAAGGGCTTAAAGGCTACAAGATGCTGCAAGGGGTCCGCGGTCAGGAAGGTGTGGATATAGAGGCTTTCGCCAAGGTGGTGGAATCGCTTTCCAAACTGGTGGCGGTCGCGCCCGAAATTCAGGAAATGGATATCAACCCGCTTTTGGGCAATGCCAAAGGTGTGGTGGCGGTAGATGCCCGTATCCGTATCGAAAAAAGCAAGTAGGAGATAATTTTTTCAGCGCCCGTGCGCGATTTCGCGCACGGGCTTATTGCAACCATGAAACTCACCTGTCGCGATTTATTGTTGTTTCTGTTGATAGTGGCTTTGTTCCTGCCATTCTTCCTTTCGCAACCGCTCTACGAAGCCTATCATGGTTTCAATGCACGCCATGCCGTGTTTCTGGGCGGCATCAAGTTTGCCGTGCTTTCCACAATAGGGGAGGTAATCGCCTTGCGCATACGTACCGGTTCATATACCGGATTGAAAGGGTTCGGTGTGTTTCCGCGCATGGTGGTGTGGTTCTTCCTGGGGGCGTGGATTGTGATGGCGATGCGTGTCTTCGGGGCAGGCGCTCCGCTTTTGGCGGATTACGTATTCGGTGCCGACGGCAAGATTGTAGGGGCGATGAAAGGCGGCGTGAGCGGCTATAAGCTGGTGGGAGCGTTCTTTATTTCCCTATTGCAGAACACGGCTTTCGCCCCCGTTTTCATGACCCTGCATAAGATTACCGATACCCATATCATGAATTGCGGCGGCAGCATGCGGGCGTTCCGCACACCCATGCGGGTAGGGGAAATCATGGCGGGTATAAACTGGCGGGTGCAGTGGTCTTTCGTATTCAAGAAAACGATACCTTTCTTCTGGATTCCGGCACATACCATAACGTTTATGTTGCCGGGCGAATATCAGGTGCTCTTTGCCGCATTTCTGGGCATCGTGCTGGGCGTTATACTCGCTTTCGCCGCCAATAAATAATCACATAATCACACGCGCCGTCCAAGACAGAGACGTACGAAATAGCCGAATCCCCGGGCGGGGAAAATCTTGTCCGCAAGCCATCCCGTAAGGACCGGCATGCCTATACCGCAGACGAACATCAGGAAAAGGCAGAGCCAGGGATTCCAGGCCCAGCGGTTGAAGCAGAAACTCTGCACAGCCACCATCGGAAACCATTGCAACAGGTAAACGGTAAAGGTATAGGGACGCAAGGCCGGAAACACCGCTATCGAACGGGATTGGAGAAAGCTCACTGTCGAAAGGCACATCAGGATACCGATAAAGGCGGTGGGGTATCTGCCCACATTCCAATAAGCCATTCCGACGAACAGACATAACAGCAACAATGCGCTTACAGGACTTTTGATGTACTTGGAATCCAACAGCTCTTTTCTGATTTTACAGATGTAGCCGAACAGGAAATAAGGAAAGAAATAGCAGATATCGGAAATTCCCAGAAATTCCGTTCTGGGAAGGCAGAGGCTGAGTGTCATGAAAATAAAGGCGGCCAGCAGATAGACACCTACGTTTCCTTTTCCCGATTTCCGGATGAACCATCCTAAGAAGTGTATGGCGAACAGGACATTGAGGAACCATAAGATGACGATGGGGTTCTGAAAAGGATAGATAAAGGCGATGAAATATCCGCCCAGCCCGTTTGGCGGACGGTTTGCGAAACTTGCCAACAGGAATTTCCCGACATAGACGATGCCCGTGAGCACAACCAGCGGCACGAGCAATCTTTCCGCTTTCTTTTTGAGGAACACAAGGAAAGGTTCATCTTTTTTTGACAGGAATCCCGCGATCCAGAAAAACAAGGGCATACGGAATATCCGGAGCCAGCGCATCACCAAAGGTTCTTCCGAAGAGGGACCCAGGCTGGTATGGCCGAGTACCACCAGCAGCATGCCCAAGACGTACAGGCTGTCTATCTGGGTGAACCGTCCGCTTTCCGTTTGTTTTGCCATTGTGTATCGAGGATTTGACTTTATTGAAGACACGTTGTCAGGAGTTGTTTAGGTGGACAAAAGTACATCAAGGAGCACGAATACGACAAATCTATTGCAGGCAATGCGTGTTGTCGGTTTGTTGCAAATGTATAAAAATCATTGTTTTGTGTTTTTTGTATAGGGGCGGGTGAAAAAAAAGTGAAAAAAATTTTTGCAGGTATAAAAAAAGATGTATCTTTGCACCCTCTTTCGCCGACAACGAGAGTTGACCCGAGAGAAGTTTCACCGGCCCGTTCGTCTAGTTGGCCTAGGACGCAAGGTTTTCATCCTTGAAATCAGGGGTTCGAATCCCCTACGGGCTACAAAAAATTCAGAGTAAGAAATGGCAAACCACAAGTCAGCTGCAAAACGTATCCGTTCGTCGGCTACCAAATATGAACACAATCGCTATTACGCCAAGACCATGCGTAATGCCTTGAAAGAATTCCGCGCTATCACCAACAAGGCGGAAGCTGCTGAGAAGATGAGCAAGATGGTTTCGATGATCGACCGTTTGGCCAAACGTCACATCATCCACAAGAATAAGGCGGGCAATCTTAAATCTGAAGTTATGCTTCAGGTAAACAGATTACAAGCCTAGTTTTAGGTGTTGCTGTACGGGGTATATGCCCGTATAGGTAGAATAAAGGCTCCCGGACGGGAGCTTTTTTTTTGCCCCTCGGAAACGGGCTTTGCTTCTGCGCTCCATTTTTTGTATCTTTAACTGGTGTTAGTCTTGATTGGACAGGTGGAGAGACAAAATTTGCACAGGTCCTTGTTAAGGAACATAATTGTTTTTGTATGAACACTTTTGGAAGAGTATTGCGTTTGACAGGCTTTGGCGAATCCCATGGAGAGGCGATAGGCGGTGTATTGGATGGACTTCCTGCCGGGCTGGAGGTGGATATGGAATACATTCAGGCGGAAATGCGCAAGCGGCGGCCGGGCGATGGATGCGCGCAGAGCCGACGCAAGGAAGAAGATCGGCTGCATATCCTTTCCGGCATCTATCGGGGCAAGAGCACCGGTACCCCCATCGCTTTTGTGATACCGAACCAAGATGCCCGAAGTTGGGACTATGCGGAGCTGGAAGATAAGTTTCGTCCATCCCATGCCGACGATACCTATCAAAGTAAGTACGGCCTACGTGATCCTCGGGGCGGTGGCCGTGCATCGGCACGTGAAACGGCGGTACGGGTGGCCGCCGGGGCCTTGGCCAAATTGTTCTTGGCCTCCATGGATATCAGTATCAAGGCGTATGCCGAGCAGATAGGCGAGATAAGCCTGCCGGCCAACACGGAAGTGGATGCCGATACGGCCTATGCTTATGTTACCCGTTGTCCGCATAAGGAAACCGATGCTGCCATGCAGGCTTTTTTGGAGAAACTCAGGCGGCAGAACGACAGTACGGGCGGTGTGATCCGTTGTCAAGCGGAGGGATTGCCGAAGGGACTGGGGGAACCGGTTTACGACAAACTTACCTCCCGTCTGGCTTCGGCGATGTTGAGCATCAATGCTTGCCGTGGTTTCGAGATAGGGCAAGGGTTTGCCGCGGCGGGTATGAAAGGTAGCGAACACAACGATGTCTGGCTCGAAAACGGCCATACGCAAAAAAATCTTTGCGGCGGCGTGAGGGGCGGCATCTCTACGGGAGAAACGCTTTATTTCCGTACGGCCTTCAAGCCTATTCCTTCCATCGGGCAGGAACAGAACCTTCTGGGCGAAGACCATAGGCTCCATTCCTTGCAGATAAAAGGGCGGCATGATGTTTGCTGTGTGCCTCGTGCAGTGGCTGTGGTTGAGGCCATGACCGCTCTTACGATAGCTGATTTTGTATTGTTGGCCCGCACCAACCGAATTTAAATGTGATGCGTTTTATCCATCCTTCTCTGTTGTTTTTTCTGTTTTCTCTCCTTGTGCCGGTAGTGGTGCATCTTTTTAGAATGCAACGTTACAAAAGGGTGTATTTTTCAAATGTGCGGCTGTTGGAGGAAATACAGGCGCGGCAGAAACGGCGCGCACGTTGGCGGGAATATCTGGTTTTGGTCTCACGGCTGCTTCTGTTGACCTGCCTTGTATTGGCTTTCGCCCGTCCATACATACCCTCTTCTCAAAAGGATGCCCCTTCAGGGGCGGTCAAAGCCTGTATTTATCTCGATAACTCATTTTCCATGCAGGCTCCCGCTTCCGAGTCGGTATTGTTAGACAAAGCAAAAGAGCAGGTGGCGGCCATACTGAAAGGCTTCCCCTCGGATGCGGCCGTACAGTTGCTTACCAATGACTTCCGGGGCGAAGACCAGACTTTCCGCACGCCCGCACAGCTTCTGGCGTACTTGCCTGAAATCGGATATGCTTCCGTACCGAGAGGTTTCGAGGCTGTGAGGGCGCGTCAGGAAGAATTGTCTTTACGCAACGGCACGGTACCGGATGCCTGTTTGTACTACTATGTCTCCGATTTTCAAAAATCCACATTTTCGCTGCCTCCGGATTTCACCGTACGGGAAAAATGCCGTTATGTATTCGTGCCGGTAAGCGGTGTTCCGTATGCCAATCTCAGCCTGGATTCGCTGAGCTTGGACTCGCCTGTTTTGCAGAAGGGGCGGGAGGCGAACCTGCGGGTATTTGTCCGCAACCGTTCGGCGCACGATCAGTGGCAGGTTCCTTTACGGCTGTTTGTGAATGATCGTCAGATCGGCGCCTACCCGGTGGATCTTAAGGCGGGCGAAAGCAAGGTGGTGTCCCTTCCGTTACGGATAGGGGGAAAAGACGAAAACAGAGGATATGTGGAGATTGCCGATTATCCAGTTGTGTTCGACAACCGGCTTTATTTCGGTTTTCAAGCCATGGAACGGCTTTCGGTCAGGCATATTTATGAAACCTTGCCTGCAACGTCGGTAAGGCGGGTGTTCGCTTCGGATTCGGCTTTCGATTACCGTGTGTATCAGAGCCGCAATATCGACTACGGCGGATTGCGGTCGGCCCGTTTGATCGTGGCGGACGGTCTGCGTGAGTGGCCTTCGGCCTTGGTGAAAGAATTGGATCGTTTCGTGCGCGACGGGGGCAGCCTCTATCTGTTGCCGCCCGAACCCATGGAAAACGATGGGCAAAGTACACCTGCCTCTGAACTGCTTCAAGCCCTTATCGGCGGCCGCTATGGGAAATTCTGCAAGGAAGAAGCCGGTGTGCGGCAGATCGAATCCTCCCATCCTGTATTCTCCTTGGCTTTGCAAGAGGCGTCCTCTCAGGAAAAATATCCGCAGGTAAAAGGTTATTATCCATTGCCGCAAACCGGAAATGTGGCTTTCCGCAGCCTGATGCGCTTTACCTCCGATGCCGGACGGGGCAAGGATTTCATGCGGGTGTATGCAGTGGGAAACGGTCTCCTGTATGTTCTCTCAACCCCTTTGACGGATACTTTTACCGATTTTGCACGGCATTATACCTTCGTGGTGTCTTTGCTCAATATGGTGTTTTATCAAAGCCAAACGCCTCTGCTTTACCGGACAATCGGCCAAGGGCAGGGGATTTTTCTGCCTTCTTCCCTTTTTGCGGGAGAGGCCGGACAAACGCTTTTCCATATCGTTTCGGAACCGCCTTCCGGTTTTGATCTGATTCCCGCCTCTCGCCGCATCGGGCCGGAAACGGCGATCTTCGAATACGGGCGGATTACCGAAGAGGGGCAGTACACGCTTCTTGCCGGCAATCTGCGTCTGCCTCTGCCGTTCAATTACGACCGGGCCGAATCGGGGCAGGAATGTTATGGAGCGGATGAGATCTCGGCTTGGATAAAGGCTGTCGGCCAGCCGGGTCTTTTTGTGATGAATCCCGATAAAACAGACCTCTCCCGTAGTCTGGAACGCATGGACAGGGGGCGGGAGTTGTGGAAAGTTTTCCTTATCTTCGCGTTGGTTTTTGCCCTGCTCGAAACCCTGTTTTTGCGCGGATGGAGCGGCAATCGGGACTTTACCAAAAATACGAAAGGAAAGCGTTGATGGCAGAAAAAGAAGAGAATGAAACAGGACGGATCGTGTCGATTCCTGGCTTGTTCAAGAACTGGTTTCTGGATTATGCCTCCTATGTGATCTTGGAGCGCGCCGTGCCTGAATTGGCCGATGGCTTGAAGCCCGTGCAACGCCGTATCCTGCATTCCATGCGGGAGTTAGACGACGGCCGTTACAATAAGGTGGCCAATGTGGTGGGAAACACCATGAAATACCATCCGCACGGAGATGCCTCGATCGGAGACGCGTTGGTCCAGCTGGGGCAGAAAGAGCTCTTGATCGACTGTCAGGGAAACTGGGGCAATATCCTTACCGGAGATCCGGCGGCCGCTCCCCGTTATATCGAAGCCCGTCTGTCGCGTTTTGCGTTGGCGGTGGTGTTCAACCCCAAAACCACCGAATGGAAACCGTCTTACGATGGACGGAATCAGGAACCGGTGGCGCTTCCCATCAAATTTCCCCTTCTCTTGTTCCAAGGGGTGGAGGGAATCGCCGTAGGTTTGGCCAGCAAAGTGCTGCCGCATAATTTTATAGAGTTGATAGATGCCTCGATAAAGATTCTCAAGGGGCAGGATTTTGAGATTTATCCCGATTTCCCCACGGGAGGAAGCATAGATGTAACCAACTACAACGACGGCTTGCGGGGCGGCAAGATACGGGTACGGGCCAAGATAGGCCAAATCGACAAAAAAACGCTGGTGATTCAGGAAATACCTTTCGGCACCACCACCTCTTCCCTTATCGAAAGTATCCTCAAGGCCGATGAAAAGGGAAAGATCAAGATTCGCAAGGTTGAAGACAATACGGCTGAAAAGGTGGAGATTCTGATTCACCTCCAGCCGGGCGTTTCGCCCGACCAGACCATCGATGCCCTTTATGCCTTTACCGATTGCGAGGTGTCGATTTCGCCCAACGCCTGTGTGGTTTCCGAACAAAAGCCCCGTTTTCTGGGTGTGAGCGAGATTTTGCGTATCTCCACTGAGAACACGATGCAGTTGCTTACGAAAGAACTGGAAATCCGTTTTTCGGAATTGCAGGCCGAATGGTATTTCACTTCTCTCGAAAAAATCTTTTTTGAAGAACGGATTTACCGTCTTCTGGAAAAGGAAACCAGGAAGTGGGAAGAACAGCTTGCCGCTATCCGTTCCGCATTCCGTCCTTTTGAGAAGAAATTGGGCAGAGAGGTGTCCGAAGAGGATGTGATGCGGTTGGTGGAGAAACCGGTCCGGAAAATTTCCCGTTTCGATATCAAGAAGGCCGATGAGAAACTGAGCGGGATTGAAAGCGAAATGGAGGAGGTGAAGGATCATCTGGCGCATCTGGTGGATTATACGGTGGCCTATTTCCAAAATATCAGGAAAGAATACGGCAAGGACCGCGAACGGAAGACCGAAATCCGCAATTTTGAAAACATCCAGGCCAGCATGGTGGCCGCCACCAACGAGAAACTCTATGTGAACCGCACCGAAGGTTTTATCGGCACGGGCTTGAAGAAAGACGAGTACGTTTGCGAATGTTCCGATATCGATGACATTATCGTATTCCGCCGCAACGGAGTTTTCAAGGTGGTGAAAGCCGGCGAAAAGATTTTCGTGGGCGAGGATATCCTGCATGTGGGCGTGTTCAAGCGCAACGACGAACGCACGATTTACAACATGGTGTATAGCGATGGCAAAGACGGCATCGCCTATGCCAAGCGTTTTTCGGTGGGCGGGATCACCCGTGATAAGGATTACGACCTGACCAAGGGAACGGCCGGTTCTCAAGTCCTCTATTTTTCCGCCAATCCCAACGGAGAAGCCGAAGTGGTGGCTGTATCGCTGCGTTTCAAGCCTAAATTGAAGAAACTTTCCTTTGAATTCGACTTCAAGACCTTGGCTGTAAAAGGGCGGGGAAGTATGGGCAATATCCTTTCGCGCAACGCGGTGAAACGCATCGAACTCAAGACGGCGGGCGTTTCCACGCTCGGGGCGCGCAAAATCTGGTACGATGACACGGTGAAGCGGCTCAATGTGGAGGAACGCGGCCAGTATGTGGGGCAGTTCAAAGGCCAGGACCGCATACTCACCTTGATGGAAACGGGGGCCTACAAATTGATGAGTTTCGATTTGGGCAACCATTTCGATGAAGACATGATCCGGATAACCAAGCATTATCCCGAACGCGTGGTCACGGCCGTGTATCAGGACAAGAAAACCAAACTTTGGTATATCAAACGTTTCATGGTAGAGGATAGCGACAAACGCCAGCCGTTCATCGATGAGGAAACCAGCCTGTTCATCAGTCTCAGTCTGGATGCCTGTCCGCAGCTCAAGGTGGTGTTCGACACCAGGGCCAACAAAAAGGAAGTGGCCGATATGATAGTGGATCCGGTGGAATTTATCGGAGTAAAGGGCTTCAAGGCCAAGGGAAAACGGTTGTCCAACTACTATATCAAGAAAGTGGAATGGCTCGAAGCCCTGCAACCCGATCCCGATTACGAGCGCTTGCAAGGGGAGCGGGACGCGGCGGAGATGCCGGAATCCGCCGGACTTGACGTGGAGGCTGATCCCAACGAGCAGCTGAGCTTGTTTTAGAAAAAGACGTTTAATCGTTAAAAAGTATAACAGCAATGAAAAACAGTGAGGTAGTGAATCTGGTACCGGGCATCGACTGGGTCGGTATATTGGATTACGGTATCATTACTTTCGATGTGGTGATGGAAACCAAATACGGCACCACCTATAACTCGTATGTGGTGAAAGGTTCGGAAAAGACGGCCTTGATAGAAACGGCCAAATCCACTTTCTTTGATGAATACATGGAGAAAGTCCGTTCTGTGGTGGATCCGGCCCAAATCGACTATATCGTATTGGATCATACCGAACCCGACCATTCCGGTTCTCTCGAGAAATTGATTGAGCTTTGTCCCAAGGCCAAGGTATTGGCCAGCGCGGCGGCCCTGAAATACCTTAAGGATATCACCAATCGGGATTTTCCCTTTCAGGCGGTAAAAGACGGCGAACAGGTGGATCTGGGGGGAAAAAACCTCCGTTTCATCGGGGCAAGCAACCTGCATTGGCCCGACAGTATCTATACCTATGTACCGGAAGACAAGATTCTTTTTACCTGCGACTCTTTCGGCGCGCATTTCGCCAGTCCCACCAAAAAGATTTTCGATGATGAAGTAGGCGATTACCGCGATGCTTTCGATTACTATTTCACCGCTATCCTGCGGCCGTTCAGTAAGTTCTTCCTGCGCGCCATCGAAAAGGTGGAGGCTTTGGAAATCAGCATGATCTGCCCCGGGCATGGGCCTGTCTTGCGTTCCCGTTGGAAAGAAATCGTGGCGCATTCCAAGCAGATGTGTGAGGAATATACGGCATACCCCGTTCCCGGCCGTGTGTTCGTAGGCTATGTTTCGGCTTACGGTTACACCCGGGTGCTGGCCGAAAAGATAGCCGAAGGTATCCGTTCTGAAGGAAAGGAGGCCGACATATGCGATGTGGAAAAGATGACGGCCCACGAAATCGGTGCTCAGGTGGAAAAAGCCTCCGCCCTTCTCTTCGGTTCGCCCACCATCAATCAGAATGCGCTCCCGCCGCTTTACAACTGCTTTGCCGCCCTTACCCCTCTCAGAGACCGGGCCAAACTGGCCGGAGCATTCGGTTCGTACGGCTGGAGCGGAGAGGCCAAAGATATCATCGAGGCCAATATCGCCGCTTCCAAACTTACGTTCTTTGGCGAAAGCTATTTCGTGAAATTCAAACCCAGCGAAGAAGAGTTGCAGGGCGCTTTTGATTACGGTGTGCGTTTTGCCCGTCAGATGAAATGATCTTAAGAGAGATACGCCGTTCTTACCGGGAGGAACTGAACGCCCTTTACGCGGAAACGGAAGCCGACGCTTTGTTTTATTGGGCGGCGGAAGAAATCCTGAACAAGAAAAGGGTGGATGCCGTGGCTTGTCTGCCCTTGGCGTGCGGCCGGCATGAAGAAGAACGATTCCTCTCGGTATTGGCGCGTCTCAAAACAGCTGAGCCGATACAGTATATCTTCCAAAAAGCCTTTTTCGATGGCCTTGAACTCGAAGTGAATCCGTCTGTGCTGATTCCCCGTGGCGAAACGGAGGAGTTGGTGCAATGGGCCAAGGAATATCTCAAGGAAAAAGAAAATCCGCTTGTCTTGGATCTTTGTACCGGCAGCGGAGCCATTGCCATTGCCTTGTCGGCGGCGTTTCCTTCGGCTTGCGTCCATGCCTGCGACATTTCCTCCCAGGCGTTGCGGACAGCCGGTGAAAACGCCCGGCGTTGCGGGGTGGAGGTGGACTTTTTCTGTTGGGATGTCCTCTCCCCGGCTTTGCCTCCAGCTTTGTCGGACAAGGCGGTTTTTGACCTTGTGATAGCCAATCCTCCTTATGTGCTTCCGGCCGAGCGGGAGAGAATGCGTCCCAATGTGCTGGACTATGAGCCGTCCTTGGCACTGTTCGTGCCGGAAGATGATCCTTTGCTGTTTTATCGCCGCATCGCCGCTATCGCCATAGGCAGTTTGAAACCGGAGGGTTGGCTGCTGGCTGAAATAAACGAAGCCTTGTCCGAACGGAACGAGGCGCTTTGGGGCGCGTGTGGATTCAAGGGTGTGGAGATACGGCGGGATATACACGGGAAACCCCGTATGATAAGGGGAATAAAACCTTGAAAAGGTTGCCGCAGACGGCTGGAACACGGTTGAAAACCCGGAATATTTGCCGTACCTTTGGCAAACTGAAAAGACAGGCTGCAAGAGAAACATATTTTAGAAAAGATGATAGGTATTGTTGACAGTGGTGCCACAAAAACCGAATGGTGCTTTTTGAACGAGTCGGGCGAGGAGAAGCGCGTGCATACGGGAGGTCTCAATCCCTATGTTACGGGAGAGGAAGACATTCGCCGTTGTCTGGAAAAAGACCTCTATCCCTTTATCGACAACGCCAAGGTGAAACACCTGTTTTTTTTCGGTTCGGGCTGTGCCGACAGTACCAAACGGGGGGTGTTGCAAGGGGAATTGGAAAGTTTCTTTTCCAAGGCCGATGTAAATATCGACAGCGATCTGGCCGGTGCGGCATTGGCGCTTTGCGGTCATAAGCCCGGTATCGTGGCCATTTTGGGAACAGGCGCCAGCACCTGTTTCTACGATGGAGAGAAAATCCGGAGCAGGGTACCCTCCTTAGGCTATGTGCTGGGGGATGAGGGCAGCGGAGCCCGTATCGGCATCCGTTTCCTATCGGATTACCTTCGGGAAGGCATGCCCGAAGACTTGCGGGAGAAATTCGCGCCGCTTTGCCCGTATCCCATTCACGAAATCATCGATACCGTCTATCACGGCAGGGAAGTGCCCCGCTTCTTGGGAGAAATGGCCGTTTTTTCCGACGGAAGAACTTCGCATCCTTATGTGCGGGAAGTGATGTTGACCGAATTTTCAGCCTTCTTCCGCACGCAGGTGTTGCCTTACGGTAAACAAGCGCAAGACCATACGGTGAACCTGATCGGTTCCATCGCCTATTTTTCGCAGGAACTGCTTAAGGAGGCGGCCAAGACCTATGGACTGACGATAGGCAAGGTAATCAAAACCCCGATGGACGAACTAATCAATTATTATCGGCCTCAATTGGGAACGCTTTTGCGGGAACGTACGTTTGAAGCCGACGATTTCAGTTAAAACAATACACAATGAAAAGAATCGCAGCGGGCCTTTCGCTCGTGCTTCTGATGGCCGGATGGCATCTTGAAGCGAAAGAAAAAGTAACAACAACTAAATCAGAACGAGTAATGGAAGAAAAAGCAAAGGATACCGTCAGTTATTTGGTGGGATTCTCGATGGGAAGCAATATGCAGAGTGTTCCCTATGAATTTGAAGTGGAAAGTTTTCTGCAAGGCGTGCGGACGGCTTTGGAAGGGAAGCAGAGCGGTTTCGCTCCGGCCGAGATACAACGTATTTTGGGCGAGTGGCAACAAGGCTTGCAGCGTCAGGCCTCCGAACAATCGCTCGACAATCAGGTGAAAGGCAAGCAGTTTCTGGCCGACAATCTGAAGAACGATAAAGATGTGCGCCAGACCGCTTCCGGGTTGCAGTACAAAATGTTGGTGGAAGGTAGCGGTAAATCGCCCAAGGCTACCGATGAAGTGCTGGTTCACTATACGGGCAAGCTTTTGGACGGAACCGTTTTTGATTCGTCTGTGGAACGCGGCGAACCCATTTCTTTTCCTTTGAACGGCGTGATTGCAGGCTGGACGGAAGGCTTGCAGTTGATGAAAGAAGGCGGCAAGGCCGTGTTGTATATTCCGGCTGAGCTGGCTTACGGAAACAGTGGCACCGGCCCCATTCCCGGAGGCGCCACATTGATTTTCGAGGTGGAACTGATCAAAGTGAATCCGAATAAATAGTTCCGCTTTGTTTTGGGGGGGAAATCCCGGCACGGTTTGTCCGTTGCCGGGATTTTCTTTACAGATGGAATTCCACGCGGTTGGATAAGGAACGACCCAGGGTAAGTTCATCGGTGTATTCCAAATCATCGCCGATGGCGATACCTTTGGCAATGGTGGTGAGTTTTGCGGGGCATTCCTTGAGTTGACGCGAAATGTAAAAGGCCGTGGTGTCGCCTTCTGGCGTGGCAGGCAGGGCCAAAATGATTTCCAGAGGGCGTTCCGTTTCGGTCCGGCTTATCAGGTTGGCGATATGCAGGCGGGAAGGGCTGATACCCGACATGGGATTGATCAATCCGCCCAAAACGTGGTAAAGGCCGTTGTACATGCCCGTGTTTTCGATCGCCATCACATCCCTTACGTCGCTTACCACGCAAATCATGCTTCTTTCTCGTTTTGGCGAGGCGCATATGGGGCAGAGAGGGGTGTCGGAAATATTATGGCAACAATCGCAATACCGTATGTTCTTTCGGAAATCAATCAGGGTGGTTCCGAATTTTTCTACCGTTTCTTCCGGTTGAGAGAGGAGGAAAAGTGCCAGCCGCAAGGCCGTTTTACGTCCTATACCGGGCAGACGGTTCAATTCATCGACGGCTTGATCCAACAGTTTGAGAGAAAGATTTTCCATATCCAATAAGGGAATGAGCGTGCGAAGTTACAACGATAAAAAGAAATTGTGCCTATATTTGCTCCCTTGGCAGGGAGAATGGAGATTATGCGAACTGAAAAATCAAGCCGGCGTTGTTTTTTAGCTGTTGGCGGCGCAGTAGTTGTCGTGGCGGCTTTGTTTTTATATTCTTGCGGAAATTCTCACAAACGTGCGGAAGCCGATCTTGTCAATTTCATCATGCGTTATGAGCGGGAAATGGTTCCGCTTGTCGAAAAAATCAACCATATCGGATGGAAGTTTGCCGAAACGGGTTCCTTGCGCTACCTTAACCGATTGGATTCCCTGCGTTCCCTGCAGATAGACTATCTGCATGATGCCAAATCTTTTGCCTATCTGGAAAAAATCCGGGTAAAGGAAGACATCAAGGATGTTTACCTGCGTCGGCAGGCAGATATCCTTTATCGTCGTTACCGGCCTTGTCAGGGATCGGTTCAGGTGCAGAAGCAGCTTATGCGGCTCGACATCTGGCTCCATCTCCAGACTTGGAAGCGCCTCAGAATGCGCTATATCGAAAAGAACATCGAGAACTTACCTCATTCATCCGCGGAGGAAAGCAGGATGTTGCAGAAAGAATGGGAAATATGGAAAGATGGTGGGCATACGGTTGCTGACAGTTTATTGAAAATGATCCGTTTGCGCAATGACTTGGCGCGGGAGGCTGGCTATGCCGATTATTTCGCGATGCGCCTCGACCTGGACGAAATCAGGGCATCGTTTATGGACAGTCTTCTATCGGATTTGAAACAAGCTACGGATGCGGTATACCGGAAAAAAAAGCTCGAAAAAGATCACTTCCTTGCCGAAAGTTTTTCCATTCCGTTATCCAGGTTGCGCCCCTGGCATTACAGAGGGGCTTTCTTACGGTATGGGGAGTATCCGGTGAATCAGCGTAAAGACAGTTATTACAGTTACATCAACATTCCCGATATGGTGGAGCGTTTCTATTCGGGTATCGGTTTCGATCTGGAAGACGTTCTGGCACGCAGCAATCTTTTGCATTGGGGCGATAAGTTGCCTGTATTCGAATGCCTTCTGGCCGGTGACAAGAACGATATCCGCATTATCGGCACCATATCCGGAACGGAAAACGATATGTACCGCTTGATGGGGGCGGCGGGGAAGGCGATATATCTCAAGTACATCCCCGGAACTTTTCCCACTCTTTTGCGGCGCCCTTCATCGGAGTCGGTTCTTTGCGGCGTTTCCGCATTCTTTTCCCGGATGACGCATTATCCGGCTTGGATTCTTTCGATGGGCATCCTTTCGGTGGGACAGGCCGGAGAAATACGAGGAACCACCGATGAGGAATTTCTCCGCAATCAACGTTTAGGTTGCCGTTGGCGCCTGTTTTTATACGATTTTGAAAAACAAATGTATGCCGATCCCGACAGGGATCTGGATTCCCTTTGGCACGCTTTGACGAGGGAGTATTTCCTACTGGACATACAACCGGAGCAAGAGAGAGAGGCGGAGTGGGCGGCCGAGCCTTATTTTGTCCTGGCATCCTGTCAGGTGGCCAACCACCTGTTGGGGGAATTGTGGGCGGCTCAGGTAACGGACTACCTTTGCCGGATCGATTGCCGTTTGAAAGAACCTTGTGATTTCAATAGCGTGGGAAACGAATCGGTGGGGAAATTTTTTGAAAAACAGGTGTTCGCTCCCGGCGCCAGCCTCAATTGGGAAGAACTCACGGAGGCGGCAACAGGAGAACCTCTTTCCCTCAAGGCTTTTGTAGAACAGTTCAAGTAGTTAGGACAATGAATGCACTCACGATAGGTGTTATATTTCTGGCATATACGGCTTTATTGTTTCTTGTCGCATTCCTTACCGGAAAAAAGGCAGACGATGAAGCCTATTATCGCGGCAACCGTCGTTCCCCTTGGTTTGTGGTTGCCTACGGTATGGTGGGCGCCTCTCTTTCGGGGGTAACCTTCATGTCGGTACCGGGAAATGTCTTGCGTGAGAATTTCTATTACCTGCCCATGGTGCTGGGCTTTATCGCCGGCTATATCGTGGTGGCCAAAGTGTTGCTGCCGCTGTATTACAGATTGAATCTGACGTCCATCTACGGTTATCTGGATGTGCGTTTCGGGATGGGGGCTTATAAATCGGGCGCTGCCTGCTTCCTGCTTTCCCGCAGTTTGGGGGCCACCTTGCGGATGTTTTTGGTGGTGAGCGTATTGCATGAATTCGTATTCAAGGCCATGGGGATCCCTTTCTGGGCCGCGGCATTGATTTTTATGCTGCTGATTCTCGGTTATACGATGCGGGGCGGTATCCGGACCATCGTCTGGACCGATACCCTGCAAACCACTTTCATGCTGGCCGCCGTATTCGTTTCTGTTTTCTGCATCGCCCGCGCCATGAACTGGAGTTTCGTACAGATGATCGGTGCGGTGAAAGACAGTCCTTTTTCCGCCATTATGGATTTTGACCCCAAGAGCCCGCGCTTCTTTGTGAAGCAATTTGTGAGCGGGCTTTTCGTTACCGTCACCATGACGGGGTTGGATCAGGACATGATGCAGAAGAACCTCAGTTGCCGTAATTTGAAAGATGCGCAGAAGAATATGTATACATTTAGTGTTATTCTTCTGATTATGAATGTTCTTTTTCTTTTATTGGGGGCTATTTTGGGATTGTATGCCCAACAAAACGGACTTGTCTATGGCGATACAGACCAATTGTTCCCCTCTGTGGCCATGCGCTGTCTGCCGCCTTTCGCCGGGCTTACCTTTATCATCGGCGTGCTTTCGGCCGCTTATTCCAGTGCCGACGGGGCATTGACGGCCATCACCACCAGTTTCACCATCGATATATTGGGTGTGGAGCGCAAACAGATACCGGCGGTTCGGCGGAAAAAGATCCGCTATCATGTACATCTGCTGATGGCCTTTGTGTTTTTGGGCATGATTATAGCCTTCGATGTATTCAAAAACGATTCGGTGATCAATATGGTGTACGATATCGCTTCTTATACATACGGTCCGCTTTTGGGGCTGTTTGTGGCCGGAATATGCACACCGTGGAAACCGAGAGACCGTTTTGTGCCTTGGGTCGTGCTTTTTTCGCCCGTGCTTTCCTATTTCACTGCCACGCTTACCCGTGTTCTGTGGGGGTATCATTTCGGATTCGAGCTCTTGTTGCTCAATGGATTGTTTACGCTCACCGGATTATATCTGCTCCGTGTCCGCAAATAGGGGCGTGCTTGGTGTGTATTTTTTTTCTTTCTGATAGAGAGTTTATTATATTATATTTAGA
>CAMWNM010000018.1 GCA_947175635.1 uncultured Bacteroidales bacterium | reverse complement strand
CGGCTTAGTTTAAACGTTGGTCTGCGACCGACCTTTAACCGCCTCGGCAGAGCCCAAACAAGTTTGGCCTCTGCTCTCGGCTTAGTTTAAACGTTGGTCTGCGACCGACCTTTAACCGCCTCGGCAGAGTCCAAACAAGTTTGGCCTCTGCTCTCGGCTTAGTTTAAACGTTAATTTTCTGTTGACAAACCTTTTCTTACGGGCTTTTTCTTTTCAAAAACATTCGCGACCTTTGCCGCGCCGTTTGGCTCGCTTTTATATACAAACGGTTTATTACAAATATTTTATACACCAAACTCCAATACAGAGAACGCTATGTCGAATCTGCTTTTACTTTTGGTCGTGCTGCTCACCGCTATCGCGTTGGTGCTGGCAGGATGGGGTATGGGCGTGTGGATCAGCCCCCGCTCTTACAACAGACTCAAAGAGGAAGCCTACGAATGCGGTGTACCTACCCGCGGCCGCAGCTGGATGCAGTTCAAGGTAGGCTACTACCTGTTTGCCATCCTCTTTCTGATGTTTGATGTGGAAACCGTGTTTTTGTTTCCTTGGGCAGTGATTGCCGGAGAATTGGGCTTTACGGCACTTTGGTGCGTATTGTTCTTTCTGGTGGTGCTTACCCTCGGCCTTGCCTATGCATGGAAGAAAGGAGCTTTGTTATGGAAATGAGAAAGCCGAAAATCAAGTCGATGTCTTACACCGACTTCAACGACAACGAATATATTGAAACGTTACGCAGGAACGGCGTGGGTGTCGCCGTCGGCGTTTTGGATGAACTCATCAACTGGGGCCGTTCCAATTCGCTGTGGCCGCTTACTTTCGCCACCAGTTGCTGCGGCATCGAATTCATGAGCGTAGGTGCCGCCCGCTACGACTTTGCCAGATTCGGCTTCGAAGTGGCACGTGCCAGTCCGCGGCAGGCCGATGTGATTATCGTGGCCGGCACCATCGTTACAAAGATGGCGCCCGTCCTCTACCGCCTCTATCAGCAGATGGCCGATCCCAAATACGTGATCGCCATGGGCAGTTGCGCCATCAGCGGCGGGCCTTTCACAAAATCGTATCACGTGGTGCAAGGCGTGGACAAGATACTGCCGGTCGATGTTTATATTCCCGGTTGCCCGCCGCGTCCCGAAGCATTGCTTTACGGCATGATGCAGCTGCAACGCAAGGTAAAGGTGGAACCGTTCCTGGGAACGGTAAATAAAAAAGAGCCGAAAAGCCATCGTTTCCCTGCCATCAACCCGGGCGATTAAACGTCGGTTGAAGACCAACGTTTGCTGAGAAACACACGGCTTACGACAAAAACGAAAACGCATGAACACGATAAAGACGCTTATTCAGAATATATGTCCGCAGGCGGTTTTTTCCGAAGGAGAAAAGCCCGTTCCGGAAGTGGAACTCACCCCCAGGGAACTGGCAGATCTTCTCTTGCCGCTCCGTGAGGAAAAAGGATTGCAGTTCGACTATCTCGAAGACCTGATCGGCATGGATTTCGGCGAACAGCTAGGCGTGATCTACCGTCTCTACTCCACCGTCAACAAACATTGGGTGGTGTTGGTCTGCAAAGCCGAAAGCCGCGAGCATCCCACCTTGCCCACCCTCTCGCATCTTTGGGCTATCGCCGATTTCTACGAGCGGGAAGTGTTCGACTTTTTCGGCATCCTCTTCATCGGTCATCCCGATATGCGGCGTCTGTTCCTGCGTCAGGACTGGACAGGTTATCCGCTCCGAAAAGACTATGACGCCTCGTCCGACCTCAACCCGCTGCGGTTGGAAGCCGAACCGATGCGCGACGATACAGACGCGGTGATCCGCAAGGAAGACGGAGAAACAGCCGAAGAGAAACATGTGGTGTTCGATAAAGACGAATATGTGGTCAATATCGGTCCGCAACACCCCGCCACCCATGGCGTGCTTCATTTCCAAGTGTCGCTGGAAGGGGAAATCGTAAAGAAAGTGGACGTTCATTGCGGCTATATCCACCGGGGCATCGAAAAAATGTGCGAAAGCCTCACCTATCCGCAAACCTTGGCCATGACCGACAGGCTCGACTATCTGTCGGCCCATCAGAACCGGCACGCGCTCTGCGCCTGCATCGAAGAGGCGATGGGGCTGGAAATCCCCACCCGGGCCCTCTATATCCGCACCTTGATGGATGAATTGAGCCGTATCCAATCGCACTTGCTCTTCTATGCCACTTTCTGCATGGATTTGGGCGCACTCACGCCTTTCTTCTACGGCTTCCGCGACCGCGAGATGATTCTCAACATCTTTGAAGACACCACCGGCGGCCGCTTGATCCAGAACTACAACGTTATCGGCGGAGTTTCCCGCGATCTGCACCCCGATTTCGTTGAGAAAACCGGACAGTTCATCCGCTATCTGCCCAAAGTGCTCAAAGAATACCGTCAGGTGTTTACCGACAATGTCATTTTCAGGCAACGTACCAAAGGCATCGGACTGCTGAGTGCCGGACAGGCGGTTTCCTATGGCGTTTCCGGTCCTACGGCGAGAGCCAGCGGCGTGGCTTGCGATATCCGCAAACGTATGCCCTACGCGGCATATGAAGAGGTATCCTTCAGGGAAGTGCTGCATACCGAAGGCGATGCCCTGGCCCGTTATCTGGTAAGGATGGAGGAGATCGAAGAGTCTTTGGCCATCATCGACCAACTGCTCACCAAACTGCCGGCCGGCGAATACTGCGCCAAAACAAAGCCCGTCGTCAAGCTTCCCGAAGGCCGCTTCTTCAAAAGCGTTGAAAACGCACGCGGGGAATTCGGCGTATTCATCGAAAGCCGTGGCGACAAATATCCCTACCGCCTCAAATTCCACCCGCCCTGCCTTCCCTTGGTGTCGTTGGTGAATCCGCTGGCGTCGGGCAACAAAATCGCCGACCTTATCACCATCGGGGCCTCGCTCGACTACGTGGTGCCCGACATTGACCGTTAACAAGCTTATAAACGCATAACATCCCTCAGAAAATGTTCGATTTCAGTGTAGTTACCGCTTGGATAGACAATTTGCTGCAAGGCTGCATGAGCCAGACGGCCGCCATCATCATCGAATGCGTGCTTATCGGCCTCGTTCTCTTAGGCGTATATGCCGTTTTCGCCTTAGTGCTTATCCTGGCCGAACGTAAGGTTTGCGCCGCTTTCCAGTGCCGACTGGGTCCCAACCGGGTTGGTATCTGGGGCAGCATCCAGACCGTTGCGGATATGGTGAAGATTCTCACCAAAGAAATCATCGCCATCCGCCATACCGACAAGTTCCTTTACAATCTGGCGCCTTTCATGGTGATTGTCGGCTCCCTGCTGGCCTTTGCCTGTATTCCTTTCGGAAGAGGATTGCAGATTCTCGATTTCAATGTGGGGATTTTCTTTATGATCGCCGCCTCTTCCATCGGAATCTTCGGAATCTTGCTGGCAGGATGGTCCAGCAACAACAAGTTCTCCCTTATCGGTGCCATGCGAAGCGGGGCGCAGATGATCAGCTATGAACTTTCCATCGGTTTGAGCATGCTTACCATGGTGATATTATCGGGAACGTTGCAGCTGTCGGAAATCGTAGAAGGGCAGAACGAACTTTGGTTCATCTTCAAAGGTCATATTCCGGCCATGATCGCCTTTGTGGTTTACCTGATTGCCGGTACAGCCGAAACCAACCGGGGGCCTTTCGACCTGCCCGAGGCCGAAAGCGAGCTTACCGCCGGTTATCATACCGAGTATTCCGGTATGCACTTCGGATTTTATTATGTGGCCGAATTCGTGAACATGTTTATCGTAGCCGCCATCGCCACCACCATCTTCCTGGGAGGATGGATGCCCCTGCATATTCCGGGATTAGACGGTTTCAATCATGCGATGGACTACATTCCCTCCGTTATCTGGTTTTTGGGCAAGAGTGCGGTTATGGTGTTTGTCATCATGTGGTTCAAATGGACCTTTCCCCGTTTGCGGATCGACCAGCTGATCACCCTTGAATGGAAATATCTGTTGCCCATCAACCTGCTCAACCTTATCCTCATGACCATCATCGTTGCCGCAGGCTGGCATTTTTAAACTTTAGACTTGAACGACTATGAACGGTTTTGTGCAATATTTCTCCGGGTTCTTCAAGGCGCTCAAATCCCTGTTGACAGGAATGAAGACCACCCTTAAGATTTTTTTCCGGAAAAAAACCACCGAATGTTATCCCGAAAACAGAGACAAGCTCTATGTAGCCGAAGCTTTCAGGGGAAAACTGGAAATGGTGCATACGCCCGACAACCACCATCATTGCGTGGCTTGCGGCCTATGCCAGATCAACTGCCCCAACGGCACCATCTCCGTAAACAGCCAGACGCTGACCGATGCCGAGGGAAAGAAAAGCAAGGTACTGGAATCCTATCAATATGATTTGGGCAGATGCCTGTTTTGCGAGCTTTGCGTAAGAAGCTGCCCGCATCAGGCCATCCGCTTCGTCAATCAGTTTGAAAATTCCGTATTCACGCGCCAGAAACTCGTGCTTACGCTCAATCGTCCCGGTTCGAGCCTGTTGCCCAAAGCCGAGGCCAAACCCCAACAAGACACTAACCTCTAAACCGGAATCACACCATGCAAGATGTACTTATCCTTAGAATCGTTTTCGGTTTCCTCGCCGCCATTATCGCCGTATTCTCGGTAATGGCCGTAACCTCCCGCCGTATCCTGAGAGCGGCCACCTACCTGCTCTTCGTGCTTTTCGCCACATCCGGGCTGTACTTCTTCCTCAACTATTCGTTTCTGGGTGCCGTACAGCTGCTTGTGTATGCGGGCGGTATCATCATCCTCTATGTATTCTCCATCCTGCTCACCAATACCGACCAAGAATCCCGCGCCCCCATTTTCAGCCTCCGGCGCTGGCTGGCCATGCTGGCCACTTTCGGCGGAATCGCGCTCATGATCTATCTGTTGCTTACCAACACCTGGCCCGAAGCCACCATGGACACATCGGCCGAAGTGAATATGCGCGTCATCGGGCATACGCTGATGGGCAGCGAGAAAGGCCAATACGTCCTGCCCTTTGAAGTAATGAGCGTCTTGCTGTTGGCCTGCATGGTAGGCGGTCTGCTCATCGCCCGTAAACGCAGCTGATCGAATTCCTGTAGAACGTAGATAAAAAAGTAAGGATATGGAACCTATCATTTCAATGGAATATTACCTCATCGTATCTTCCATTATGTTTTTTGCAGGCATCTACGGCTTTATCACCCGCAGAAACCTCATCGCCATCCTCATTTCGATAGAATTGGTGTTGACTTCCACCGACATCAACTTCGCCGTATTCAACCGCTTCTTGTTTCCACACCAGTTGGAAGGCATGTTCTTCTCGCTGTTTTCCATCGGCGTGTCGGCGGCCGAAACGGCGGTAGCCATCGCCATCATCATCAACATCTACCGCAATATCAAGAATGTGGAAGTTCGTAATATCAAAAAGCTGAAAGACTGATGGAATACTCGATTCTCATTTTGATACTGCCCTTGTTGGGCTTTTTGACTTTGGGTCTGGCCGGAACCCGTCTCAAGGGAAAAACGGCAGGTTATGTCGGCACCGCCCTTTTGGCCCTGGCCGCCCTCACCGCATACTGCACGGCCGCGCAATACTTCAATCTGCCCAGGATAGACGGCATCCGCCCCAGTCTCAGACCTTTCAACTGGGAATGGATGCGCTTTACCGAACACCTGCATATCGACTTGGGCATTCTGCTTGATCCCATCTCGGTGATGATGCTGGTTGTCATCACCACCGTTTCCCTGATGGTGCATATCTACAGCCTGGGCTATATGGAGGGTGAAAGGGGCTTCCAGCGCTACTATGCGTTTCTGGGACTCTTCACTTTCTCAATGAGCGGTCTGGTGGTGGCCACCAATATATTCCAGATGTATATCTTCTGGGAACTCGTGGGGGTGTCCTCCTACCTGCTTATCGGCTTCTACTATACCAAGCCGGAAGCCGTGGCCGCCTCCAAGAAAGCCTTTATCGTAACCCGCTTCGCCGATCTGTTTTTCCTCATCGGCATCCTTTTGGTGTCCTACTTCACCCGCACTTTCGATTTCGGCCTGCTTTGCAGCGGAGACAGTGCCCTGTTCGCTTCGGCCATGGGCAAGACCTTCATGGGCGCGGCCGTTCTGAGCTGGGCTACCGCCCTTATCTTTATCGGTGCGGCCGGTAAGAGCGCCATGTTCCCCTTGCATATCTGGCTGCCCGACGCCATGGAAGGCCCCACCCCCGTGTCGGCCTTGATTCACGCCGCCACCATGGTGGTGGCCGGGGTTTTCCTGGTGGCCCGTCTGTTTCCCGTTTACTATTTCTTCACGCCCGAAGTGCTACACGGCATCGCCTATATAGCGGCATTCACCGCACTTTATGCCGCCATCGTGGCCTGCGTGCAGACCGATATAAAACGTGTGCTGGCATTCTCCACCATCTCGCAAATCGGCTTTATGCTCGTGGCCCTCGGCGTATCGGGAATGAACGGACACGAAGGCACGGGGTATATGGCGGCCATGTTCCACCTCTTTACCCACGCTATGTTCAAGGCGTTGCTCTTCCTGGGTGCGGGTGCCATCATCCATACCGTTCACAGCAACGAGATGTCGCGTATGGGCGGCCTGCGCAAAGCCATGCCGCTTACCCATATCACCTTTCTGGCCGCATGTCTGGCCCTCGCGGGCATCCCTCCGTTCTCGGGCTTCTTCAGCAAAGACGAAATCCTTTCGGCTGTTTTCGCTTTCAGTCCCTGGATGGGTGCGGGCATGACCTTTATCGCCGCCCTCACCGCTTTTTATATGTTCCGCCTTTATTACAACATCTTTTGGGGGAAGCCAGCCGAACACGAACATCCTTTGCATGAAGCGCCGGCAAGCATGACCTCGCCGCTCCTGTTCCTTGCCCTCATTTCCTTGGTTGCCGGTTTCTTACCTTTCGGAAAGTTCGTCAGCAGCAACGGGTTGGAATACATCATCCATCTGGATGTCAGGATTGCCGTCGGCAGCGTGGTGATTGCCATTGCGGCCATTTTTGCCGCACGAAGCCTCTACCGCAACGGCACCAGCGCGGTACCCGACAAGATGGCCGGTTTCTTCGGCGTATTCCACAAAGCCGCCAAAAACCGCTTCTACATCGATGAAATATACCAGTTCATCACCCATAAGATCATCTTCCGTTGCATCTCCAGACCGCTGGCCTGGTTCGACCGCCATATTATCGACGGTTTCCTCAACGGATTGGCCTGCATCACAGGAAAAGGCAGCCTTGCTTTCCGTTGGATGCAGACGGGCAACCTGCAATCCTACGCGCTTCTGATGATCGGAGGCTGCCTGTTGCTGCTTTTCTGGGTGCTGTTTTTATAATCGTAGTTTGATTCAGATAAAAATACCGACATGAACCTCTTATCGATTTTCGTTCTTCTTCCGGTACTGATGCTGGCCGGCCTGTTCCTTTCCAGGACCCGCGCTCAAGTCAGGGCCGTGGCGGCCACGGGGGCATCCCTTTTGCTGGCGGCGGCGGTTATCCTCTGTGTCCTCTTTATGGGCGAACGCCAGGCCGGCAATACCGCCCCCATGCTCTTTACCGACCACGCCGTCTGGTTTCCGACCTGGAACATCGGCTACAGCATAGGCGTGGACGGCATCTCGGTGCTGATGATTCTGCTTTCGGCCATCATCGTCTTCACCGGTATCTTCACCTCATGGAACATCGAGCCGCTGCCCAAGGAATACTTTATGTGGTTCTGCCTGCTCTCCACGGGGGTCTTCGGCTTTTTCATCTCACTCGACCTCTTCACCATGTTCATGTTTTACGAAGTGGCCCTGATTCCCATGTACCTGCTTATCGGTGTATGGGGA
The DNA here is from genome assembly GCA_947175635.1 of uncultured Bacteroidales bacterium. GTDB lineage: Bacteria > Bacteroidota > Bacteroidia > Bacteroidales > P3 > Pullibacteroides. The sequence goes on along the minus strand of CAMWNM010000018.1, from coordinate 29,206 downwards.
AGCGGAGAGAAAGAACATGCGGCCATGAAACTCACCCTGATGCTGATGGGCGGTTCGGCCCTGCTGATGCTGGGGATCCTGGGCGTTTACTTCGCCTCGGGCGCGCAAAGCATGCATATCATGGATATGGCGCAGGCCGATATTCCGGTGGCGCTTCAACGCTACTTTTTCCCCTTGGTGTTTGTGGGATTCGGCATCTTGGGCGCCCTGTTTCCTTTCCACACATGGAGCCCCGACGGTCATGCCTCGGCGCCTACGGCCGTGTCGATGCTCCATGCCGGCGTACTGATGAAGTTAGGCGGTTACGGATGTTTCCGCGTGGCCATGTTCCTCATGCCTGAGGCGGCGCAGGAATTAGGCTGGATTTTCTTGCTCCTGACCGGTATCAGCGTGGTGTACGGCGCGTTCTCGGCCTGTGTGCAGACCGACCTCAAATACATCAACGCCTATTCTTCGGTAAGCCACTGCGGCCTTGTACTCTTTGCCCTTCTGATGATGAACACCACGGCCATGACCGGGGCGGTGATGCAGATGCTTTCCCACGGTTTGATGACGGCTCTTTTCTTTGCCCTTATCGGCATGATCTACGGCAGAACCCATACACGCGACATCCGCCAAATGGGCGGTCTGATGAAAATCATGCCTTTTCTGGGCGTTGCCTATGTGATTGCCGGTCTGGCATCCTTGGGCTTACCCGGATTGAGCGGTTTCGTGGCCGAAATGAATGTGTTCGTAGGTGCGTTCCAGCACAGCGACACTTTCCACCGCGTGTTGACCCTCGTTGCCCTCACCTCGATTGTGATTACGGCCGTGTATATCCTGCGCGTGGTGGGCAAGATCCTCTATGGACCTGTGCAGAATCCCGAACATCTCAAACTCAGTGATGCCGTATGGTTTGAACGTTTTCCAGTCATCGTGCTCATTGTCGTCATCGCCTCCATCGGGATCTGTCCCGGATGGATTTCCGACCTCATCGGTCAGGCGCTTTTCCCTATTGTGGAACGGCTCAGCATTGCGGCCCTGTAATATTTAACAACCTTTAATTGCCTAAAAGATGGATTTTTCCAATTTCCTGATACTTCGCGACGAGTTGTCTCTGGTCTTCCTCATCCTCTGTCTCCTGATGTTCGACCTTTTTGCCTCGGCCTCCGGCCGCAGATTGTTCCAACCCGTGGCTTGCGTCCTGCTTCTGCTCCAGATTCTCTTCACCGCCTTTTTCTCCGGAGATTCGGCCGAAGCCTTCGGCGGCATGTACACCACCTCCCCCTTGGCCACGATGGTGAAGATATTCATGAGCATCGGCACACTCTTGGTTTTCCTCTTTTCCAAAACCTGGATCGAAAATGATCACGAAATCGCCAAAGGCGAATACTACTATCTTACCTTGAGCACGCTTCTGGGAATGTATTTCATGATTTCGTCCGGCCATTTCCTCCTCTTCTTTATCGGTATCGAACTGGCCGCCATTCCCTTGGCCTGTCTGGTGGCTTTTGACAAACATAAGCCGGCTTCGGCCGAGGCCGGCGCCAAGTTCATCCTCAACGCAGCCTTTGCCAGCGGCATTTCCCTCTTCGGCATTTCCCTGCTCTACGGAGGATGCGGCACATTGTATTTCACCGATATGGCGGCCGTACTGAACCCTGCCAACCTGTTGCAGACTGCCGGTATGATTTTCTTCGCCACCGGCCTTTTCTTCAAGATGTCTCTGGTGCCTTACCACTCTTGGACCGCCGACGTATATCAGGGTGCGCCCGCCAACGTAGGGGCCTACCTTTCGGTCGTTTCCAAAATGGCGGCGGCCGTATCGCTCTTCCTTATTTTCGTGAAGGTGTTCGGCGCGATGGCGCAAAACTGGAAACCGATATTCTATGCATTGATCGTGCTGAGTATCACCATTGCCAACCTCTTTGCCATCAAGCAAAAGGATATAAAGCGATTCTTGGCCTATTCCTCCATCTCGCAGGCAGGCTATGTAGTGCTGGGCGTTATCACGGCCACCGCCCAAGGTCTTACCGGTTTGATCTACTACCTCTTTGTATATATGCTGGCCAATCTGGCCGCATTCGGTATCGCGGCCATTGTGGAACGTCAAAGCGGAGATGCGCGGATCAGCGGATACAACGGACTCTACAAGACCAATCCCAAACTCAGTGTGCTGATGATGTTCGCCCTCTTCTCCTTAGCCGGAATCCCACCTTTTGCCGGCTTCTTCAGCAAGTTCTTCATCTTTGCCGCCGCCATTCAGGAAGGCTGGTATATCTTGGTGTTGATAGCCTTGCTCAACACGGTGATTTCTCTCTACTACTACCTGCTTATCGTAAGGGCCATGTTCATCACCCCCAACGACAACCCGCTGCCTGCCTTCAAATCCGATACCGCCTCCCGCATCGCCATGACCGTCTGCTTTATCGGTATCGTTCTGGCCGGCTTGGCAAGTTGCATCTACAACCGGATAGGAATGATAAGCGACAGCAGCTTCAACGCACCGGTTGCCGCCATCCATGTTGAGGAAATTCAAGTAAACACGGCTTTGCCGGCAGATACCGTCTCCGACGCTTTCTCCGGAGCCAGTCAGTTACACGAAGTCCAAAACTAAACGTTTGGCAGAGAAAAACGGAAGAAGGCGGCTCTTTTTCAAGAGCCGCCTTCTTCCGTTTTCACATACCGCTTGTACAAGGTTCTTTCCTTTCCCCTCATTCCATCTCGGCCAGCACGCTGATTCCACTTTTCACTTTCTGGCCAACCCGGGCCACGATACGCGCTTGAAAGGGATAAAAGATATCCACACGGGAACCGAATTTGATAAAACCCAATTCGGAGGCTCGATCTACTTTTTCGCCCACACGGGCATAGGTTACGATGCGGCGGGCCACCGCTCCGGCAATCTGACGCACCAGCACTTCCCTGCCCGCCGGAGACTTCAACACCACCGAGCATCTTTCGTTCAGCAGCGAGGACTTTTCATGCCAGGCCACCAGATATTTCCCCGGATGATAACGGTGATACACCACTTCACCCGCCATCGGATAACGGTTTACATGCACGTTTGCCGGCGACATGAACACCGAAATCTTGGTACAGACACCCTTGAAATATTCCGGTTCATCCACTTCCGCGATATCCACGACCTGCCCATCGGCAGGTGCCAAGAGCACGTTCCCTTCAAAGGAGGGATACCGCCGGCGGGGAATTCTGAAAAAACAAACCACCGCCAGAAAAAGCAACAGGCTTGCCACCCACAACAGCCACATCCACCACGGAAAAGCCAATACGAACGTCAACGCACCCAAAAGCAACATCAGCGCGGCAGCCCAGGCGATACTGCCCCTTCCCTCCTTATGAATATAAAATTTCACCGTCTGTCTTTATTGTTAAGCAAAATACAACACCAACATTTCAAACGCAAAGGCAACGGGGGCGGCAAACAAAACGCCGTCGAACCGATCCAGCATTCCACCATGGCCGGGCAGCAAAGCCCCCGAATCCTTTACCCCCGCACTCCGTTTCAACTTGGATTCCACCAGATCCCCCACTATACTGCAAACCGCTACCACCGCCGAAAAACCCAACCATACCGGCAGAGAATAATCCGGCATCATCCACCGCCACCATAAGAAACCTACAGCTACCGAAAACACCAAGCCCCCCATGGCGCCTTCCCATGTTTTGGAGGGAGAAATGGAAGGGCAAAGCTTATGTTTTCCGAACAGAGAACCGACAATGTAGGCAAAAATATCCCCAGCCCAAACCAGCAGAAAAAACCCCATCAGACCATGCACCCCAACCGGAACAAAAAGTCCCGGCATCAGACTCAACAAAGCAAGAGGCAAGGCCACGTACAAACCGCCGGCCACTGTCAGGGCCAGTACCTGCGCACCGTCTTTATCCGAATGAAAGACCGTATATACCGTCATGGCCGACAAACAGAGCACACAGGCGGTCAACAGCCAACAAAAAGCCAAACCTCCGCTAACGGCAGATACCGACAGATACAGGATATTCCCCCATGCCAGCAGACACCAAAGCGGAATCCGCCCTCCCGTCTTCTCCACCAGTTTTCGCCATTCCAAAAGGCCGAGATTGCTTACCACCCAAAACAGCAAGGCCGTATAATACGCTCCTGCATATACCGCGCTTACCGTCAGTGCAACCAACAGCAAACCCGTCAGCGTACGTTGCAGAAGCTCTTTCATACCAAATCTATATTATCAAGAAATACCAAAAATATCTTCTTGGGCCCCAGACCGGTCATGGCCGTACCGTCCACATCCGTAAAATGCGACAGACCCGTCCATATCGATACAGAAGAAGGCATTCTGCCCTCTTGGTCTTTCCATAACTTCCAGGCCGTACGCAAATCCGGCAACAACTGATCGATAGAGGCCACGAACACCAAGGTTTCCGCCTGCGCGAAAATCCGCCGGCCAGTCTGAGCCGTGTCGAAAAGCAAACTGCCGTCGTTGGCTATAAGGTTGCGGCAAGCGCAGAATCCAACCTTGCACACCACCGCGTCCACCGCCTCCTTGCCATAATCGATACCGGCCAGCTGCAAAAGCGATTCCACGGCCTCGTCTCTGCAAAAAACATGACCGTTCCAAGCGTTTTCCTCCACCAAGGCCTGTATCGACTTAAGGGCGATATCCGCATTCTCGCAATACACGAAACGACCGCCTTTGCGCACGAAATTCTCGGCGAAAACCACCTCCATCGTGTCTGCCACCGGGGCAAAGACGGGGCTTTCCAAATCAATCATACCCTGAGGTGCCATCGGCGCGGCAATCAAGGCTTCCCTGATCCGCTTCAAGATGCGTTCCTTGGGCGTTATCTCATCCATGCCTAACTCCTTGTATGGGATTTATACCGTACCGCTTTCCGCCTCCTGCTGTTTTTCCCGTTCTTTTCCCGGGATTTCGGGGCGAGGGCCGAAAATGGTCTCCAGATCTTCCCTGAACATCACTTCCTTCTCTATCAGCAATGCGGCCAGTTTATCCAGTTTTTCCCTGTTCTCGCGCAAAATCCGCTTGGCTTCCTCATAGGCTTCGGCCACCATCTTGCGCACTTCGGCGTCGATCATTTCGGAGGTTTTCTCACTATAAGGTTTGCCCAGCATGTATTCCTGTTCGCCGCTCGAATCGTAATAGCTCAAAGTTCCCACCTGCGCGTTCATTCCATAGTAGGCCACCATCGCATACGCCTGCTTGGTCACCTTTTCCAAATCGTTGAGCGCACCGGTGGAAATCTGCCCGAACACCACTTCTTCCGAGGCGCGTCCGCCCAAGGTAGCCCGCATCTCATCGCGCATCTGCTCCAGCGTAGTCAGCTGCCTCTCTTCGGGCAGGTACCATGCCGCTCCCAAGGATTTACCCCTCGGCACGATGGTAACCTTTACCAAAGGATGCGCATAGGGCAGCACCCAGCTTACGGCCGCATGGCCGGCCTCATGATAGGCAATCACGCGCTTCTCTTCGGCCGAAATGATCTTGCTGCGGCGTTCCAATCCGCCCACGATACGGTCGATGGCATCCAGAAAGTCTTGTTTCTCCACCTGCTTCTTCTCCCGACGGGCGGCAATCAAAGCCGCTTCGTTACACACATTGGCGATATCGGCCCCCGAAAAACCGGGGGTTTGCCGGGAAAGAAAATCCACGTCCACTTCCGCACTGAGCGTAAGCGGCTTCAAGTGTACCTGAAAAATAGCCTTGCGTTCTTCCAACTCGGGCAGTTCCACATTGATCTGTCGGTCGAAACGACCGGGACGCAAAAGGGCCCGGTCCAGAATTTCGGCCCGGTTGGTGGCCGCCAGGATAATCACGCCGCTGTTGCTGCCGAAGCCGTCCATTTCAGTCAAAAGCTGGTTCAAGGTATTCTCGCGTTCATCGTTGGCGCCGGTAAAGGAATTCTTGCCCCGGGCCCGGCCGATGGCATCTATTTCATCGATAAAGATGATACAGGGTGCCTTTTCCTTGGCCATACGGAACAAATCCCGCACGCGGGAAGCCCCTACCCCGACAAACATTTCCACAAAATCCGAACCCGAGATGGAGAAAAACGGCACCTGCGCCTCTCCCGCCACTGCCTTGGCCAACAAAGTCTTGCCCGTTCCCGGAGGTCCCACAAGAAGCGCCCCCTTGGGAATCTTTCCACCCAAAGAGGTATAACGCCGGGGATTCTTCAGGAAATCCACAATCTCCATCACTTCCTCCTTGGCTTCGTCCAATCCTGCCACATCCTTGAAGGTTGTGTTCACCTTGGTATCCTTGTCGTAGAGCTGCGCTTTCGACTTGCCGAAATTAAACATCGCCCCTGCGCCACCACCCATAGGACCACGGCTGAACATACGGAAAAGGAACACCATCATCACCACCGAAAACACCACCCACAGGATCATCGACACGCCGCCCTCTTCCCAAAAACTTTTGCGCGTTTCAGGCACAGGTTCCACCATGGGCGCGTTCATGATAACCGACTTGGCATATGCCGTTTTGCCTGCCGTATCGGCCGCACGGGCTTCCATCTGGGCATCCTGCACCGCCTGTTGAAAAGCCTCGAGGGTAAGAAACTTATAAACGAAATGTTTCTGATTGCTTTTGCCGTCTTCACTGCGCAACATCCGATAAGCGGAGTCGGCATAAATCCTGTCGGCTTTCACAAAAACTTCGGCAAACTCCTTGTTCACCACTACGATCCGTTCCACATCCTGCTTCTTGAGCATCTGTTCCACCTGATACAAGGTAGCGTCGTAAACTTTCTGCCCACCCCATCCCGAGGTGAACTGGATATAGAGGAACACCATCAATATAATGCCGTAAACCCAATAGATATTGAAGCGGATCTTTCGTTTTCCGCCCGGTTGCCGGGGATTGTCCGGTATATTCATATTGTCCATTCTCGTTTCCTGATTTTTATTTATCCGATTCTTCCTTGAAGCGCCTCATCGCCGAATCACCCCAAAGTTCTTCCAAACGGTAGTGCTGACGCACCGTATCCAAAAATATATGGGCAACCACGCCGCCAAAATCCAACAGCACCCATTCGGCATTGGCATATCCTTCCTTGTGCAAGGGATCTTCATTAAACCGCCTGTACACCTGCTCGCTGATCTCGTCGGCGATGGCACGCACCTGCGGCCCTGAAGAAGCTTCGCAAACCACAAAGAAGTCGAAGGAGGCCCCGACTATCTCCCGCAAGTCCATGCTGACGATATGAAGCCCTTTCTTTTCATCCATCGCTTCGGCGATACATTCCACCAAATCCAGATCCGTCTTAAGCGAACTTTTCTTGCTTGCCGCTTTTACCGGTGCTTCGGCTTTGTCGGAAACCCTGCCGCGCGCCGGACGCTTTTCCGCTATCGTTTTTTTGGCCGCCGCTGTTTTCTTGACGGCCGTTGTCTTTCCTTCAGACTTCTTAACAGGCATGTATGCTTAATTTACAATATTTCCTCCAGCATCTTCCTCAATGAATCTTCCCATTGAGGGATGTCGATGCGGAACGTATTCTTGATTTTGGTTTTGTCCAGAACGCTGTAAGCCGGTCTCTGGCAAGAGGAGGGATACTCGGAAGTGCTGATGGGCAATACCCGGCAGCTTTTACCCGCCAACCGCATAATCGACGAAGCGAACTCAAACCATGTGCACTCACCCTCGTCGGTATAATGATACACTTCCACACCCTGCCTTTTTGAAAAATCGGTCTGCACGATAATCTCGATAATCGCACCCGCCAGATCAGCCGCCCAGGTGGGAGTACCGTGCTGGTCGGCCACCACCATCACCTGTTCGCGTTCCGACCCCAGACGCAACATCGTCTTCACAAAATTATTGCCATAACCCGAATAAAGCCATGCAGTACGGATAATCATGCCATACACACCTTTGGCCATCATCTCTTCCTCTCCCGCCCGTTTGGATTTGCCGTAAACCCCTATCGGATTCACCTGATCGTGCTCTTTGTATGGCATATCGGCAGTTCCGTCAAATACATAATCGGTGGAAACATGTATCAGAAAGGCATGATTCTCCACACAGCAGTCCGCCAGCACCGCAACTCCGTCCCGGTTTACGGCAAAGGCCAAACCGGGTTCGGTTTCGGCCTTGTCGACCGCTGTATAGGCGGCGGCATTCACCACCACATCGACCTTGTTCATCTTCATATAATTATGAACCTCGGGCCGGTTACAGATATCCAATACGTCCACATCCACAAACAGAAAACGGCAGAAAGCGCAGCGGGAATCATTCGACAAACGTCTCAATTCCATTCCCAACTGTCCGTTACAGCCCGTTACCAATACTGTCAACATTTCCGACATGTTTTATCTGGTCCTTCTTATAGTGTTCCCACTCCGTAATACGCAAAACCGAGCTGAACCAATTCTTCTTTCCGATAGAGGTTGCGTCCGTCAAACACTACGGCACGGGAAAGCCCCTGCCTTACCTTATTCCAGTCCGGATTGGCAAACTGCCTCCATTCCGTAAGCAGAAACAAGGCATCCGAACCCTGCACGGCTTCATACATATCCTTGCAGTAAACCACTTTCTCCCCCACCCGGCGACGGCATTCATCCATCGCCGCCGGATCATAGACCCGTACCGTGCAGCCGGATTCCACCAGCTTGTCTATCATTGACAACGAAGGGGCTTCCCGCATGTCGTCCGTTTCCGGTTTGAAAGAAAGTCCCCAGAACGCCACCGTCTTTCCGGCCAAATCATCGTTGAAATAATGCCGTATCTTATCGAACATCATCAGCTTCTGGCTTTCATTCACCGCCTCCACCGCCTGCAACACCCGCATCGGATATCCGTTTTTCTGAGCCGTCTTTATCAAAGCCTTCACATCTTTGGGAAAACAGGAACCGCCATACCCGATTCCCGGATTAAGGAACTTAGCCCCGATACGGGTATCGCTGCCGATGCCTTCCTTCACTTTGTTCACATCCGCGCCTATCAATTGGCAAAGGTTGGCGATATCGTTCATGAAACTGATACGGGCGGCGAGCATGGAATTGGCCGCATACTTGGTCATTTCAGCCGAAGCGATATCCATAAATATCACCGGAACGCCCTGATCGCGCAAAGGTGCGTACAAAAGCTCCATCACTTCCCTGCCCCGCCGGCCGTTCACCCCCACCACAATTCTGTCGGGGTGCATAAAGTCGGCGATAGCCGAGCCCTCTTTCAGAAACTCGGGATTCGATGCCACTTCAAAAGGCACGTCCGCGTTCCTTTTTTTCAATTCGGCCTCCACGGCCACCTTCACCTTGGCCGAGGTACCCACCGGCACGGTACTTTTGGTTACCACCAGCATATAGCCGTCGATATTCCGGCCTATTTCCGCGGCCACATCCAATACATAATGCAAATCCGCACTGCCGTCTTCATCAGGGGGCGTTCCCACGGCTATGAAGACAGCCGCCGCGCCGCTGATACCTTCGGACAAAGAGGTGGTGAAATGCAAACGCCCCTCCTTTATGTTACGGTGCAGCATCTCATCCAGACCCGGTTCGTAAATCGGGGATTCCCCGCGCAACAAACGTTCCACCTTGGCCGCATCCACATCCACGCAGCAAACATCCGTGCCCATTTCGGCAAAACAAGTCCCTGTAACCAAACCCACATAGCCCGTTCCCACAACCGCTATTTTCATGCTATCCAGTATTTAATGGGATGAACATCCGCCCAGCCTTATCTCAGAAGGGCCTTACAAAATCTCGCAAATATATAAAATATCCCCTTTCAACCTCCCTGCCTTTACCCTCATTGAGGCACTTTTTGCGCCACACACCGTCGGTACGCCCGTGTTTTTGCCCCGAATCGCCTCCGAACCAACAAAAACAGGACGCCAAGTCATCAACACCCCTTTGTTGACAAATCCCATTCCCAAGGAAAAGAAACTTTATGTATCAATTTTTTTCGACGCGGTTGTTTTTTTTAAAAAAAGCATATATCTTTGCCGTCCATTTTGGACTAAGTAGTCAGAGTGCATAACTAATACAAAAACAATAACATGCCAACAATCCAACAGTTAGTTCGTAAGGGACGGCAGAAATTGACAGACAAAAGCAAGTCCCCGGCATTAGATTCCTGTCCGCAACGCCGCGGCGTTTGCGTGCGTGTGTACACCACCACTCCCAAAAAGCCTAACTCGGCCATGCGGAAAGTAGCCCGTGTACGTTTGACCAACCAGAAGGAAGTGAACGCTTACATCCCCGGTGAAGGCCACAACCTGCAGGAACACTCCATCGTGATGATCCGCGGCGGCCGTGTAAAAGACCTTCCCGGTGTAAGATACCATATCATCCGCGGCGCCTTGGATACCTCCGGTGTGGAAGGCCGTAACCAGCGCCGTTCCAAATACGGTACCAAACGTCCCAAGAAGAAATAAAATAACCGCATACCATCATGAGAAAGACAACTCCGAAAAAGAGAGAGATTTTACCCGATCCCAAATATAATGATGTATTGGTAACCAAGTTCATCAACAACATCATGCTGAAGGGTAAAAAGAGCATTGCGCACGAGATTTTCTACGACGCCATAGATGAAGTTTCATCCAAGACGAAAGAAAACGGCTTGGAAATCTGGAAGAAGGCTCTTGCCAATGTAACGCCTTCGGTTGAAGTGAGAAGCCGTCGTGTAGGTGGCGCCACTTTCCAAATCCCTTCGGAAATACGCCCCGAGAGAAAACAGTCGCTCGGCATGAAATCCTTGATTTCCTATGCCCGCAAGCGCAATGAAAAGTCGATGGCCAACAAACTCGCCGCCGAAATCATGGCCGCCTACAAAGAAGAAGGCGCCGCTTTCAAACGCAAGGAAGACATTCACAGAATGGCCGAAGCCAACAAAGCTTTCTCCCACTTTAAATTCTAGTACAGACAATGGCAAACGATTTACACCAGACCCGGAATATCGGGATCATGGCCCACATTGATGCCGGTAAAACCACCTGCTCCGAACGTATCCTGTTCTATACGGGAAAAACGCACAAAATCGGAGAAACGCACGAAGGTACGGCAACCATGGACTGGATGGCGCAGGAACAGGAACGTGGTATCACCATCACCTCCGCCGCCACCACCGTATTCTGGAATTACGATAACAAGAGTTACAAAATCAACCTTATCGACACTCCGGGTCACGTTGACTTTACGGTTGAAGTAGAACGATCGCTCCGCGTGTTGGACGGTGCGGTTGCTCTTTTCTGTGCCGTAGGCGGCGTTCAGCCCCAGTCGGAAACGGTATGGCGTCAGGCCACCAAATATAAGGTTCCCCGTATCTGCTTCGTCAACAAAATGGACCGTACCGGCGCTGATTTCTACAATGTGGTGAATCAGATTTCGGAACGTCTGCACGCCCATCCTGTGGTGATGCAGTTGCCCATCGGTCAGGAAGATTCCTTCATCGGTGTGGTTGACTTGATTACCAAAAAGGCATACAAATGGTCGGATGAAAAAGGGATTGAACACGAAGAAATCCCCATTCCCGACGACATGATGGAACAAGTGGAAGCCTACCACAACAAGTTGGTGGAAGCCGCGGCCGAAGAAGATGAAAAGTTGATGGAAAAGTTCTTTGAAGATCCCTCCTCCATCAGCGAAGAAGAAATCATCGCCGCCATCCGCAAAGGCACCATCGCCATGAACATCAACCCCGTTCTCTGCGGTTCGGCCATCAAGAACAAAGCCGTTCAACCTTTGTTGGACGCCATTGTCCGCTACTTACCCAGTCCGCTCGATGTGGAAGCCGTTGTGGGCACCAACCCCGAAACGGGTGAAGAATGCGACCGTAAGGTAGACCCCAAAGAGCCGTTCTCGGCATTGGCTTTCAAGATCGCCACCGACCCCTTTGTGGGCCGTATCGCTTTCTTCCGTGTCTATTCCGGCTCGCTCGAATCCGGTTCTTACGTTCTCAACGCCTCGACCGGCAAAAAAGAGCGTATCTCCCGTATTCTTCAGATGCACGCCAACAAACAGCAACCCCTCGACCGTATCGAGGCCGGTGATATCGGCGCTGCCGTAGGTTTCAAGGAAATCAAGACGGGTAACACGCTTTGCGATGAAAACAACCCGATCATCCTTGAATCCATGACTTTCCCCGAACCGGTTATCAGCATCGCCATCGAACCTGTTTCGCAGCAGGATGTGGACAAACTTTCCAACGGACTTATGAAGTTGGCGGAAGAAGACCCCACTTTCCGCGTGAAGAGCGATGAAAACTCGGGACAGACCATCATCAGCGGTATGGGTGAGTTGCACTTGGATATCCTCTTGGATCGTCTCAAACGTGAATTCAAGGTGGAATGTAATCAAGGCCGTCCTCAGGTTGCGTACAAAGAAGCTGTATGCTCTACGGTTGAACACCGCGAAGTTTACAAGAAACAGACCGGTGGTAGAGGTAAGTTCGCCGATATCCTGTTTGAAATCTCCCCTGCCGACGAAGGCGTGAAAGGTCTTCAGTTCATCAACGAAGTGAAGGGCGGTAACGTTCCCAAGGAATTTATCCCCTCGGTTGAAAAGGGCTTCAAGGCTTCTCTGGAGAACGGTGTTTTGGCCGGCTACCCGCTCGAAAGCCTCAAGGTCCGTCTGCTGGACGGCTCCTTCCACCCGGTGGACTCCGACGCGCTTTCTTTCGAAGTCTGCGCCAAGATGGGCTTCCGCGAAGCGTGCCGCAAGGCCAAATCGATTCTTCTCGAGCCTATCATGTCGGTTGAGATCGAAACGCCCGACCAGAACGTGGGGGATGTTTCGAGCGACTTGAACCGTCGTCGCGGCATCATGGAAGGTATCGAAGCCAAACCCGGCGGACAGGCTATCCGCGCCAAAGTACCTTTGGCCGAAATGTTCGGGTATGTTACGGCTTTGCGTACCCTCACCTCCGGCCGTGCAAGTTCCACCATGGAATATTCGCACCATGCCGAAGCTCCCGCCAACATTACAGCCGAAGTGGTAAAACAGGCCACAAAGTAATTTGACAAAGTGCGCGGCGACCGCCAACCGCTCAGGTTTCTCCGGCCGCCGCATTTAAAACAATAAAACCGTGAGTCAACAAAAAATCAGAATCAAGTTAAAGTCTTACGACTACAACTTGGTGGACAAATCCGCCGAGAAGATCGTAAAGACGGTAAAGATGACCGGTGCTATGGTAAGTGGGCCTATCCCTCTGCCGACCAATAAGAAAATCTTTACCGTAAACCGCTCCACTTTCGTAAACAAGAAATCGCGCGAGCAGTTTGAATTGTCTTCTTACAAACGTCTGCTGGATATTCACAGCAGCAGTTCCAAAACCATCGACGCTTTGATGAAGTTGGAATTGCCCAGCGGCGTGGAAGTGGAAATCAAAGTCTGATCACCGCTCCCCCTTTCGAAGACGCAGACCGCCGTTTGATACGGTCGAAAAAAAACAGTAACAACAACCATTAACAAGCAAAGTAATGTCCGGATTAATTGGAAGAAAAATCGGAATGACTAGCATCTGGGATGCCTCCGGTCGCAATGTGCCGTGCACAGTCATAGAAGCTGGTCCTTGTGTGGTAACGCAAGTAAAAACAAAAGAGAAAGACGGCTACGATGCCATTCAGCTGTCGTTCGGAGAACGTAAAGAAAAACATACCCCCAAAGCTTTGAAAGGCCATTTTGCCAAGGCAAATACCACGCCTAAGCTCGTCACGATGGAATTCACCCGTTTTGAAGAAGGCCACCGCAAACAGTTCGGTGAAAGCCTTACCGTGGATGTATTTACCGAAGGCGAGTTCATAGACGTTGCCGGTATCACCAAAGGACACGGTTTCCAAGGTGTGGTTGGCAGACATGGATTCGGTGGTGTTGGACAAAGCACTCACGGTCAGCACAACCGCCTCAGGGCCCCCGGTTCGGTAGGTGCGTCCTCCTATCCTTCTCGTTTGTTCAAAGGTCTGCGTATGGCCGGCCAGACAGGCAATGTCAGAAGAAAAAGCATCAACCTCGAAGTGGTGAAGGTTGTTTTGGAAAAGAATTTGATCTTGGTCAAGGGTTCCGTACCCGGTCCTAAAGGTTCATTTTTAAAATTAGAAAGATGGAGTTAACAGTATTCAACACAGCCGGAAAGGAAACCGGGAGAAAGGTGCAGATTACCGATTGCATCGTAAATGCCGAACCCAACGATCATGCCATTTACTTGGATGTGAAACAATATATGGCCAACCGGCGCCAGGGTACGCATAAGAGCAAGGAAAGATCGGAAATGTCGGGCAGTACCAAGAAGCTCGGCAAACAGAAAGGTGGCGGCGGCGCCCGTAGAGGGGACATCAATTCGCCTCTGTTGCATGGCGGTGCCCGCGTATTCGGCCCCCGTCCCCGCGACTACGACTTCAAATTGAACAAAAAGCTTAAACGTCTGGCCCGTTTGTCGGCCTTGGCCTACAAGTTCAAAGAAAATAACGTCACCGTAGTGGAAGACCTTAATTTCGATGCGCCCAAGACCAAGAAAATGACGGAGATCCTGAAAAATCTGAATCTCGCTGAAAAAAAATCGCTTATCGTACTTGCGGAATCAAATAAATTTGTATTTTTGTCCTCCCGAAATCTGCCGCAGATTAGAGTTGCAAACGTCAGTGATTTAAACACTTACGAAATCCTCAACGCGAAAAATCTGCTGTTTGTAGAAAGTTCGGCCAAGAAACTGGACGAAATTTACGCAAGTCAGAAATAGGGAACCGCTTTAATTGAAGAAAAATGAACGTCATTATCAAACCTATCGTCACCGAAAAAATGACCAAGGTGGCGGAAAAACTGAACCGCGTCGGCTTCATCGTTGACAGATCAGCGAACAAGATTGAAATTAAGAAAGCGGTTGAATCAATGTACGGCGTAAAGGTAACCAAGGTCAACACCTTGAACCATCCCGGTAAAAGAAAGGCCCGTTACACGAAGGCCGGTTTTATCGAAGGCCGTACAAGCGCGGTTAAGAAAGCAATGGTAACCTTGGCACAAGGCGACACTATCGATTTTTATAGTAACATTTAAGAGAGATGGCTTTAAAGAAATTAAAACCCACTTCGGCGGGTCAGCGTTTTAGAAGCACCAGCACGTTTGAAGAGATTACGGCTACCAAGCCTGAAAAGTCTTTGGTTACCTCTTATCGCAAGACGGGCGGTCGCAATAACCAAGGTCACAGAACCATGCGTTATATCGGTGGTGGTCACAAAAGACAATACCGTATCATCGACTTCAAGCGTGAAAAGGATCAGATACCCGCTATCGTAAAAACCATTGAATACGATCCCAATCGTACGGCCCGTATCGCCCTTTTGGCATACGCCGATGGAGAAAAGAGATATATCGTGGCTCCCCATGGCCTGCAAGTAGGCCAGAAAGTGATGTCCGGTAAAGATATCGCTCCCGATTTGGGCAATGCGCTTTACCTGAGCGAAATTCCTTTCGGTACATTAATCCACAACATCGAATTGCGTCCTGGTCAGGGTGCCAAGATTGTACGTAGCGCCGGTACTTACGCCCAGTTGCTTTCACGTGACGGCAAATACGCGATTATCAAATTACCTTCCGGTGAAACCCGTAAGATTCTTCAGGCTTGCAAGGCCACTATCGGAGTAACGTCCAACGTTGACCACAATCTGGAGTCTTCCGGTAAGGCCGGCCGCAGCCGTTGGCTGGGCCGCAGGCCGCGCAACCGCGGTGTTGTCATGAACCCTGTCGACCACCCGATGGGAGGTGGCGAGGGCCGCGCATCCGGTGGACATCCCCGCTCCAGAAAGGGTATGCCCGCAAAAGGATACAAGACTCGCCGCATGAAGAATCCTTCCAGTCAGTTTATCATCGAAAGAAGGAAGAAGTAATTTTTTAAAAACGCAGAAACATGAGCCGTTCAATTAAAAAGGGTCCATATATACACTACAAGTTGGAGAAAAAGGTGCTTGCGGCCGTAGAAAGCAAGAAGAAGGTCACCATCAAGACCTGGTCGAGAGCTTCCATGATTTCTCCCGACTTCGTAGGACAGACCATCGCTGTTCACAACGGAAACAAATTCGTTCCCGTGTACGTTACCGAAAACATGGTAGGACACAAGTTGGGTGAATTCGCCCCTACCCGTACTTTCCGTGGTCATGCCGGTAATAAAGATAAAGGTAAAAAGTAATCACCGTTTGAAATAACATAGAGCAATGGGATCGAGAAAACGTATTCGTGCTGAAAAGACAAAAGAGCAGAAGAAGACGCTCTACGTGGCCAAGTTGAACAACAACCCCACCTCTCCGCGCAAAACGCGCTATACCGCCGATTTGATCCGGGGTCTGGATGTTGACAAAGCCTTGGCCGTTCTCCAATACGGGCACCGCGAGGCAGCTCCCAAGTTGCATAAACTGCTCCGTTCGGCAATGGCCAACTGGCAAAACAAGAACGAAGGCATGCGCATGGAAGACGCTCACTTGTACGTAAAGGAAATTTTCGTAGACGGTGGTGTTCAACTCAAAAGGTTGCGTCCCGCCCCGCAAGGACGCGGATATAGAATCCGCAAGCGTTCCAACCACGTAACGCTTATCCTTGGCAGCCGCGACCTTTCGGCTCAGTCCGAAAAAAAAGGTGCTGCAAAGAAATCCGCACAGCCGGCAAACGTGAATGTTGAATCAGAATCCGAAAACAAGTAACCATGGGACAAAAAACTAACCCTATAGGCAATAGATTGGGAATAATCAGAGGCTGGGATTCCAGTTGGTATGGCGGTCGCCGTTTCGAAACCAAATTGGTGGAAGACGACAAGATCCGCAAATACTTGAACGTTCGTCTGGCCAAAGCCAGTGTTTCCAAGATTTTGATCGAGCGTACCCTGAAGATGGTCACCATTACCATTTTCACCGCCCGTCCGGGTCTGATTATCGGCAAAGCCGGTCAGGAAGTAGATAAACTCAAGGAAGAGTTGAAGAAACTTACCGGCAAGGAAATCCAAATCAGCATCTCCGAAATCAAACGTCCTGAATTGGATGCCGTCATCGTGGCTTCTTCGATTGCCCGTCAGTTGGAAGGTCGCGTATCGTACCGCAAGGCTATCAAAACCGCCATCTCTTCAGCCATGAGAATGGGCGCCGAAGGTGTGAAGGTACAGATTTCCGGTCGTTTGGGCGGTGCAGAAATGGCCCGTACCGAACATTTCAAGGAAGGCCGTACCCCTCTGCACACGTTGAGGGCCGATATCGACTACGCATTGGCGGAAGCCCACACCACCTACGGTCGTCTGGGTATAAAAGTATGGATCTGCCGCGGCGTCATCTACGGAAAATGCGATTTGTCCGTAGGATTCACCGCCGCTCCGGCTTCCAAGGAAACCTCCGGCAGGCCGATGGCTCCCCGCTCGGGTATGGGCGGCAGGAGAAAAAAGACCAACGCTTAATCCAAGCCGAGGCAATTTCAAACGTAGGTTCGCAAGAACCCACTTAAAACTAATGCTAACATTTTAACATTTTACAGAGATGTTACAACCCAAAAAAACCAGATTCAGAAAGCAACAGAAAGGCAGACTGAAAGGCAATACCAAGAGAGGTGCCGAGATTGCTTTCGGTTCGTTTGGAATCAAGGCTCTGGAAACCGCTTTCCTGACAGCTCGTCAAATAGAAGCCGCCCGTCAGGCCGTTACGCGTTACATGAAGCGTGAAGGACAGATTTGGATCCGTGTTTTCCCTGACAAGCCTATCACCAAGAAGCCTAATGAAGTACGTATGGGTAAGGGTAAAGGTGCGCCTGAATATTTTGTAGCCCGCATCAATCCGGGCCGCATTCTGTTCGAAGCCGACGGTGTACCCATGGACGTTGCCAAGGAAGCGCTCCGTCTGGCATCGCAAAAACTTCCCATCGCCGTTAAGTTTGTTGTGAGAAGAGATTACGTAGCCGAATAATAAGGGACAAAAGCCATGAAATCAGAATTCGTAGTAAAGGAATTATCAACCGCGGAGTTGAACGACCGCTTGGACACGGAAAGGGCCGAGTTGCACAAGATGAAGTTGAACCATAGCATTTCTCCTGTGGAAAACCCGAACCTTATCAAGACCCACAAAAAGAACATCGCCCGTATCCTGACGGAATTGCGCCGCAGGGAATTGGCTAACTAAAGCCCAAAAGAGGAAAACATGGAAAGGAATCTTAGAAAAGAGAGAATCGGTGTTGTGGTTAGCAATAAAATGCAGAAGACCATTACCGTTTTGGTTGAGCGCAAGACGAAACACCCCATCTATGGCAAGTTCGTCAAGAAATCGACCAAGTTCAAAGCACACGATGAAAAGAACGATTGCAATATCGGCGATACGGTACGCATCATGGAAACGCGTCCTTTGAGCAAAGATAAATGTTGGAGATTAGTTGAAATCATTGAAAGAGCTAAATAATCATGATACAGCAAGAAACTAGACTTAGTGTTGCCGATAACAGTGGAGCCAAGTCGGTACTCTGCATCCGCGTGTTAGGTGGCACCAAGAGAAGATACGCGAGTGTGGGCGACAAAATCGTTGTCGCCATCAAAGACGCGCTTCCTTCCGGCAATGTTAAGAAAGGAACCGTGTCGAAGGCTGTTGTGGTAAGAACAACCAAGGAAGTTCGCAGACCCGACGGATCCTACATCCGTTTTGACGATAACGCCGTGGTATTGCTTAATGCGGCCGATGAAATGCGTGGTACGCGTATCTTCGGACCTGTAGCACGCGAGTTGCGCGAAAAGCAATTCATGAAGATTGTTTCACTGGCACCCGAAGTGCTCTAATAGGAAATACGACCATGAAATTACACATCAAAAAAGGAGACACTGTCAAGGTGCTGGCCGGTGATGACAAAGGCCTGCAAGGCAAGGTGCTTATGGTTGACCGTGAGAAATTGCGTGTCACGGTGGAAGGCCTCAACATGGTATCCAAACACACCAAGCCGAACTCCAAGAATCCTCAGGGCGGCATCATCAAGAAAGAAGCCGGCATCCATATTTCCAACCTGATGCTGGTTGACAGCAAGGGAAATGCAAGCCGTATCGGCCGTAAATTGGATGAGAAGACCAACAAATCAGTTCGCTATTCTAAAAAATCAGGGGAGGTAATTAAGTAATGAGTTATTCGCCTAGACTTAGAGAAAAATATGACAACACGATTGTTGCGAATTTGAAGAACGAATTCGGCTACAAGAGTGTGATGCAGGTTCCCCGTTTGGTCAAGATCTGTTTGAACCAAGGTATCGGGGCTGCTGTTGCCGATAAGAAATTGGTAGATGCCGGTATTGAGGAAATGACGGCCATCACGGGCCAGAAAGCCGTTCCCACCAAGTCGAAGAAAGATATTTCGAACTTCAAGGTTCGTAAAGGCATGCCCATCGGCGTAAGGGTTACCTTGCGCGGTGAACGCATGTACGAATTCCTCGATCGCCTTATCTCTGTGGCCATCCCCCGTATACGCGATTTCAGAGGTATCAGCGATAAGGGATTCGACGGTAAGGGAAACTTCTCTTTCGGTATTACCGAACAGATTATCTTCCCCGAAATCAACATCGACAAGATTAATAAAATCAGCGGTATGGATATCACGTTTGTAACCACCGCCACCAACGATAAAGAAGCATACGCTTTGCTGAGAGAGTTTGGTATGCCGTTTCAAAAACAAAACAAGTAGCGCATTATGGCAAAAGAATCAATGAAAGCCAGAGAGCTTAAGAGAGAACGCATGGTTGCTAAATATGCCCAGAAGCGTGCCGAGCTCAAGAAAGCCGGGGATTACGATGCCCTGCAGAGAATTCCTAAGAATGCTTCTCCCGTACGTCTGCACAACCGTTGCAAACTGACCGGAAGACCCAAGGGTTATATGCGGGTATTCGGTATCTCGCGTATCAACTTTAGGGAAATGGCGCTTCAAGGACTGATTCCGGGTGTAAAAAAAGCCAGTTGGTAGTTTCCTTAACCTAAAAAAGAGAGAATACAATGATATCAGATTCTATTGCGGACTTTTTGACCGTTATCAGAAATGCCAGCATGGCCAGAAAAAGAATGGTGGAAGTTCCTTCCTCCAAGATGAAAGCGGGCATCGCACGCATTTTGTTTGAAAAAGGTTATATCGTAAACTACAAAGTGGAAGAAGGTTCGAAGCCTACGCTGAAAATCGCTTTGAAATACCATCCCTCCACCAAGACGCCGGCTATCCACCGGATAGACCGCATCAGCACGCCGGGTTTGCGCCAGTATGCCGATACCGAAAACTTGCCCCGCGTAATGAACGGATTGGGAATTGCCATCATGTCCACTTCCAAAGGCCTGATGACCGACAAGGAAGCCCGGAAAGAGAATGTTGGCGGCGAAGTTATTTGTTTCATTAGCTAAAGAACAAAACACAATGTCAAGAATTGGTAAAGCACCTATAAACCTTCCTAAGGGAGTAACGGTTACCGTAGCCTCGAACAACATGGTTACGGTGAAAGGCCCCAAGGGCGAATTAAACCGTATGGTAGATCCCGATATTACGGTGCATGTCGATACAGAAACCAACCACGTTTTGGTTCAGCGGCCTACCGACCAAAAGCGCCACCGCGCCCTTCACGGTCTTTACAGAGCGTTGATCAACAACATGGTGACAGGGGTTTCGGAAGGATTCAAAACCACATTGGAAATTGTGGGTGTAGGTTACAGGGTTACGGTCAACGGTCAGATCCTTGATCTCGCGTTGGGTTTCTCCCACAACCTGTTCCTCGAATTGCCGAAAGAAGTCAAAGCCTCGGCTACGGCAGAAAAAGGTAAGAACCCTACCCTGACCTTGGAGTCGCACGATAAGGAACTGCTCGGTATGGTTTGCGCCAAAATCCGCTCCTATCGTAAGCCCGAACCTTATAAAGGCAAAGGTATCAAGTTCCAGGATGAAATTTTGCGCAGAAAAGCCGGTAAATCGGCTGCCAGTGCCAAGAAATAGCGGATTTTTAAATATTTTTGTACGATGGCTATTACGAAATCATATAGAAGAACGCGCATCAAGATGCGCATTCGCAAGAAAGTTACGGGTAGTGCCGAGATGCCTCGCCTGAGTGTATTCAGAAGCAATCGGGACATTTACGCCCAAATTATCAACGACCTTGACGGCAAAACGCTTGTACAGGCTTCTTCCAAGGAAAAATCCTTTTCCTCGAAAGGAAGTAAAACCGAACGTTCGGCCGAAGTGGGCAAAATCCTGGCTGAAAGAGCCAAGAGCGCAGGCATCGAAAAAGTTGCCTTCGACCGCAACGGCTATTTGTATCACGGACGTGTGAAAGCCTTGGCGGAAAGTGCCCGGGAAGCTGGTCTCAAATTCTAAGGAAATAAGATTATGACAGACGCAAACGTAAAGAGAGTGAAATCGAGCGATATCGAGTTTCAGGATAAGTTGGTAGCCATCAACCGTGTTACCAAAGTAACCAAGGGGGGAAGAACGTTCAGTTTCTCGGCCATCGTGGTTGTAGGAAACGGAAACGGTGTTGTCGGTTATGGTCTTGGAAAAGCCAAGGAAGTTCAGGCCGCCGTTCAGAAAGGATTGGATGATGCCAAGAAGAACCTCATCAAGGTTCCCGTTCTCAAAGGTACCATTCCTCACGAACAATACGGAAAGTATAGCGGAGCCACCGTATTCCTCAAACCGGCCGCGCCCGGTACGGGAGTTATCGCCGGTGGTGCCATGCGTGCCGTGTTGGAAAGCGTGGGTGTAAAGGATGTATTGGCAAAATCGAAAGGTTCTTCCAATGCCCACTCTGTGGTAAAGGCCACCATCAACGCCCTTTCGCAGATGCGCGATCCTTACACGGTAGCCCAGTTGAGAGGTATCGAACTCGACCAAGTGTTTAACGGCTAAGCCCTGAAGAAAAAGGAGACTATTCCATGAAAAAGGTTAAATTGACACAGATTAAAAGCGGGATCGACCGCCCCCTCAGACAAAAGAGAACCCTTCAGGCCTTGCGCTTGGGCCGTATCGGCAAAACCGCCGAAGCTACGGTTACTCCGCAGATCGAAGGGATGATCGCCAAGGTCGCCCACTTGATTAAAGTTGAAGAACTCTAAGCCGTTGCTTGGAAATTTAGTTACAAACGCGAGAAAAAGAAATTAAGATATGGACTTATCAGTTTTAACCCCTGCCAAGGGTTCTGTGAGAACCAACAAACGTAAGGGCCGCGGCTACGGCTCGGGCAATGGGCAAACTGCCGGCAGAGGCCACAAAGGTGCGCAATCGCGCTCCGGTTACAGCCGCAAAATCGGTTTTGAAGGTGGTCAGATGCCTTTATACCGGCGTCTTCCCAAAACCGGTTTCAAGAATGCCAATAGAATCGAATACAATGCCATCAATTTGGATACGATTGAAAAGATCGCTTCTGAAAAAGGATTGAAGGAAATCAATCTTCAGGTATTGGTGGATTGCGGTCTTGCCGCTAAAAGGGATAAAATCAAGATCCTCGGTCGCGGTGAATTGAAAAGTACCGTTTCGGTTACCGCCAACGCTTTTTCCGCCAAGGCGAAAGAAGCCATCGAAGCCAAGGGCGGCTCGGTTGTCTTGACCGAACAGCAGCCCCAGGCTTAATCAGTTTCCACTTTTATTTTGAGCATTGATGAAAAGATTCATAGAAACCCTGAAGAACATCTACAAGATAGAGGAACTCAGAAAGAGAATCCTCTATACGTTGGGAATCATCGTGATTTACCGTGTAGGTTCTTTTATCGTATTGCCGGGCGTGGATCCCTCTCAGTTGGGGGCTCTTCAGCAACAGACCAGCGACGGATTGCTCGGTCTGTTGAACATGTTTTCGGGCGGCGCGTTCTCCAATGCGTCTATCTTCGCCTTGGGGATCATGCCGTACATCTCCGCCTCCATTATCGTGCAGTTGTTCGGTATGGCTGTCCCCTACTTCCAGAAATTACAGAAGGAAGGAGAAAGCGGCCGTCGTAAAATGAATCAGATTACCCGTTGGCTCACCATTGCTGTTACGGCCATGCAGGCACCCGCCTATCTTACCAACCTGGTGGGGCAGTTGCCGGCCACGGCCTTTATCCCGTTTAACGGCTCCCATCCCGGTGCGTTCTTCTGGATTTCATCATGCATCATCCTTACCGCAGGCACGCTGTTTGTGATGTGGTTGGGCGAAAAAATCACCGATAAAGGTATCGGCAACGGTATTTCGCTCATCATCATGATCGGTATCATCGCCCGTCTGCCTTTCGCCCTCTTCGGCGAGTTCGTTTCCCGTCTGGAGCAACAAGGCGGCGGTTTGGTGGTGTTCATGGTTGAACTGGTACTGCTTATCGTGGTTATTTTCCTCTGTATCCTCTTGGTTCAGGGAACCAGAAGAATCCCCGTTCAATATGCCAAACGCATCGTGGGCAACAAGCAATACGGCGGTGTGCGCCAATATCTGCCCATGAAAGTGAATGCAGCCGGCGTTATGCCCATCATCTTCGCCCAGGCCTTGATGTTCATTCCCGTAACGATTGCGGGCTTTGCCTCCCCCGATTCTGTAAACTCGGGATTCTGGCGTGCATTGATGGATTTCAACGGATTTTGGTACAACTTTGTGTTTGCCCTCCTGATTATCGCCTTTACCTATTTCTACACGGCCATCACGATGAATTCGCAACAGATCGCCGACGATCTGAAACGCAACAACGGTTTTATTCCCGGCATCAAACCCGGCAAGAAAACCATGGAATTTATCGATGAAGTGATTTCGCGCATCACCTTGCCCGGTTCCATTTTTCTGGCTTTTGTAGCCATCCTGCCGGCCCTCGTGCGTTTGTTCGGCGTGAGCGCGCAGTTCGCGCAGTTCTATGGCGGAACTTCCTTGTTGATTATGGTAGGTGTTATTTTGGATACCTTGCAGCAAATCGAAAGCCATTTGCTGATGCGGCATTACGACGGTTTAACCAAGTCGGGGCGCATAAAGGGTCGTTCGGGCGGAGCTTACGGCATTGCATAGTCTGTTCAGAAGAATGACACCGAGGATATACACCGGGGAGGAAATCGAGAAAATCAGGGAAAGTGCCCTTCTCGTTAGCGATACTTTGGCGGAAGTGGCCAAAATGATTGCACCGGGTGTAAAGACCATCGAGCTGGATAGGATGGCGGAAGCCTTTATCCGATCGAAAGGCGGAGTTCCCGCATGCAAAGGTTACGAAGGTTTTCCTTTTACCCTTTGCATCTCGGTAAACGAAGTGGTGGTACACGGTTTTCCCTCCGAGAAACCACTTCAAGAGGGCGATATCATTTCGGTGGATTGTGTGATTGAAAAGGACGGCTACCATGGTGATTCTGCCTACACCTTTACGGTAGGCAAGGTGGAGGAACCTGTGCTGAACTTGTTGACCGCCACAAAAGAATCTCTTTACAAGGGAATCGAACAGGCCCGTGCCGGCAACCGTACCGGCGATATAGGAAACGCCGTGCAAAGCCACGTGGAAGCACGCGGTTACGGTGTGGTAAGGGAACTTTGCGGACATGGCGTGGGCGCACGCATGCACGAGAAACCGGATGTACTCAACTACGGCAAGAAAAGCAGCGGCACCCTTCTCAAAAAGGGAATGGTGATAGCTGTTGAACCGATGATTACCTTGGGTAAACGCGACATCGGCATTGCCCGGAACGGTTGGGAAGTCTATACAAGGGACGGCAAGCCCGCCGCCCATTTTGAACACAGCATGGCCATTACCGAAGGTGCGGCCGAGGTGCTGTCTGATTTTGAAAGAATAGAGAATATATTAAAGAGCAAATAAGGAAATGGCAAAACAGCAATCCATACAACAGGACGGAACGGTTATCGAATCGTTGGGCAACGCCATGTTTCGCGTGGAACTGGAAAACGGTCATACCGTTGTTGCCCATATTTCCGGTAAAATGCGCCTTCACTACATCAAGATTCTGCCCGGCGACAGAGTACAGTTGGAAATGTCTCCCTACGATTTGAGCAAGGCGCGTATCGTATTCCGATATAAGTAGTATTTTTGAGCAAACTTTATAACACGAAGACCGATGAAAGTAAAGCCGTCAGCAAAGAAGAGATCGCCTGAGTGCAAGATCGTGAGACGCAAAGGTGTGATCTATGTGATCAATAAGAAGAACCCTAAGTACAAGATGCGTCAGGGTTGATTAGTGCACGAATTTAGTTTTGAAGATTAAAAACAGGAATAATACATGGCACGTATTGCAGGTATAGATTTACCTAAGAACAAAAGAGGGGAAGTAGGCTTGACCTACATTTACGGTATCGGCAGAAGCACCGCACGCAAGATTCTGTCTGAATCCGGTATTTCTTTCGACAAGAAAGTGGAAGAATGGAACGATGATGAACTGGCAAAGATTCGTACCTTTATCGGGGACAACCTCAAGGTGGAAGGCGCGCTCCGTTCGGAAGTTCAAACCAATATCAAACGTTTGATGGATATCGGATGCTACAGAGGTATCCGTCACCGTTTGGGATTGCCCCTCCGTGGTCAGAGCACCAAGAACAACGCCCGTACGCGCAAGGGTCGCAAGAAGACCGTTGCCAACAAGAAGAAAGCGCCCAAAGGCTAATCCTTGCTCGTTTGTATTGACAGTTTTTGATAGGATAAACATCATTCATTTTAATAAAACATGGCAAAAGTTGCTACCGGCGGTAAAAACGCCAAGACTGCAAAGAAGAAGATTGTCAAGGTTGAGCCCCAAGGCAAGGCTTTCATCTTTGCTTCATTCAACAATGTGATCATCTCGCTCACCAACAATCAAGGGCAAGTCATTTCGTGGGCTTCTGCCGGTAAGATGGGTTTCAAGGGTTCCAAGAAGAACACGCCCTACGCCGCACAGATGGCTGCTACGGATTGCGCGAAAGTAGCCTATGATTGTGGGTTGCGTAAAGTAAAAGTTTTTGTGAAAGGCCCCGGCGCCGGTCGTGAGTCCGCTATCCGCACCCTTCACGGAGCAGGTATCGAAGTAACCGAAATCATGGACGTTACGCCCCTGCCCCACAACGGATGCCGTCCTCCCAAGAGAAGAAGAGTTTAATTTCAGAGTACACGTACAATAAAACCATAGCAGAAAATGGCAAGATATATTGGACCCAAGTCTAAGATTGCAAGAAAGTTCCAAGAGCCGATCTTTGGAGCGGACAAAGTGCTGGAACGCAAGAACTATGCGCCCGGTCAGCACGGACAAAACAAACGCCGCAACAAACTTTCGGAGTACGGTGTGCAGTTGAAAGAAAAACAAAAAGCTAAATATACCTACGGTATTCTGGAACGTCAGTTCCGCAAGATTTTCGGACAAGCTTCCCGCAAACAGGGTATTACCGGTGAAAACTTGCTCAAATTGCTCGAATCCCGTCTGGACAATGTGGTATTCCGTCTGGGTATAGCGCCCACCCGCAGTGCCGCCCGCCAGTTGGTCGGCCACCGTCATATCGTGGTAAACGGACATGTGGTAAACATTCCTTCCTATCAGTTGCGCCCCGGCGATATCGTGGAAGTTCGTGAAAAATCGAAAGCGCTCGAAGTGATTGTTAACTGCGTGGAAGGTCGCAGCAACCAGTACAACTGGCTCGAATGGGACGGCAAAAGCATGAGCGGCAAGTTCCTGAGCTATCCCGAAAGAGAAAACATTCCTGAAAACATCAAGGAACAACTGATCGTCGAATTGTACTCCAAGTAGTAGAAACTGCTTGGCGTACATTCGCCTTTCTTTTGAAGTTTTCTTCCTCGGTATTTCATCATTTAAATTTAAAAACTAATGGCAATTTTAGCTTTTCAGAAACCGGATAAAGTAAACATGATCAGTCTGGACGACAAGAAGGGTGTCTTCGAACTCCGTCCGCTGGAGCCGGGTTATGCGGTTACGATAGGAAATGCTTTGCGCCGTATCTTGATTTCTTCTTTGGAAGGATTTGCCATCACCTCCATCCGCATCGAAGGGGTTGACCATGAATTTGCGTCGATCAAAGGCGTGATTGAGGATGTAACCAATATCGTGCTGAACTTGAAACAGATTCGTTTCAAACAGCAGATCAAGGGGGTGGATCACGAAAAGATCCACTTGACAATTTCCAATCAGGAAGTATTCAAAGCCGGCGACCTCAACAACGCATTGAACGGTTTTCAGGTGCTGAATCCGGATTTCGAGATCTGCCACATGGAATCCAGCGTTAAGCTTTCCATGGATATCACGATAGATAAAGGCCGCGGTTGGATTCCTGCAGAAGAAAACAAGAATCCCAACGATCCTATCGGCACCATCGCCATCGACTCTATCCATACGCCTATCAAGAACGTGCACTACGAAACGGAAAACTTCCGTGTGGAACAGAAAACCGATTACGAAAAATTGATTTTCACCGTTCTCACCGATGGTTCGATTTCGCCCAAGGATGCCTTGAAAGAAGCGGCGAAAATCCTGATCCAGCACTTCATGCTCTTCTCTGACGAAAAGATTTCGTTGGAACAGGCCGAACCCACCGTTACCAACGATTTTGATGAAGACGATTTGCATATGCGCCAATTGCTCAACACGAAATTGTCGGAGATGGAACTGTCGGTTCGTGCACTGAACTGCCTCAAAGCCGCAGAAGTGGAAACTTTGGGTGAGTTGGTATCGTTCGACAAGGCCGATCTTCTCAAGTTCCGCAACTTCGGCAAGAAGTCGCTCACCGAACTCGAAAACTTGGTTAAATCCAAAAACCTGGAATTCGGGATGAATGTGAGCAAATATAAATTGAATAAAACAGATAAAGACGAAGAATAATTAGGGGGAGCCTAACCATGAGACACGGAAAGAAATTCAATAAACTTAGCAGAACCCACTCTCACAGACGCCAGATGTTGGCCAACATGGCCTCATCGTTGATTCTGCACAAGAAAATCAACACCACTTTGGCCAAGGCCAAGGCTTTGAGAGTATATGTGGAACCTCTCTTGACCAAATCCAAAGAAGATACGACCCACTCCAGACGTGTAGTTTTCAGCTACCTTCAGAATAAGGAAGCCGTAAACGAACTGTTTAGGGAAATCTCGCAGAAGATTGCCCAACGGCCGGGCGGATATACCCGTATCCTCAAAACCGGTTACCGGATCGGGGATAATGCGGAAATGGCTTTTATCGAATTGGTTGATTATAGCATGAACGCCGGTGCGGCCAAGGAAGCAAAAGCCAAGACTA
Source organism: uncultured Bacteroidales bacterium (assembly GCA_947175635.1). Classification (GTDB taxonomy): domain Bacteria; phylum Bacteroidota; class Bacteroidia; order Bacteroidales; family P3; genus Pullibacteroides. Next base: position 1,081 of record CAMWNM010000018.1, on the reverse strand, counting down.
CGCGTCGTGGCGGTAAGAAAAAAGCCGCTGAAGCCACAAATGCCGAGGCTCCTGCAACGGAAGCCAAAGCCGAGTAAGTTTCTGCGGGAACGAAAAAAAGAAAGGGAAAAGCATCGCTTTTCCCTTTCTTTTTTTATTGTCAATCTCTTTGGGCCGCCGGCATGCCCACGCCGGGACAAACCGTTTGTGCCAGAACATGGGCGTGGCATGCAAGATGACCATGTTACGGAATCATCGCCACACGGAATCCGAGATTGAGGAGACGGAAGTTGGGAAGCGGGGTGGCGCGGTAGGATACACGGCAATGGGAAGCCACATCGGCCCAACTTCCGCCACGCGAAACACGGCATGGACTGGTCTCGGCACCGGTGGGATTATCGGTTTGGCTGGGGTCGTACATATCGTAATAATCCGCGCAATATTCCCATACGTTGCCACTCATATCGTAAATTCCCAGTTCGTTGGAGCTTTTACCTCCCACAAGTTGAAGTCTCTTGGTATTTTCAGTATAGTACCACCCTACTTCATCCAAAATATCGCTGCCGCTATATTTGGTGGGCTGCGCCTTCCGGCCTCCACGGGCGGCATATTCCCACTGGGCTTCGGTGGGCAATACATAGTGCCGGCCCGTCAGTTCACTCAGCTTTTCGCAAAACGCCACGGCTTCTTCCCATGTGATATAGTACATCGGAAAAGCATCCCCTTCTTCGGAAATGCCGAAATCGATATCGGCCACCGCCCATTGGTCGCGCACGGTGCTTCCCATCACTTTTTCCCATTGCCCCTGTGTAATCTCGAATCTGCCGATATAGTAGGAATCCAGCCTTACCGTACGCACCGGCTTTTCGTTATCCAACGCATCCTCGCCCTGCTCTTCGGTGGCCCCCATCGCAAAGGAACCGCCTTCCACATACACCATATCGAGCTTCAATCCTAAAGCGTTCTCTACATAATCCCGGTGGCTGTCTGTGGCTTTTTCTTTACCGCAAGAGGCCAACACCGCCAACAGGCAGAGCGTCAAACCGGGTCTGATTCCAAAAATTTTCATTTTTTCTCTTTGTATTTAAGTATTTAACAATAT
>CAMWNM010000017.1 GCA_947175635.1 uncultured Bacteroidales bacterium | reverse complement strand
CCTCCCCCTCCCGAGCAATTCCGTTCCCCTCTCCGACTCAACCACCGCACTCAGGCAAAGTTCCACCATTGAAGACATCCTGCGCTATAAGGCAACCGACTCGGTTTACGTGGATATGCGTACCCGTATCGCCCATTTGTTCTCGGATGCCGAAGTGGAATACACCGGATTCAAGCTGGAAGCCGCTTATATGGAGATCGACCTTGCCAAATCCGAAGTATCGGCAAGGCCCGAAACCGATTCTACCGGTATGGAGATCGGCGTTCCCCATTTCGAAGAAACCTCCAATCAATTCGACGCCAAGGAAATCCGATACAATTTCCATACGAAAAAAGGCATCATCAAGGATGTGATGACCGTACAGGAAGAAGTGTATATTCACGGAAACGTGGTGAAAAAGTATGAAAACGACGTTTCTTTCATCAAGAACGCCCGCTTTACATCCTGCGATCTGGAGGTTCCGCATTTCGACATAAGGGCGTTCAAGGCCAAGGTGGTTCCGCAAAAGGTGATCGTGCTGGGCTCTTCCATGCTCTTTATCGAAAACGTTCCCACACCGGTAATCCTGCCCTTTGCCATACTGCCGAACCAGAAAAAACGGAGGTCGGGTTTCATCATGCCCAGTTTCGGTCAGACCCGACGCGCCGGTTTCTTCTTCAAAGGCTTTGGCGCATACCTCTGTTTCAACGACTATTTCGACTTGCGTGTGGAAGGCGACGCCTATACGGGAGGAAACTGGGAAGTACGCGCCGATTTCCGGTATGCGGTGCGCTACAAATTCAGCGGAAGCCTTAATTTCGGTTATTCTTGGATTTATCAAGATGAGCGCGGATTGCCGCACCGGGCGCACCAAAACGGCTTGAAGATACAATGGGCGCATTCCCAAGATTCCAAAGCCCGTCCCAACAGCCGCTTTTCAGCCAATGTAAACTTTACCAACAGTTCCTACAGCCAGTATTCGGGGAACCTGAACGATTACCTGACCAGCACCACGACCTCCAATATTTCCTATTCCCTCGATTTTGCCCAAAAACTCCACCTCGCGCTCAACGCCAGCGCCGACTACAACACCTACACCCGCGCCTTCAACCTCACACTGCCCACCATCAACTTCTCCGTGGACCAGCTATATCCTTTCCGCCGTCGCCGCGCCGTGGGCAAGCGCCGCTGGTACGAAAACATCAGCTTCAATTACAATCTTCTGGCACAAAACAACATACAAGCCATCGACTCCAATCTCTTCACCAGGGAGACTTTGCACAACATGAACAACGGCATCAAGCAAACCGCCCGCTTGGCCAGCACGGTAAAGCTGCTGAAATATATCAACTGGACCAACTCTTTCGACTACAACGAATTCTGGTATCTGAAAAACACTCGGCAGTACTACGACCTTGAACAAGAGGCCGTGGTCTCCGAGATACAGAGAGGCTTCAAGACCACGCGGCAATTCAGCTACAACACCAGTTTCTCGTTCAACGTTTACGGAATTTTCCGCTTTAAGAAAGGCGCGCTGAAAGCCATCCGTCATGTAATGACCCCTTCGGTGGGCTTTACCTACCATCCCGATTTCAGCACGCCTTTCTGGGGGGCGTATTCCACTTACACCGATCCGCTGGGTGTGGTTCACCTCTACTCCAAATACGCCAACAACATCTATGGCGGCCCTCCCACGGGAACGGTCGGAAGCCTCAACCTTTCACTCAAAAACACCTTCGACATGAAGGTCAGGAACCGCAAGGACACCGTGAATCAGGAAAAGAAAGTGAACCTGATCGACAACCTGACCGTCAGCACTTCCTACAACATGGCGGCCGACTCCCTCCGCTGGGCGCCCATTTCAATCAGCGCGCGCACCGTACTCTTCCAGCGGCTGAACCTCAGTGCCGGGGCCTCGTTCGACTTTTACAAGACTGACGCAAACGGAAGGCGGTACAATGAATTCTTCTGGGTCAACAACCGGTACAAGGGACTTCGCTTTACCCGCACCAACGTAGCCGTTTCCCTGGCATGGAACCTCAATCCCAAGGCAAAACCCAAAGAAAACGCGCAAACCAACGAAATACCGCAGAATCCGTACTACGCCTCGGACTTATACAATCCCACGGATCTCTTCCTGCAACCCATCGATTTCAAGGCACCGTGGAACCTGAACATCGGATACAACCTCAACTACATCATCACCCCCAATATAAACGAAGGCAAACTGAAGCACGATCTGGTGCAGACCATCACGCTTTCAGGCAATGTGAAAATCACCGACAAGTTCGATATCAATTTCGGAACAGGCTTCGATATCCAGGCCAAAAAATTCACCATTACCACGATCAGTTTCAGCCGAGACCTGCACTGCTGGGAGATGGGCCTCTACTGGGTACCTTTCGGATACCGCACCGAATGGAATTTCCACCTGCGCGTCAAGAGCGGTATTTTCCAAAGCCTCAAGGTCCAGAAGAGCAAGTCGTATATCGACAACTATTACTAAAACAAGTACATAAAAATCCAGCATCCCTCCCCTGCTTGCCCGACTACGGGGTTTTGCGTACCTTTGTAGGTTTAGGGCTTCTTTTCAGGGAAAGCCTGTCGGGAAAACCGACATAATATTGATTGAAAGAAACTTAAAAACCAACATTACCATGAAAAAAGTAATCGCCACCGCCAATGCGCCCAAGGCCATCGGCCCTTACAGCCAGGCCATCGAAGCCGGCAACATGCTGTTCATTTCGGGTCAGATTCCCGTTGATCCCGCCACCGGAAAAGTAGTGGAAGGCGGTATCTCCGCCCAGACCGAACAATCGCTCAAAAACATCAAAGGGATTCTGGAAGAAGCCGGCTACACATTCGACAACATCGTAAAATGCACCTGTCTGCTCAGCACAATGGACGACTTTGCCGCCATGAACGAAGTCTATGGCAGGTATTTCAGCGTAAATCCTCCTGCCAGAGCCGCCTTTGCCGTACAGAAACTGCCGCTCGGCGTGCTGGTCGAAATCGAAGCCATTGCCGTAAAGTAACAGAACCTTTGTAAATCCATCCGCATGGATCATCAGCAATTACTCCATACCCCTTCCTCTCTTGAGGAGAGGAAGGGCGTGGAGCAACCCGCCCGTATCAATCCCCGCCTGTTGCAAAAGCGGATTCCCGCCGCCCAGACCTTGAGCGTGGACGAATACGTGGCCGGTATCCTGAACGGAAACCGCACGATGTTGAGCAAGGCCATCACCTTGATCGAAAGCACCTTGCCCGCTCATCAACGCATCGCGCAACAGATTATCGAAAAATGCCTTCCCCATTCGGGAAAATCGTTCCGTTTAGGCATTACCGGTGTACCGGGTGCAGGAAAAAGCACCTTTATCGAAGCCTTGGGAACCCATCTGGCACGTACAGGAAAAAAACTGGCCGTATTGGCCATCGATCCCAGCAGTGAACGCACCAAAGGAAGCGTGCTTGGCGACAAAACCCGCATGGAAGAACTCTCAGGCATGGAAAACGCCTTTATCCGTCCTTCCCCCTCCGCCGGTTCCTTGGGCGGGGTGGCACGCAAGACCCGCGAATCCATTATCCTCTGCGAAGCCGCCGGTTTTACACATATCATTGTGGAAACCGTAGGGGTGGGACAATCCGAAACCGAAGCCCACAACATGGTGGATTACTTCCTGCTTTTGCAACTGGCCAATCTGGGCGATGAACTGCAAGGCATCAAGCGGGGCATCGTGGAAATGGCCGACGGCATCGCCATCAACAAAGCCGACGGCGATTTTATCCAAAAAGCGCAACTGGCACAGACCCAACTGCGCAACGCCATCTCGCTGTTTCCCTTAGGCCCTTCCGGCTGGAAACCCACGGTGGAAACATGCTCGGCCAAAACCAAAGACGGCATAGACCGCGTATGGAACCATATCCTCGAATTCGAGAAACACTGCAAACAGAACGGCAGTTTCGACAAACGCCGTCAGGAACAATTGGGCAAAGTTCTCCAGAATTCCATTGAAGAACAACTGCTTGCCCACTTCTATAACGAACAGGAAATCAACACGGCTTTCAACACCCTGCAAGCCAAGGTGAAAGCTCAGGAAATAAGCCCTTACGTAGCCGCGCAAGACTTGATAGATCGCTATTTCAAGAAACTTGTTTCCGAAAAAAGCGGCAGAACTGCATCCGTACAAGTTTCCGCTCCGTCCAAAGCCCCCCACCTTAAACCTCTTTCGCCGCAATTGTTGAAGTCGGCTCACCTTATCCCTCATTTCAACCATGCCTTGGCCGTAGATGCGGCCTGCGCCGGAAATCCCGGCAGGATGGAATATCAAGGCGTACAGGTAAACAACGGAAAGGTCATTTTCAAGATGGGTCCCTATCCCGAAGCCACCAACAATATCGGGGAGTTTCTGGCCATCGTACACGCATTGAGCTTTCTCAACGCCAAAGGTTTTCCCGACACCCCGATTTACTCGGATTCCGTTACCGGAATGGCTTGGGTGCGAAAGAAAAAAGCCAACACCAAATTGGCGCCCACCGCCCGCAACCGGGAGATTGTCGACCTTATTTCGCGAGCCGAAAAATGGCTCCGCACACATACATACCGCAATCCTGTCCTGAAATGGGATACGGATAAATGGGGGGAAATACCCGCCGATTTCGGAAGAAAATAAAAAGACGATGAAAAACGAATGGCAAAACGCATATCTCTTTGAAGTAAGCTGGGAGGTCTGCAACAAGGTAGGGGGAATCTATACCGTGGTAAGCACCAAATTGCCGTCCATGCAGGAACGTTTCGGCAAAAACTATTTTGCCGTGGGACCCGATGTATGGAAAGGCAAGGACAACCGCGATTTCATAGAAGACCGGAACTTGTTTTCCGACTGGCGGAAATATGCCGAAAACCAAGGTATCAGCTTCCGGGCCGGACGTTGGAACATCGCAGGCGAACCGATTGCCCTCATGGTGGACTACCGCTCCCTTATCTCGAAAAAGGATGAGATTCTGGCCGAAAACTGGCGGGATTACCAACTGGACTCCATTTCCGGGCAATGGGATTATATCGAACCGGTGCTTTTCGGCTATGCGGCCGGCCGGCTCATCAAAAGTTTTTACGATTACTATGTTTTTGCCCAGGAAAAAGTGTTCGTGCATTTTCACGAATGGATGACCGGGGCCGGCATACTCTACCTGAAAAAGAACCAGCCCAATATCGCCACCGCATTCACCACCCACGCCACGGTACTGGGCCGTTGCATCGCCGGCAACGGACTGCCTCTCTACGGTGAGATGGAACGCTTCCGGGCCGATGAACTTTCCGACCGATTCGGTGTCAGGGCCAAACATTCCCTTGAGCGGCTCTCCGCCCTCCATGCCGACTGCTTTACAGCCGTGAGCGGCATCACCAACCGGGAATGCGAAGTTTTTTTGGGTAAAACGGCGGATATCTCGACCCCCAACGGATTCGATGACCATTTCGTACCCGAGGCCGCAGAATTCGACATCAAGCGCAGGGAAGCACGGACCAAACTCGCCAGGGTCGCATCGGCTGTAACGGGAGATCCGATAGGAGAAGACTGCTTTTTCGTCATCAACAGCGGACGTTACGAATTCAAGAACAAGGGCATCGACCTCTTTATCGACAGCCTTTCCATGCTCAACGCCGATCCCGGTCTTGACAGAACCGTGGTAGCCTTCATCACCGTACCGGCCGGACACGGCAAAGCCAAAATCAGTATAGAGTGCCCGGATGCCTCCGAGCGCGGATGCTGCACCCACTATCTCAACGATCCCGACCATGATCCAGTCTTGAACCGACTTAAGGCCGGCGGACTGCAAAACCGCCCCGAAGACAAGGTGAAGGTGGTGTTCTTCCCCTGCTATCTGGACGGGGAAGACGGCGTTTTCAATTGCTCCTACTACGACTTGCTTATCGGCTTCGACGCCTCGGTATTTCCCTCCTATTACGAACCATGGGGATATACGCCCATGGAAAGCATCGCCTTCCATATTCCCACGCTCACCACTTCTCTGGCCGGTTTCGGACGTTGGGTAGCCGACCACGAAAAGAAAACCGAAAACGGCGTTACGGTACTGGAACGCACTGACGGCAATGCTACCGAGGTAGTGTCCGGCATATGCAACTTTCTCAAAGAATGCGCATGCGCCGACCAAAAAGAAATCCGGCGGGAATCGGCCTACCGCCTGTCCCGGTCCTTCTTGTGGAAAGAATTGTCCTCTTTTTACGATCAAGCCTACCGGAAAGCCGGTGAAAAATGGACGGAAACACCCTCCCTGCTCGAAAAACCCATGCCGGCCTGTCAAACCCGCATCGCGTCCTTCGCCGGCAATGAACCCGAATGGCGCAAAATCCTTATCGTTTCCCATCTGCCCGCCAAACTGGAGAAACTCAAGACCCTGAGCAACAATCTCTGGTGGTGCTGGGATACGGAAGCGCAGGAACTGTGGCAACAGGCAGACGCCGAAAGTTGGAAAAACAGCGGCCATAATCCGGTGGCCATGCTGGGAATGCTCAGCGCGGGCAAGTTGCAGGAACTGGAACAAGATACCGCCTTCTTAAAGAAACTCGACAGTGTTTATGCGCGCTTCAACGCCTATATGGGCGAAAAGCCGCAGGCTACGGCCCCGACCGTGGCTTATTTCTGCATGGAATACGGCCTGCACGAAAGCCTCAAGATTTATTCGGGCGGCCTGGGTATCCTGGCCGGCGACTACCTTAAGGAAGCCAGCGACAAAAACGTGGACATGATCGGTATCGGGTTGCTGTACCGATACGGTTATTTCGAACAGCATATCGAAAGAAACGGCAGCCAGACCGCCCGCTACATTCCTCAGGTGTTTTCCAAACTGCCGCTGTTGCCGGTACGCGATGCCGACGGAAAATGGCAAACGGTAGGCCTGTCGCTGCCCGGACGCATGCTCACCGCCAAAATCTGGCAAGTGAACGTAGGGCGTATTCCTCTCTATCTGCTGGACACCGATATCGAGGAGAATTCCGAAGCCGACCGCAGCATCACTCACCAGCTGTACGGCGGAGATTGGGAAAACCGGTTCAAGCAGGAAATGCTGCTGGGTATCGGCGGTATCCGCATGCTCAAGAAATTAGGCATAGGTCCCGAAGTATATCATTGCAACGAAGGACACGGAGCCTTTACGTTGCTGGAGCGCTTGCGCCGGTATATCGAAGAAGACGGGCTGAGTTTCTGGCAAGGACGCGAACTGGTGCGCAGTTCCTCGCTTTTCACCACCCATACGCCCGTTCCCGCCGGTCATGACGCTTTTGAGGAAGGTATCGTACGCACCTATTTCGGCGCATGGGCCTCCCGGCTCGGATTGTCGTGGGAAGAATTCATGGCTTTGGGACGCATCAGCCCGGAGCACCTGCACGATAAGTTCTCGATGAGCCATCTGGCGGTGAACCTTTCTTCGGCCGTAAACGGCGTAAGCCGCATCCATGGACGGGTATCACAGGAAATGTTTGCCCCGCTCTATCCGGGTTTCTATCCCGAAGAAGTGCCGGTAGGCTACGTCACCAACGGCGTCCATTTGGGAACATGGGCGCATCCGGCATGGAAAAACCTGTTCGTGAAATATTTCGGAAATGATTTTCTGAAAGACGTTTCGGATGCTTCCCACTGGCAGAGAATCTACGATGTACCCGACAGCGAAATCAGCGCCATACGCTCCGAACGGCGCAAGGAACTTATCGCTTTTGTAAAGAAGCAGCTGCAACAGGAATGGCCGCAGCGGGGCGAGAGTCCGCAAAATCTGGTAAAGGCCACCCAACGCCTCAACCCGAATATCCTCACCATCGGATTCGCCCGCCGCTTCGCCACCTACAAACGCGCGCACCTGCTTTTCAAAAATCCAGACCGCCTGCGCAAAATCGTGAACAACCCCGACCGACCGGTGCAGTTCATCTTTGCCGGCAAGGCGCACCCGGCCGATCAGGCCGGTCAGGCGCTGATAGGAAGAATTATGGAGCTTTCCCGTCAGGAGGATTTCCTGGGTCGCATCATTTTCCTCGAAAACTACAATATACATATCGCCAAAAACCTTATCCAAGGCGTGGATATATGGATGAACACACCCACCCGGAACATGGAAGCCTCCGGAACCAGCGGCGAGAAAGCCTTGATGAACGGCGTGCTGAATTTCAGCGTATTGGATGGTTGGTGGGCCGAAGGATACCGGGAAGGTGCCGGCTGGGCGCTGAAAGAGGAAAGCACCTATGCCAACACCGATTATCAGGATGAACTGGATGCCGAAACCATCTATTCGATGCTTGAATCCGAAATCGTACCTGCTTTCTATCAAAAGCACACCGCCGGCGACAATCCCGTATGGACAGGCTTCGTGCGCAACAGCATCGCCCGCATCGCCCCCCATTATACGATGCGGCGGCAGTTGGATGACTACTACAGGCAGTACTACTGCGAGCTGGCCGAAAGCCACCGCATGATGGCTGCCGACAACAACCGCAACGCGGTGGAGCGAACCAAATGGATGATCCGCATGGCCACCGCATGGTCGGACATCCGGGTGGTTGCCTACCAATGCCAGGACTCCACCAATGCCCCGCTGCAAACCGGCGAAGGCAGCGTATTCGGCATCACTTTCGATTTGGCAGGCATCGACCCCGAACATATCGGCGTTGAAGTGGCGTTCGGCCATAAAATCAACGACCGCGTCAACAAACTTGAAAAGGTGGAGCAACTGCGGTTGGTTTCTTTTGAAAACGGCCTGGCGACTTACTCGGCCCAGATTTTTCTGGATGGAGCGGGCGTATTCGACTACGCATTCCGCATCTATCCCCGAAACGACCGCTTTCCGACCCCGAACCGCTTTAGAATGACACGTTGGTTCTAAACACCGGTGCCGTTCCTGCAATACGAAAAACGGCATTGGTGCAACTCATCTAATTTTTTTAAATTTGCCAGCCGTTTGTTTGCGCCAACCGCAAACAAACGGCAAGACAAAAACCGAAAAACCCAAAGCATTATGGAAGATTTCAGAGGCAAGGACAGGGAAAAGGAAGAAGTGTATTCCAAGGCCATAAAAGCCGGAAAACGCACCTACTTCATGGATGTTAAAGAAACAAAAGCCGGCGATTTGTATCTCACCATTACGGAGAGCAAGCGGATGTTTGACGAAAACCTGAACAAGTTCACATACGACAAGCACAAAATCTTTCTCTACAAGGAAGATTTTGAAAACTTCGTAACCGGTTTACAGCAAACCATCCGCTTTATCGAAACAGGAGAGGTTCCGCCCGAAGACACGGCGGAAAGGGATATGCGGATGGACGACATGGAATTCGAGAATCTGGGCCGATAGCCGAAGTTTCCGTACCCGGGTCAATAAGGAAGGCGTAAATCATTATGGGAAAGGTAATTTCTATTACAAATCAAAAGGGAGGTGTCGGCAAGACAACCTCCGCCGTCAATCTGAGTGCGGCGCTGGCGGCATTGGAGAAGAAAGTGTTGCTGGTGGACGCCGATCCGCAGGCCAACGCCACCTCGGGCGTAGGCCTGAACCCGGACCATCTGGGCGGCAGCATCTACGAATGTATGCTGGGAGATATGGAGCCGGAGACCGTTATCAAGAAAACGGCCATCAAAAATCTGGATCTGATACCCTCCCATCTCGATCTGGTGGGAGCCGAACTCGAAATGATTTCGCTTCCCAACCGCAACCACGTGTTGCGCAACAAGTTGGAGAACGTAAGGAGCCAATACGACTATATCGTTATCGACTGCGCCCCCTCCCTCGGCATCATCACCACCAACGCCCTCACCGCATCGGATTCGGCCATCATTCCGGTACAATGCCAGTACTACGCCCTCGAAGGGCTTACCAAGTTGCTCAATACCATCCGGATTGTACAGAGCCGTTTCAATCCCGAATTGGAACTGGAAGGCATTCTGCTTACCATGTACGATGCCCGCACCCGGCTTTCCAAACAGGTGGTGGAGGAAGTGAGGACTCATTTTCATCAATTGGTGTTCAATACACTGATTCACAACAACACCAAAGTTGCCGAAGCCCCCAGCCACGGGATTTCGATTCTGGATTACGACATCAACAGCATCGGCTCAGTCAATTACCTCAATCTGGCCAAAGAGATTATGCAAAGGGATGCCGAACGCGAAGCGATGGCGGCAGGAAAAGAGGGATCGGTCAACAACCAATAAACACAATCCGCGTTTTCTTCCACCTGCATCAGAGAAAACGCCTGATTCAAATTCAAAAGCATTATGACTGCAAAAAGACCGGCTTTGGGTAGAGGATTGGCCGCCTTGATGGGAGAAGACACACCCGACACGAAAGAACAAATCGGACATGGCAGACATGATGCGCCGTCCCCCCTTCTCGAGGCGGAAGAAGGCGTAATCGGTGCCATCGCGGCTATTCCTGTCGATTCAATCGACGCCAATCCCTTCCAACCCCGCAGACAATTCAACGACGAAACACTCGACGAACTCTGCCAATCCATCAAGACCAACGGTCTTATCACCCCCATCACGGTTCGGAAAACCGGTAAACGGTATCAGCTCATTTCGGGAGAACGCCGCCTGCGGGCATCCAAACTGGCCGGACTCAAGGAAGTGCCGGCTTATATCCGCATGGCCAACGACAACGAATCGCTCGAAATGGCCTTGATTGAGAACATACAGCGGGAAGACCTCAATGCCATCGATGTGGCGCTTTCCTACCAGGCGCTGATGGATGCCTACAAATACAATCAGGAAGAACTGAGCCGGCGGGTGGGGAAAAGCCGCAGCGCGGTTGCCAATTTCCTACGTCTGCTCAAACTGCCGGCCGATATACAGCTTTACCTTAAAGACAACAAGATTTCCATGGGGCATGCCCGCTGCATCGCAGGGGTCGAAAAGCAGGAAGAGCAACTGGCCTTGGCCCAGGCCGTGATTGAAAAGGATCTGTCGGTCCGCGAACTGGAAATGTTGGCGCACCGTATCGGAAAAAGAGAGGAGAAAGAAGACCGGAAACCAACCGCCCATACACTTCCCCAATGGGAAGAAAAGGCCATCGGCAAGCTCTCGGCCAAACTCCATACGCCGGTCAATATCAAACACGGCAAGGGCGGAAAAGGCCATATCGTCATCGAATATGCTTCCGAGGAGGAACTTCAAACGATTTTCAAACTCCTGGATGAATAGAATCGGAAAGGTGGAAATCCGGGTCTGGGTGTTATCCGTCGTAACCTTGCTTGTCTGTCAGCCAGGCGCGGCTCAGTTTACGCCCGGCTTTTCAAACACTTCCTCTTTTTTCCAAACCGATCTGGCATTGGCTCAAGCATCGCCCCGTGTCGGGAAGACCGATTTTGGATGGGCCGTGAACATGCCGGCTTCGTCAGAAAACATGTTTTTTTCCGACAAGCGGCCTCAGAAACGAAAGGAACTCTTTACGGCTTCGCCCGGTATCGATGCAAAAACACTTACTTTCGCCCAACGCAACTCCGGCGCATTCCGACGTAAGAAAATGGGAGGGATGAAATCGCCCGGCATGGCTGCCCTCTGTTCGGCCGTAGTGCCCGGTCTGGGGCAGATATACAACGGACAGTGGTATAAAACGCCTGTTTTATACGCCGGTGTGGGGGTATTGGCCTACTTCACCAAGATCAATCTTGACGAACGCAACGTGTACCAAAAGGAAATACGGTTGCGGACCGACTCCACGGCCACCAACTTCAATCCTGACTTGACAGACTACTCGCTTCAGGAAATTCTGGACCTGCGCAATTACTACGAACAGAACTTCGAAATCTGCATCATCATTGCCGGGGTGGTCTATCTGCTCAATATCGTGGACGCCCTCGTATACGCCCATCTATCCTCTTTCAACGTATCGCCCAATCTTGCATTGACCATAAAACCTTATGCCCGCACCAATTTCGCCCTCCGCAACACCTTTCCGTTGGATGCAGGCATACGGCTGTGCCTCACCCTAAAGTAACGAACTATGCATCCGCTTCCTATCGCGCTTCTCGGCTACGGCCGCATGGGAAAAGAAATAGAAAAAACCGCTTTGGCGCGCGGCCACCGCATCGTGGCCAAAATAGACCGCGAGCCGGATTGGGAGAATCAGACCCAAGGGCTCAAGGAAGCCGGTGTGGCCATTGATTTCTCGACACCTGCGGCGGCGGCATCCAATATAGCCCGCTGTTTCGACATACACCTGCCCGTTGTGGTGGGCACCACCGGTTGGCTGGAAAGCCTGCCTGCGTTGCAGGAACGCTGCTTACACGAGCGGCAGGCCCTTTTTCATGCCGCCAACTTCAGCATCGGCGTGCATATTTTCCTATCTACGGCACGGTTTCTTTCGCAAAAGATGAACCCCCTGCCCGATTATGCCGCCCGTATAGAAGAGACCCACCACATCCACAAACTCGACAAACCCAGCGGCACCGCCATCAGACTGGCCGAAACCGCGGCTTCCCAAATGACGCGCTACCGGGGTTGGCGATTGTCCGAAAACCCAAGCCAGACCGCATGCCAAGAAGTAATTCCCGTAGAATGCCGGCGCATAGGCGAAACGGTAGGTACCCATCGTTTATTTTTTGAATCCGAAACCGACAGCATCGAATTGACCCATACGGCACATTCCCGACGGGGGTTCGCCATGGGGGCCGTGTTGGCCGCCGAATGGCTGTGCGAAGGCAGAACCGGCTGTTTCGGCATGGAAGATATGTTAGGAATTTAATATGATGCGAAGAATTTTACTTTGCCTGCTGTTCCTTGCAGGGGCAAGCGCGCTATCCGACACCAAGGCCGACGGCATTCCGTACCCCGACTCGACCGACCTTTACAATCCTTTCATGGACAGCCTCATATCCACATTGAGCCTGGAAGATATGGCCGCCCAGACCATCGTGCTACGTTCGCAATCCACCCCCACGCCCGACTACATCGTGAAGATGCGCACGCTCTTGAGCCGCCATCCTTTCGGAGGCGTATGTTTCTTTGCCGGAACCACCCCCGATATGCTGACCCTCCAGCAGGTTTACAAACAAGCCTCCACCCTGCCGCTATTCATCACCATCGACGGAGAGTTCGGCCCGGGCATGCGCATGACAGACCTCCGCAAGCTTCCGCGCCAACAGACACTTGGCGCGATAGCCGATGAAAAGGCTGTGTTCGAAGCCGGCCGGGAAGCCGGCCGCCAATGCCGTCTGCTCGGTATCCAATGGAACTTCGCACCTGTGGCGGATGTGAACAACAATCCCCGCAACCCGGTCATCAACACCCGTTCTTTCGGGGAAAATCCACGAGAGGTAGCCCGCCTGAGCGCCCTTTTCCTCAAAGGTATGCAAAGCGAACGGGTCATGGGCTCGGCCAAGCACTTTCCCGGCCATGGCGATACCGAAACCGACTCGCACAAGGCCCTGCCGCTACTGCCCCAACCGGCCAGAATCATCGACAGCATACATCTGCTTCCTTTCAAGCATTTGATTGCGGAAGGCGTGGAAAGCATCATGGCCGGGCACCTCAACCTGCCCTCCTACGACAGTTCGGGGCTTCCCGCCAGCCTCAGTCCGCTTATCATATCCGAATTGCTCCGCCACCGGTTGGGGTATCGGGGACTGATCGTTACCGACGGTCTTGAAATGCAGGGCGTACGCAAAGCCCTGCTGACAATTCCCGGTTATCAGCACATAGGCGAAGGCATGATAGAGATACAGGCGTTGGCAGCCGGCTGCGACGTGCTTTTGCTCCCCGTTGACCCTGAAGCCGCCGTGAAAGCAATCGCCAAAGCCGTGGGCAAGGGGCTGCTTAAACGCCAACGCCTTGAAGAAGCCTGTCGGCGTATCCTCTACTACAAGACCCGCAAGGAATTCGCCGCCGATTATGCCGCCTATCCCGGCCTGCAAACCATGCGCAACCTGCCCGGATTTATCCAAGATTCGCTCAATGGCAACCAAAACAGGGCGCTGATGCAAAGTTTGTTCGACAAGGCGGCCACTGTACTCGAGAACTATCAGGATATCCTGCCTATTTCCAATCAGGAATATCCCAAAAAGATCTGCTTAGGAATCGGAACAGGTCAGGACGATGTTTTCTACAACACCCTCAGACAATACGATCCGGATCTGAAGCAATATGTTCTGGCAAAGGACTTCGACCCCAAGAAAGTTTCGGATTCGGCCTTTCTCAACATGTTGGCCAGTTATGATCTCGTGATCGTTGGTATCGGAAGCACCCACTATACACCCGCCAGACAATACGGGATAAGCCGCCAATGCGTGGAACTTGTGCGCCGCCTCACGCAAGGGGGAAAGCCGGTGATACTGTCGGTTTTCGCACCGCCCTATGCACTCTCTCCTTTCTACGACATGAGCCTGCACGCTGCGGTATGCGGTTATGAAGATACCGAAGAAAGCCGGAGAGCTTGCGCCAACATCCTCTTCGGCGCACTTCCCGCCTCGGGGCATCTGCCGGTAGGGGTAGACAAATACTGGCCGGCAGGACACGGCTATGGACTGCGTGCGGATCGCCTGTTGGAAAGACGTCCGGAAGACATGGGACTGAAGCGTTCCGATTTCAACTATATCGACTCCCTCGCCCAGACAGGCATTGAGCAAATGGCCTATCCCGGTTGCCAGATTCTGGTGGCATTCAAAGGGGCCATCGTTTACGACAAATGTTTCGGGGCGGAAACCTACGACTCGGCCGCTCCCCCTGTAACGCCAGAAAGCCTCTACGACATAGCCTCCCTCACCAAAATCATGGCCACCACCCTCGCCTACATGCGGCTTTACGAAAACGGCGACTACCAATTGGACGAGCCCGTCCGCAATACGATTCCCCGGCTGACCACCACCAATAAGAAACACATCACTTTCCGTCAACTGCTTAGCCATCAGGCAGGGCTAAAAGCCTTTTTACCTTATGTGGAAGATTCCATCTACAACGGGAAACCTGTTTTTGACAGCAGATGGTCATACGACTATCCGACACAGGTGGCCGACAGTCTGTTTCTTCAAAACGGCTATGCCCGCCATATCCGCCGCCTGATAGATGAAAGTCCGGTAAATGCCAGACGTCCCTATGTATATAGCGATTTGGGCTTCTACTATCTGAACGAGGCCCTGCAGAAACTCACCGACACCACACTCGACGGTTATGTTTCAATGAATTTTTACCAATATATGGGATTGCCCTGCATCGGCTTCCACCCCTTGGAGCGCTTTCCCCTGTACCGTATCATGCCCACTGAAAACGAGAGCACGATACGCCATCGGCAAATCCGCGGCTTCGTACACGATCCGCTCATCGCGCTCATGGGAGGCGTGGGCGGATCAGCCGGCTTGTTTTCCAATAGCCGCGATGTGGCGGTCATTTGCCAAATGCTACTGCAATACGGCCGGTATGGCGGCATCCAATACTTCGACAGCGCCACGGTCAGACTTTTCACTTCTTCCACGTTTTCTCAGGCCGACAACCGGCGCGGTGGCGGGTTCGACAAACCGCCCTTGGCTACAGACCAGCCTTCCCCCACCTGTCCCTCCGCCTCTCCCCTCAGTTTCGGCCACAGCGGCTTTACCGGCACCTACTGCTGGATCGAACCTGAAAAGGAATTGGTGTATGTGTTCCTCTCCAACCGGGTGTATCCTTCTTCCAAAAACCATCTGATTTCCCATCTCGGCATCCGGACGGCCATTCTGGAGCACCTCTGCCACCTCGTGGAGAAACACCCGCCCCTCCCTTAAGAATTATTTTCCTGACGGGATTATACTATCTTCAGCTTTGTTGAAGATACGCCGTCCCGGCAGAAGCAACCCGAGGTTTTCTTCTGCGCCCGACTTTTACTATCTTTGCAACTTTGGGCGTTAGCCTGACGCCTGTGGAGAAAAACGGACAACGAAAAAAAATAAAACAACATACTGTCATGAAAAAAAACGAGAAGACCAACGACTGGAAGGTCAAACTGGGACTGGCCGAAATGTTGAAGAACGGCGTTATCATGGATGTAACCAACGTGGAACAAGCCAAGATTGCCGAAGATGCCGGCGCGATTGCCGTTATGGCTCTTGAACGCGTTCCCTCCGACATTCGTGCCCAAGGCGGCGTGGCCCGCATGAGCGATCCCAAGATGATTATGGAAATCAAGAAGGCCGTAAGCATTCCCGTAATGGCCAAATGCCGTATCGGACACATTGCCGAAGCCCGTATCCTGGAGGCTCTCGATATAGATTTTATCGACGAAAGCGAAGTGCTTACACCCGCCGACGACGAATTCCACATCAACAAACACGAATTCCGCATTCCTTTCGTTTGCGGCTGCCGCAATCTGGGCGAAGCCCTGCGCCGTATCGGCGAAGGAGCGGCCCTGATCCGCACCAAGGGTGAGGCCGGAACCGGCAATATCGTGGAAGCCGTGCGCCACATGCGTTGCCTGATGGGCGGCATCCACCGCCTGCAGGCTTGCAGCAAGGAAGAACTCATGACCGAAGCCAAGAACCTCGGCGCTCCTTACGATTTGGTCTGCTATGTGGCCGAACACGGCAAGTTGCCCGTCCCCAACTTCTCCGCCGGTGGCGTAGCCACCCCTGCCGATGCGGCTTTGATGCGTCAGTTGGGTGCCGAATCGGTATTCGTGGGTTCGGGTATCTTCAAATCCAAGAACCCCAAGAAAGTGGCCAAAGCTATCGTGGAAGCCACCACACATTACAACGATGCCGCCAAACTGGCCAAGTTGTCTGAAAATCTGGGTGAACCCATGCATGGCATCGACGTACGCCAACTGGACGAAAAACAACTTTTCGCCACCAGAGGTTGGTAATTTTCTAAAACGGACCGGCTTTTCGCCCAGCGGAAAGCCGGTTTGACGAAAAGGGCTTATCACTGATGAAAACCATAGGAATCTTAGGCATCCAAGGTGCCATCGAGGAACACGAAGCCAGCATCCGCAGACTCGGGCTCAACACCCTTTGGGTTAAAGGCGCAGAGGACCTCAAGAAGATAGACGGCATCATTCTGCCCGGAGGGGAAAGCACCTCGATGGGCAAACAATTGGAATGGTTCGGCCTGATGGCCCCCTTGCGCAAAGCCATTGCCGGCGGCATGCCCGCTTTCGGCACCTGTGCGGGTATGATTCTGCTGGCCAAGGATATCGAAGGCAGCACACAAACCCGCATCGGCCTGATGGACATCCTCGTACGCAGAAATGCCTACGGTTCGCAATTGGACAGTTTCGTTACCGACCTGAAGGTAAAAGGGCTCAAGGCGCCCCTGCCCGCCGTTTTCATCCGTGCTCCCCGTATCGAAAGCTACGGCCCTGAAGTGGAAGTGCTCGCTTCCTACAAATCCCATCCTGTCCTGGTGAGGGAAAAGAACCTGCTGGCGGCAAGTTTTCATCCGGAACTTACCGAAAGCACTGCTTTACACCGGTATTTTACCGAAATGATTTAACATGTTCAACAGACGCTTTCTAAGAGAAAAAACCATACAGGCCTATTACGGCTTCGTTCAGGGGGGATCCGAATCAGCCACGGCCTGTCGGCAGAACATGCTTGCCGGTCTGGATCGGACGGCGGAATTGTATTACATGCAGTGTTTTCTGCTGGTTGGACTTGCCGAACAAGCGGAAGACCGATACCGCAGGGCCAGAGAAAGAGGCGTGCAATCCGAAAAGGAGCTGGAAAGCGTACGGAGAATGGCCGGCAACCGGGTGGTTGCCGCTATCGGTCAGGACGTGAACTATCTGCTCAAAAGCGAAGCCTACCGGTTGAACGGCATGACGGGAATGAAAGACCTTGTGTTATCGGTGTATGATTCCCTTTTTGTAAAGAAAGACGGAGCGTCGGTGGCCGACAAGGTTTGGCAAGCCGTTTCGGACAACGATACATCCGCAGACGAGTTTGAACAAGACCGCGCATTCCTGCGCAAACTCTATAAGAGAAAAATTTCCACGCATCCCGTTTTACGCTCTTTTTGCGAGGAACGTTCCATTTTTTGGGAATCCGATTATGAAGCAGTAACTTTCTGGGTGTATTCCCTTCTCGGCCAAATCAGCCCCGAACGCAACAACAATGTGGACGAAGGTTGGACAGCGCAGGACGAAGCGGTGGCGTTCGGCATCACCTTGCTGGACAAAACCTTGTTACATAAAGACGAATACAACGCCTATATCGCCGAGCGTCTGCAGAATTGGAAACACGAAAGAATCGGAACGCTCGAAAAGGTGTTGCTCTGCGTGGCCGTGAGCGAATTCATCAACTTCCCCTCCATCCCGGTAAAGGTAACGCTCAACGAATACATCGAACTCTCCAAACGTTTCTGCGCACAGGAAAGCCCGCTCTTTGTGAACGGCGTTCTCCACAAAATCGCACAGGATCTCAAGACCGACAAAAAAATGAAAAAAAGCGGACGCGGCCTGATCGGGTAAGCCCGCTTTGCATTGTTTAATTTTTAAAAACCATACGACATGAATTTTTTGAACATCCTCCTTCAAACCGCCGCCAATCCCAAAGGCGCCGCCTACCAGCAGATTCTGCTGATTGCGGTTATCCTCATCATCTTCTATTTCTTTATGATTCGTCCGCAGATGAAACGCAGCAAGGAGCAGAAGAAATTCCGCGACAGCCTGCAAAAAGGACAGAAAATCATCACCATCGGCGGAATTCACGGTAAAATCGCGGAAATTCAGGATGCCACCGTTACCATCGAAGTGGAAGGTGGTTCGCGTCTGCGCATGGAAAAAAGCGCAATCGCATCCAGCATCGCCGACCAATTGCCCGATTCGGCCCAATAAAGATGTTGCGGATCGGACTTACCGGCGGTATGGGCTGTGGTAAATCTACCATAGCCCATATTTTTTCTGCCCTGGAGATTCCCGTCTATAATGCCGACCTGAACGCCAAACGGCTTTCGGAATCACCTCGGATCAAGACCCGCATCGCGCAATTGTTTGGGAAGCAGGCTGCCGCCGATAAAAAAAAACTGGCGGAGATCGTATTTGCCCGGCCAGAAGAATTGGCACGGCTCAACGCCCTCGTACATCCATTGGTGTTTGCGGATATGGAGAATTGGTTCAAGACCTGGGCCAACGCGCCCCTACCGCCACCCTATGCCGTGGTGGAAACCGCCATTTTGTTTGAATGCGGCATGGAACATACGCTCGATTACGTGATAGACGTGGAAGCCCCTCTCGAAACGCAGATAGCCCGTTGCTCATCACGCGACAACAGCAGCCGGCAAGAGGTGCTTGCCCGCCTCAGCCGCCAGCTTTCAGCGCAGGAAAGAATGGAAAAATCACATTTTGTGGTACAGAACGGCAACCACGATCGCGTATTGCCCCTTATCCTAGAAATAGATGTTTTTTTACGCAGGAAGGCCGCATCGCCTTACCCTCAGGGCATATAGACCGCCCCTCCGATATTGTCGCGGTTCGCACCGGTAACCGTACTTAAGCAATTGCATTGTCTTTCCAGACGCAACACGCCCAGAAAGGCGAATATCAAGGCTTCCTTGTAATCGATGATTTTTTTATCCACCGCCGCCAGTTCAACTTCGGCCACCGCTTCGATTCGTTCCCGCAGATAGAGATTCAACGCTCCCCCTCCGGTAAGCAGCATGCAAGGCTTCTTCTTTCGGGCGATCGGTGCTGTCTTGCATGCCATGGCGATTTTTCCGGCTATATGTTCCACCAAGGTATGCAGTATATCCTCCGTCCGCGCCGTCTCATATCCGTCCAAAGCAGGCAAGAAAATTTCTTCAAACCACTCCCTGCCCAAAGACTTCGGCGGTGGCAACAGATAAAATTCCAGATTATCCAGCCTTTCTTTCAACCCCGCCACAATATTTCCTTTTCTGGCCCAACGCCCGTTGCAGTCGTATGCCGCATGCATTCTGGCCGCATAGTGGTTCAAAGCCATATTGCAAGGCGAGATGTCGTAAGCGATCCGATTGCCTTTTTCATTCCGATAGGAGATATTGGCGATTCCGCCCAGATTCAGACAGAAATCATAATCGGAAAACAGCAATTCATCTCCTATCGGAACCAAGGGTGCGCCTTGCCCGCCCAAGGCGATATCGGTATTGCGGAAGTTATTGACGACAAGCAATCCGCTTTCGGCCGCCATTGCCGCGCCATCGCCTATCTGCAAGGTCATTTTCCGCTCGGGGCGGTGAAACACCGTATGCCCGTGGACGGCGGCGAAATCAGGCCTTAGATCGTATTTCCGAATGAAATCAAGCAGGCATTTTCCCACAAAATGCCCGTAATCGGCATGAAGCAGAGACAATTCCATCCCGCTTGCCTGCATGGCGCCGGCCAAACGGGCATGAAGCCCGGCCGGATAAGATACGGTCATAGCCTCCCCGGGTGCATACCGCCAAGTTCCGGCTTCGCTTTGGGTAAAGCTGACATGAAGCATATCCAGACCATCGAGCGATGTGCCCGACATAACGCCTATCGCCGTGTAGGTTTTCATTATGCCAATCCTTTCACATGGGGTTTGCCGGCGATAAAATCCTTGAGATAGAAAGGTTCGAAATAGGCCACATCCTCGAATCCGCTCCGGGCATAAGCGCGGCTGGCCAAAATCGGCATATAACGGGCAGAGGGCCGTATATCTTCGTAGAAAAGCGCATTGGGCGCAGCCTGCAGAACCGCACGGCATTTACCACAGCCATCACCGCAAAACACAACCTGTTTCTGCCGTAAATAATCCGAATAGGTATCTTCGTTCACGATATCGGCGCAAATCGGACGCACTTCCCGTCCCTGCCCGTCATAAAGCGCGGCATACACCTCCATGCGGCCGGCATCGGTCATGGGGCAAAAAAAGGCGTCGTTTCCGTTGTTCTCCTTCTGACTTCTCTCGGCCGCCGCCACCGCCATCGCCTGCAAAGGACTTACCGCTATCAGCGGACATCCCAGCGAATAAGCCAGACCTTTCGCCGTAGAAACGCCTATACGCAAGCCCGTATAGGAACCGGGACCCGACCCTACCGCCACCGCATCGATATCGGCGCATCGTTTGCCGGCTTCCCGCAACACCTCATCCACAAACACCGCAATCCTTGCGGCATGTTCGTTTCCCTGATCGGCTTCCCGCAAGGCAAGCAATCTGTCGTTGTCGGATAAGGCCACCGAACAGTTCCGGGTGGAGGTTTCAATACTCAATATGAGAGCCATGGCTTATATCGTTCAAGGTGCAAAAATAAGCCGTTCCCCAACGCGCCCCCGCCCTTTGCTCCGGTTTCTTTCCACATAGCGCTGTTAACGGATAAAGACCGGACATGCCGAAGCCGCACTGCGTCCATACTGAAGAAAGGACGGTTACCTCACTTTTTCCAGACGTCTGGAAAAATCAGCCCATACATTCATATAATTGATATAGGCATCATAGGGCGAATCATAAGGTGTCAGATAGCGAACCGAAGGCTTTTCGGTAAAATATTTGGTGGACATGAAAATCAGATGTTCCACTCCTGTAAGGAAGCGGAAATCCTTTTGCAATTCCTCATCCTTGCAGTCTATCATCACCGAACAGGCCTGTTTCCAGTTTTCCAT
Source organism: uncultured Bacteroidales bacterium (assembly GCA_947175635.1). Taxonomy (GTDB): domain Bacteria; phylum Bacteroidota; class Bacteroidia; order Bacteroidales; family P3; genus Pullibacteroides. The sequence goes on along the minus strand of CAMWNM010000017.1, from coordinate 16,734 downwards.
CACATCCCGTTGCAGTTCATTGGCATAGAAAGCCGTCATGTCTTTTTCCTCATCCATATCGGAAATCGTGAACGGAACATGCAAGGCAGGAGCCTCTTCGGTAAGCCGGCACAGATCCGAGGGGAAAGCGAACTCCAGGCCGTTTTTGAAAACAGCGGCAGGCAGATATTCCAAAAAGTCGAAAATTCCGGTCTCTTCGCCCTGAAACTCTCCGAAAACAGCGTAATTGCAGTATATCGTGATATGACTGTTGCCGCGCAAGGGTGCCTCTCCCTCCATGGCCTTGGCCACAAATGTCTCGGCCGTCCGGGGCTGTTGGGCAAAATGCAAACTGATACTTTCGCTCAAGGCACCGTCCCGCAATATCAACTTTATGTCTTTCTCCGGATGACGGTAAACCACATGCGGACTTTTCCAACCCAGTATCGGCTTGGCCCCTTCGGTCAAAATCCCCTTGAAACCCAATGCAAAAGCCGCCTCCCCCATCTTGTCATCGTACAAAAGCTGCGTGCCGGCCAGCACTTTGCCGCATTTGCCGAACACTTCTTCCATCCTCCGCCTATGACGCTTTACCTGCTCTTCCCAAAGTTCCTTGTGCAGAAGCCCCATCACCCCGCCGCTGTCGTCGCCGGCCAGAATCTCCACGTTGGGACTTGACAGCAATTTCTTGAAACCGTCGAGCATTTCAGGAGCATACCACTGCATCTGATCTACGGCATTGCCGCTGAAAACAAAAGCCACCTTGACCCGTTCTCCATAACGTTCAAAAATGCTGGCAAGCAATTGATTGGCCTTTTCATAGGATCTTTCCGAAAAACGTTTCAATACATATTTGTTGCGGTAATCATCATAGTAATCATGCCGCGAATCGATATCGAAAAAACGGTAGGGCCGCAGATAGAACGGATGATGAACTTTAAAAACAAGGCTGAACGTATTCATGTTTTCCTCCTTTTATGCAATCGAACAGGCGGCGCGGTAAACGCCCTTGATTTTTTCAGCGGCCGAACTCCATTTCAACGCTTTGGCATCGGAAGCCCCCATGCCGGCGAACATGGTGGCAAGGACGGGATAATGCAACAGCGCGTAAATGGCGTCGGCCATGGCATCCACATCCCAAAAATCCACCTTGAGCGCATGGTTGAGAATCTCGGCCACGCCAGACTGTTTGGATATGACCACCGGCACATTGGAACGCATGGCTTCCAAGGGAGAGATACCGAAAGGTTCCGAAACCGAAGGCATCACATACACGCTGCTCATGCCGTACATCCTATCCACGTCTTCCCCCCGCAGGAACCCCGTGAAATGGAAACGGTTCCCCATGCCCAAAGCTGCCACGCGGCGCACGATGGAATGCAACATATCCCCGGAACCGGCCATGACGAATTCCACATTCTTATCTTTTTCCATAACCAGACGGGCCGCTTCCACAAAATATTCGGGCCCTTTCTGGTAGGTAACCCGACCTAAAAAGGTTACGATCCGCCGGCCGTTACGCAGGTTATGCGCCATCTTTACTTTTTCTTCCTTAGGTTCAACGGCGTTATACACGGTGGTAACCTTGTCGGGGGCGATACCGTAACGGTCAATCACGATATCGCGGGTATAATTGCTCACGGTAATGATTCTGTCGGCGGCCAACATGCCTTCCCGTTCTATACCGTACACCACTGTGTTCACATTCTGTCCCGTACGGTCGAATTCTGTGGCGTGCACATGAACCACCAACGGTTTTCCCGTTGCTTTCTTTGCCGCGATACCGGCCCTGTAGGTAAGCCAATCGTGGGCGTGAATCACATCGAAATCATGATGCAGGGCCACTTCCACCGCCACCATCGCATATCGATCCACTTCCTCCATCAGATTGGCGCGGTAGGCACCTGAAAACTCAAATTTCTGATGGGTATAGGCCGCCGCATCGAATACTGAGCGGTCTTTCTTGATTTTTTCCAGATCCAGATATTGATTCAGACCTGCATACGGCACCAGATTCGCCCCTATTTCGATATAGGTGAGATGCTGAAAGTACTCCCTATACATCGGCTGCGTAAGATCGACGGCCACATCCGAAGCGTTCACCATTTCCGCCACAGAAGCATCTTCGCCCCCATGCAGTCTGGGCACCACAAACACCACTTCCACGCCCTGCGCCAGCAAGCCCTTACACATACCGTAACAAGCCGTTCCCAATCCGCCGGTAATATGCGGCGGAAACTCCCAGCCGAACATCAGCACTTTCATTTCTTTTCGTATTTGCCCGTATCCAACATATGCCTTATCCGCAAAAGTTCGGCCACGCTCCAGGCCTGACTGAACGCCCCTTGCGCCTTATATGGAGGATCGCCGTCGTAGATCTCGGAAACCGTGCCGATACCCGCCTCCTGCAGGGTCGGTTCAAAATTCCGGTACAGTTCTTCCACAAAAGGCTTGCCTGCCGCTCCGTAAACCTTCAGGTAGGCTTCGGCAAAATGCCCCGTCAGCCACACCCATACCGTTCCTTGGTGGTAGGCACGGTCCCGGTCGGTCTGATTGCCGCGGTAAACCGGTTTATAACGGGAATCCGCCGGTGCCAAGGTACGCAGACCGCGCGGTGTAAGCAGAAAGTTCTTTACTTTCTCCACCACCAGCTGCCCCACCTTGCCGCTCACCGGAGAATAAGGCAGGGAAACAGCTATAATCTGATTGGGACGCACACTCCAATCCTGCTTGTCATCGCACACGGTATCGGCCAGATAGCCCTTTTCCTTGCTCCAGAAACAAGCCTTGAAAACGGCAGGGAAATTATCCATCAAAGGCTGCCACCGGGCCGCAAATTCATTGTCGCTTTCCCCGCACGCCTCCGCCTGAAGGGCAAACATCACCGCATTGTACCAAAGCGCGTTGATCTCCACCGGCATCCCCCTGCGCGGCGTAACGGCCACGCCATCGGCCATCGCATCCATCCATGTAAGCGCACAACCGTCTTTGCCGGCATATATCAAGCCGTCGGCCGTCATGCCGATACCGAAATCACCGCCACTTGCGTAGTTCGATATCACTTGCTTCACCGCCGCACCGAATTCCTTCCACACCGAAGCCAAATCGCCCGTAGCCTCCGCATACTGCTGCACAGCCCAGACAAACCACAACGGAGCGTCGGCCGAATTGTAAGAGGCCTGTTCGCCATACCCCACATTGGGAAACAAACCGCCCGACTGATCTTTGAGCATGCTGCGCAGTATTTCGGCCGCAATCCGGTTTTTTCCCGTGCAAAGGGTAAGCCCCGGCAACGAAATAAACGTATCCCTGCCCCAGGAACCGAACCAAGGATACCCTGCCACGATCTGACAACGGCCCTCCTTGTGTACGATAAAGCTATCGGCCGCCGCACGCAGGCAGTTTTCCATATTGTCCATAGGAATAAGCGAAGCCCTGGCTTCTTCAAAAAGAGCCACGGCGTTTTCCGGGGCGGCAAGCGGAGTCAACCCCACGCTCAACACTAAAGGTTCGTGCAGGGTGAGCGGAACCGAAAGCGTACCGGGGGTAAAGAGATCTTCCCGGCAATGATAGCCTCTTTCTTTTTCCGCGGCATATTCCACCTGCCTGTACCAATCGGGATTGTCCGTAACCCGACACGAACGGGAGGTCTGCATGTACAAGGCGGAAAAAGACGGATAGAGACGGCATTTTATGCCTTTTTCGGTATATTGCAACTGTGTGCAGGCGGTATCGTTGCACATCGTAAGTTCGTGCACATCGCGGAAAGCCAGAAAAGGACGGATCACCAGAGATGTTTCGGAATGGGCTTCTTCAAGCGTGTATTTAATCAACAGCCTGTTCTGCCCGGAATGCATCAGCAGTTCCTTGCGAAGCAGAACGCCGCCTACACGATAGAACCACACCGGATGCGTCAGATATTCGAAAGCCTCGATGTATTTGTGCCCTTTGGGTGAAAACACATGGCCGGCATAACGCTTCACGCCGATATGAAACTCTTTGTCTTGCTGACAAACGGTTTCTTCAAGCGAGGAAAGCAACACGAAGTTGTCCTGATTCAGGTCGGGCTGCGGACACACGTAAAGGCCGTGATATTTTCGGCTGTTGCATCCTGACAAGGTTGAAGAAGCGTAGGTTCCGTTATCGGAAACGCAAATGAATTCTTTCCGTAACGAAACCTCCAAATTGGAAAGTTCGTTTTTGTCTGACTTGAACACGATAATGGTTTTCTGGAGGTTTTAAGGGGTAACAAATATAATCATTTTTTACCACAGAATCACGTAAAAACGTTTTTACGACCAAACGAAACTTCAGGCCTCCATTTTCCAACAAGTGGAGAAGCCCACAAAAAAAGGCCGGTTTGCACCGACCTTTCCTCTTTCTCTATCCCCTATGACCGCACCGGGATTCGGCACTGCAAGCACCGCCAGCCTCTACCGGTTTCCGTATTGCCGGTCGTAATAGCGCTGATAATCTCCCGAAGTAACATTATTGAGCCATGCCTCGTTGGAAAGATACCAATCCACCGTTTTTTCCATTCCCTCTTCAAAAGTCACGGAGGGTTTCCAGCCCAAGGTACGCACCAGCTTGTCGGAATCTATGGCATAACGGAGATCGTGGCCCGCCCGGTCTTGCACATAGGTTATCAAACTTTCGGCCTCACCTTCTTTCCTTCCCAATTTCTTATCCACGATACGGCAAAGCAACTTTACCAATTCGATATTCTGTTTTTCATTATGCCCTCCCACATTGTAGGTTTCGCCTTTTTGCCCCTTATGGAAAATAAGGTCGATGGCCGCCACGTGATCGCCCACATAAAGCCAGTCGCGCACATTTTCGCCCTTTCCATAGACCGGAAGCGGCTTATGGTGCCGGATATTATTGATTACAAGCGGAATCAATTTTTCAGGAAACTGGAATCCGCCATAGTTGTTGGAACAATTGGAAATCACCACCGGCAAACCATAGGTATGGAAATAGGCCCGCACCAAATGGTCCGAACTTGCCTTGGATGCCGAATAAGGACTGCGCGGATCGTAGCGCGTGGTTTCGGTAAAAAGCCCCTCCTTTCCCAAAGAGCCATATACCTCGTCGGTACTGACATGATAGAAAAGTTTGTTGTCGGAATTTCCATTCCACGCCCGGCGGGCCGCGTTGAGCAAAGTGGCCGTGCCCAGAATATTGGTCTGGATAAACGCCAACGGATTGGTGATGGAGCGGTCAACATGAGACTCGGCCGCCAGATGGATCACGCCCTCGAAACGATACCGGTCAAACAATTCGTCCACCAGTTTCTCATCCACGATATCCCCCTTCACAAAGGTATAATTGGGCAATGTCTCCACATCTTTCAGATTCTCCAGATTACCCGCATAGGTCAGCTTGTCAAGATTCACCAAATGCGTGTCGGGGTATCTTTCAGTCCAATGGCGCACCAGATGGGAGCCTATAAAACCCGCTCCGCCTGTAACAAGAATGCTTTTCATCGCTTTTTTCCTTTCGATTCGTTCAATATGCCCGTGTATTCCGGTTCTCGATGTAATTCACAAAAGCGCGGCAGGCCACCAGATTACCTCCCGGCGTGGGATAACGGCCCGTAAAATACCAATCGCCCGAAGAATGCGGACAAGCCTTGTGCAGATTTTCCACACGCTGAAAAATCACATCCACTTCGGCCTTGATATGTTCGGTCCTGAGCATGCACGAAATCTTCTTTGAAATCTCGGCATCCGTGAAAGGACGGTAGATATCGCACACATGATTCACCGCCTCTTCCCGGGGACGTTCAAGTTGCGCCTTGCATTTTGCGTAAGTTTCCTCCAGCACGTTTTCCATGCCCCTTTCCCTGAGCAGGGCCACCGTGGCCTGAAAGGCGATAAAGTCGCCCAATTTGGCCATGTCGATGCCATAACAGTCGGGATAGCGTATCTGCGGGGCGGAGGAAACGATCACGATCTTACGCGGGCAAAGCCTGTCCAGAATCCGCAGAATACTTTGCCGCAAGGTGGTGCCGCGTACAATCGAGTCGTCTATCGCAACCAGCGTATCGCGCCATTCCCGCACCTGCCCGTAGGTAACATCGTAAACATGGCTTACCAAATCGTTGCGCTGGTCATCGCCGGTAATGAAGGTGCGCATCTTGGCATCTTTCACCACAATCTGTTCCATACGCGGCTGAAAGGCCAATATCCTTTCTATATCTTCCTTTCGGGGATGATCGCCCAGGGCGATGATGGCCTCGGCTTTCCGATGTTCGTTATAGGCATACACCGCATCACGCATTCCCGTAAAGGCCACCTGAGCCGTATTGGGAATGGAGGTGAACACGCTGTTTTCCAGATCGTAGTCGATAGCCTTCAATACTTCGGGTACCAATAACGCACCCAATTCCTTGCGTTCCCGATATATGTCCGCATCGGTGCCGCGCGAAAAATAAATGTGTTCGAAAGAGCAGGGCGTCTGTTCCCCGGCAGATTCCAGACAAGGCGACACCTCCACTTCTCCGTTGTGGTGCGACAAAATGATATGTCCGGCAGGCAATTCCCGCACTTTTTCGAAGGGCACGTTGAAAACAGTCTGGATCACGGGACGTTCGGAAGCCGCCACCAGAATCTCGTCGTCGCAGTAATAGTAAGCCGGACGTATGCCTTTTCTGTCGCGTATCACAAAAGCATCTCCATACCCCACCATACCGCCGAAAACAAAACCGCCGTCCCACTCCTCGGCCACCGTCTTCACTATTTTCTTCAGGTCGAGCGCATCGGGCATCATGGCCGATATTTCCACTTTGCTCAACCCCTTGGCTTTGTAGGCGTCGTATAGCCGCTGGTTCTCATGATCCAGATACTTGGCCAGTTTTTCCAGCACGGTCACCGTATCGCCGGTTTGCACCGGATGCTGTCCCGACGCCACCAGACTATCGAATATATCGCCGATATTCGTCAGATTGAAATTACCCGCGATAATCAGATGACGGGTTTTCCAATTGCTCTCACGGATAAAAGGGTGGATGTTGCGGATATCGTTTTTGCCGAAAGTACCGTAACGGAGATGGCCCAGAAACAGCTCGCCGCTGAAAGGCAGGTTCCGTTTCACCCATTCCATATCGGAATAGCGGCTGTCTTTGCCCTCCGCCAGACTTTCTATCCGGGCATACGTGCGCTGAAAGATATCCTTGATGGGTGTGGCCGTATTGGACCGCACAACATCGGCATAAGTGGAGCCTGGTTCCATGCCGAACTTAATGCCGGCCATACCCGCCCCGTCCTGCCCCCGGTTGTGCTGTTTTTCCATCAGCAGATACATCCTGCCTAAACCGTAAAGGCTGTCACCGTACTTTTCCCGATAATATTCTATCGGTTTCCTCAATCGCAGCAAGGCAATGCCGCATTCGTGTTTTATCGCGTCACTCATGTTTTTCCAAACCCTGCGCCAATACATCCGCTATATGGATGCACTTGATATCGAGCTTTTGTTTTTTGATATAGGCTTCCATGTTGCCAAGACAGGTGGCATCTGTCGATACGATATATTCGGCTTCGGTTGCCAACGCATTATTTACTTTCTGTTCGGTCATCGCCACCGACACCGGCTCGAACCCCATCGCGAACATTCCGCCGAAACCGCAGCACTGGTCTGTTTTCTCCATCTCCACAAGTTCCAGATCCTTCACATTGCGCAACAGCAGACGGGGTTCTTCCCAAATGCCGTATTCGCGCAATGCCGAACAGGAATCGTGATAGGTTACCTTATGCGGGAAACACGCCCCGACCTCCACGGTACGGAGCTGATTGACGATAAAGTCGGTGAATTCGTAGATGTTTTCTCTCAGCTTGCGGTACTCCAAATGCAATCCTGTGTTGTAGAACAACTTCCAATAGTAGTTTTTCACATATCCCACACAAGAGGCCGAAGGACAGACCACCGGCAGACCAGAGCCGAAATCATGCAGGAATTTTTCGCCGATTTCCTTCGCCTCATCCCAATATCCATTATGGAATGCCGTTTTGCCGCAACATATCTGCCCGGGATTGTAATTCACCTCCACCCCCAGATGTTCCAACACCTTGATGGCATTGAAAGCCGTTTGCGGATACAACTGGTCGATGCAGCAGGGAACGAAAAGCTCTATCTTTCTCTTTTCCATAGCCGGAAAACACACACCAAGTGAGGTTTAGGCGTTAATCCAAGCCTGCAAGGTTTCGATCTGCAGGGCCGGAATATCCAACTTGAGTTTTTTACGAAGCGCGTTCAAATCGTTCGAAAGCCGGTTGGCATTGGCTTCCTTAAGCGCAGACAGAGTTTGGATACCTGCCTTGCGCAATACCGGAATCCATTCGGGAAGCACGCCTTTGGCCGAAAATTCCTCGTCGGTGGAAACTTCCGCTTTCTTCTCGGGCTTCATCTGAGGGAAGAACAACACATCCTGAATCGAATTGGAGTTGGTCATGATCATGCTCAGGCGGTCGATACCGATACCCAGACCGGCGGTGGGAGGCATACCGAACTCAAGGGCGCGGAGGAAGTCTTCGTCCAACACCATGCTTTCTTCATCCCCTCTCTTACCCAGCTCAAGCTGTGCCTGAAAACGTTCCCGTTGGTCGATAGGGTCGTTGAGTTCGGAATAGGCGTTGCAGAGTTCCTTGCCGTTGCAGATGGCCTCGAAACGCTCGGTAAGCCCGGGTTTGGCGCGATGTTTTTTGGTAAGCGGCGACATCTCGATGGGATAATCGTAGATGAAAGTGGGCTGTATCAGCTTGGACTCGCAGGTTTCGCCGAAAATTTCATCGATCAGTTTGCCCTTTCCCATCGTATCATCTACAGGAACCCCCAGTTGCTGAGCTGTCTGCCGCAACTGCGCCTCATCCATCTCCGAAACGTCGATACCCGTAAAATGCTGAATGGCCTCGAACATCGTGAACCGTTTCCAAGGGCGCTTGAAATCTATCATGTTCTCGCCCACCTGCACCCGGGTGGTGCCATGCAGGGCAAGGGCCACCTTTTCCACCATCTCTTCCACCAGAGCCATCATCCATTCGTAGTCTTTATAGGCCACGTAAAGCTCCATCTGGGTAAACTCCGGATTGTGGAAACGGTCCATCCCCTCGTTGCGGAAATCTTTGGAAAACTCAAACACCCCGTTATAGCCGCCTACGATGAGGCGTTTGAGATATAATTCGTTGGCTATACGCAAGTAAAGCGTAGTGTCGAGCGTGTTGTGATGCGTTTTGAAAGGACGTGCCGCCGCCCCTCCGTAAAGGGGCTGGAGAATGGGGGTTTCCACTTCCAGATAACCCTTTTCGGCCAAAAACTGCCGCATGGTGTTCACCAACTGCGTACGTTGCACAAAAACCTTGCGCACCTGAGGATTCACAATCAAATCCACGTAACGCTGACGATAACGTTGCTCGGGGTCGGTAAAGGCATCGAAAGTCTGTCCGTCTTTTTCCTTTACGACGGGAAGCGGCCGGAGCGACTTGCTCAACACCGCAAACGATTTGACATGGATACTGGTTTCGCCCATCTGGGTGGTGAACACAAAGCCTGTCACCCCCACGATATCACCGATATCGGTAAGTTTTTTGAAAACGGTATTGTAGAGGGTCTTGTCTTCTTCCGGACATATTTCATCCCGTTTCACATAGAGCTGAATCCTGCCCGTCTCGTCCTGCAACTCCACAAAAGAGGCCGCCCCCATCACACGGCGGCTCATGATGCGGCCGGCGATACTGACGTTCTGAAACAAGGTGTTGTCTTTCGGATATTTTTCGTGGATTTCCTGCGCGGTGGCGTTTACCTCAAACGTAGGAGCGGGATAAGGGTTGATTCCCATCGTCTCCAACTCTTCCTTGGCCTTGCGGCGGAAGACCTCTTGGTCGGTCAATTCCATGTTAGCTGCAATTTTCTTGATTAGTTCGCGAAGATACGATTTTTTCCGCCAAGCGGAAAGGCCTCCGGCCCCGCTGGCCGGCAAACTCTTTTTTCATTATCTTTGCCAATCTTGCCACCCGAACGGTGGCCTAAAAGTCAGCACGTGGGCAAAAAAAACATATTTCGGGAAGTCTGGCGGCATGCCTTCACCAACGTAAGGCACAAATACCGTTTCGCCGTCACCGATGAAAACTTTCATGAAAAGCTTTCGTTCCGGCTTTCGCGCCTCAACGTATGGACGGTGATCGCCCTTGGCAGCATCCTCATCGTGGCCCTTACGGTCTGCATCGTGGTGTTCACACCCTTGCGCCAGTTTATCCCCGGAAACATCAAGCAGGAGTTGGTGGAACAGAGCATACGCGACCGTATGCGGGTGGATTCGCTGCAGATGCAGCTGGAGGCGCAGATGCTGATGATGCGCACTGTCAACGCCGCACTCAACGGATCCATTCCGATGGACGAGAGCCGTATCATCCGCGACTCTCTCCGCAACTACGACAATATAGAATACCGCATCGGCATGGCAGATTCCCTGTTGCGTATAGAGATCAACAAAGCCGATAAATACACGCTGGATGTGTCCACCACACAGATACGGGCCGGGGATCCGAAAAGTTCGAGTTTCTCGGACGACCTGATGTTTTACCTACCGGCCGAAGGCGTGGTCCGTCAAAAATTCGACCATCAGAACCGCCATTTCGGCATTGATATCGAAACCCGCGCCAACAGTGTAATCAAGGCTGTACTCGACGGCACGGTGGTGTTTACGTCCTGGTCTCCCGATCAGGGTTATGTCTTGGTTTTGGAACACGACGGCAAATTGCTTTCGATCTACGCTTCGGCCTCCACGCTTTTCAAACGTACCGGCGAATTTGTCAGAGCGGGAGAAGCGCTCGGCATTTCCGGTCTTTCTTCCGAACATGCCGCCACCGACAACCTCCATTTCGAGCTATGGTATAGCGGCACGCCCATCGACCCCGAAAAATATCTGACCTTATGAGCAACACCTCACACAAGCGGCAGCGCATCGCCGTCTTGGGCTCCACCGGCTCTATCGGAACACAAACGCTCGATGTAGTGCGGGCGCATCCCGACAGATTCTCCGTCGAAGTGTTGACCGCTCATAACCAGGCCGATCTGTTAATCAGGCAGGCACTTGAGTTTTTGCCGAATATGGTGGTTATCGGCAACGGGGCGCACTACGAACAGGTAAAGGACGCATTGCGGCACACCGATGTGAAAGTGTTTGCCGGGATGGATTCCATCAACGATGCGGTTACCTGCCATACAGTAGACACCGTACTCACCGCCCTGCTCGGTTCAGCCGGCCTCCGTCCCACCCTACGCGCCATAGAAGCGGGCAAAAAGATCGCATTGGCCAACAAGGAAACCCTTGTGGCCGGCGGCGAGTTGGTATGCAAATGCGCAAGGGAGCATCAAGTGCTTATCACGCCTGTGGATTCGGAGCATTCCGCCATTTTCCAATGCCTGACCGGAGAATACGGCAATCCTGCCGAAAAAATATTTCTTACCGGTTCAGGCGGTCCGTTCCGCGGAAGAAAGGCGCATGAGCTGGCCGAAGTAAAGCCTCAAGACGCATTGAAGCACCCCACCTGGAACATGGGCAGGAAAATCTCGATAGATTCAGCCACCTTGATGAACAAAGGCCTGGAAATGATCGAAGCCCGTTGGCTTTTCGGCCTTGCGCCCGCCGATATCGAAGTGGTGATTCATCCCGAAAGCATCATCCACTCGATGGTTTCTTTCAAAGACGGTTCCGTAAAGGCGCAACTGGGACTACCGGACATGCGGCTGCCCATCCAGTACGCACTCTCGTTTCCCGAACGGCTTACGCTGGAATTGCCTCGGCTTGACCTTACCTCTTTGGGCTCGCTGCATTTCGAAAAGCCCGATACCGACACTTTCCGTTGTCTTTCCCTCGCCTACCGAGCCATTGAAAAAGGCGGCAATATGCCTTGCATCATGAACGCCGCCAATGAAGTGGCGGTGCAGGCTTTTCTGGAGGAACGCCTGACGTTCACCGCCATTGCCGACCTTATCGAAAAAACTATGGAGAATGTGGCATTCCTGACTTCTCCCGATCTCGAACAACTGGAAGAAACCGACCGCGAGAGCCGGCTTTTTGCTTCCCGGTGCATACGGTAGGTAGCCACATATAGCCCGGCTTATTTTCCCGTTTCCAAAATAGTATTGCTTCCGCTCTACGCCTTGCGTTTGCCGTATGAATTTTGTGTCCCATGTAAAAATACGACCCATCCGGCAATGGCGTTGATCCGTTATGCAGGCAACCGTTCCAGCGGAATACCTTGCAGTGCGTTTTGTAAGGCAGGCAGCGTATCGCAAGCAACCTCTCTTTGCGCTCTTACATGCTCCTTAATATCGTGCACTCCGAAAATCTGCACAATTCCAATCATTTCCGTTTGTTATAGCTTCATAAGCGCTATTCTTATTCCTTGGTGAAAACCGATGTACGACAATTGTGTATTTTTGTCCAATAAAAACATAAGAGATGAACGCGCTCATTATGGCCGGACAATTGCTCCTCGGCCTCTCCATACTGGTTTTCGTACATGAACTGGGACATTACCTGGCCGCCCGCATGTTCGGTATCCGCGTAGATAAATTCTATCTGTTTTTCGATGCCGGCGGCATCCGTCTGCTACGCTTCCGTATCGGGGAAACCGAATATGGCATAGGCTGGCTACCCTTGGGCGGTTACTGCAAGATTGCCGGCATGATAGACGAGTCGATGGACAAGGAATCGATCAAGAAAGCGCCGCAACCTTGGGAATACCGCAGTAAGGCGGCATGGAAACGCTTTATCGTGATTACCGCCGGGGTGATGATGAACCTCCTCGTGGGTATCCTTATTTTCTCGGGATTGTTGCTTAACCGGCAAAAAAGCTACCTGCCCACCGAAGAGGTAAACAAAAACGGCATCTATGCCTATCCGATAGCCCGCCAGATAGGATTGCAAACCGGCGACAAGATACTCGGGCTACGGAAAAAAGCCACCGCCCGTTTTTCGGACGCCATTCCGGGAAGTTTGCTGCTGGGGGGAAAACTCTACATTCAGCGAGGAGGCAAAACGATGCAAATCCAGATTCCTTCCGATACATATAGACGCATCGCCTCCGACAGTTCCGGCTTTCCTTTTATCGACATCACCAATTATCCTGTCTGCATAGACACCGCCATAGAAGGACATCCCGCCTATCAGGCCGGCCTGAGAAAAGGAGACCGCATCCTTGCCCTAAACCGGCAGGAAACCCCTTCTTTCGGCGCCTTTAAAGAGATTCTGGCCAAACACAGCAACGACACGGTTCTGCTCAGTGTATGCAGAGGAAAGGACACCCTGCCGATACGGGTAAAACCCGATGCCGACGGCACGATCGGCTTTTTGTCTCTTTCTCCCCTGAAAAGCCGGAACTATACGGCCTTCACCGCCCTGCGATACGGCACTACTGATGCCATCGACATGCTTTGGACCAATATACGCGGTCTGGGAAAAATAATCAACGGTCAGGAAAAGGCCAGCGAAAGCATTTCCGGCCCCATCGGAATCGCCACCATCTATGGATCTGTATGGAACTGGGGACGGTTCTGGTATATCACCGGTATGTTGTCGTTGGTGCTGGCCTTTATGAACATCCTTCCCATTCCGGGATTAGACGGCGGGCATATGATATTTACGCTCTACGAAATGATTACGCGCAGAAAGGTAAGCGACCAAGTGCTCGAAAAAGCACAGATGATCGGCATGGCGGTTTTGCTCGCGCTGATTGCGCTTGTCTTTGCCAATGATATACTGAAACTGTTTCATTGACGGGCATCGTCCCCTGCCGGTTCCTTGCCTGATTCCTTGCCTGATGTTGCGGATTTGGCCTCTCTATGTTTTTGCAAGAACATATAGGGCGAACGCTCGTAAAGCAGTTCATCGGCATCTCCCTCCTCGTCTTTGTCTCCGTAGCGCGCCACATCGTGCATAAAGATGCTGTCCGCCGAATCGGCGTTTCCGCCCAACAGCCGTTCAAAGGCATGGCGTACGAAGCGGGATTTATCCACCAGCAGAATCATCAGCGATACAAAAAGAATAGAGAAGAACACCACAGAATAGGTAACATTTTTGATGAAAGCCCCGTGTACATAGCCGGCCGCAGCGGGTAAACCCGCCAACACCGCAGCCGCAAGCCCTTTGGGAATCATCATCGAAATAACGGTCTTGTCAAAAGAGACCGCCGTTTTGGGAGAGAAGAAGCGGGCGGCCACGATACGCCCCAGAAACAGGAGGAATGTGATGAGCAAACCGGCCAAAATGGCGCGCCATTCGTTAAATTCAAGGGAAAGTCCGATATAAACGAAGAAAAAGGTTTTAAGCAGGAATACGATTTCTCCGAAAAACACCAGTTCTGTCTTGTTGAGCTGATGCCCCGGCCCACCCATGGCCTTGATAAGGATTTTGTTCTTAATCGTGTCGATGTTAGCCATCGTGATACCGAAAACCAACGAAGCTATGGCGCCGCTATAGCCCAACAGATTGGCCACACCGTAGATAACGAACACAAAGGCGGGTGTGGTGAAGATGGAGTTCTGCAACTTACGTATCTGCGTCAGCAGCCTTGACCAAACCAAGGCACCGGCAAATCCCAATAAGCCGGCCAACACAAAGGAGGAAAGGATATTCCCCACAATCGAACCCACCTGCAGGCTACCCAATTCGATGGCATTCATAAAGGACAGGGTAAACACGATACAAAGCACGTCGGTGGCGGCCGATTCCAGCACCAGAACCGTGCGCGACTCTTCGCCCATATCCAGAATCCGCACCAAGGGTATCACCACGGCCGAGGAGGTACCGCCCAGAATCGCGCCCAAAGTGAGTGCGCTCAAGGCATCCATCTGGAAAAGCATCCCCACGGCGGCCGTTATGATCATGGAAAGGAAAAAACAGAATAAAGTGAGCGACATGGTGCTTTTCCATGCCGATTTCATGACCTTGAGCGAAAGGGAAGTCCCCCCCTCGAACAAAATGACCACCAGCGTGATGGCCACAAACACCGGGCCGCCGCCGCCCCAACTGCCCACATCCACCAAATGGAACACCGGCCCGACCACCAGACCTATCAAGATCAACAGCAATACATCGGGTATCTTTTTGCGATGATAGATGGAAGAAAACAAATGGGCCGCAAAAACCAACAGGCCAAAAGACACCAAGGCTATATCTACACTCATCTCTATTCGTTTTTTTATCCTGCCGCGTATATCCGAAAGGCGAATGACTGCAAGCGGCTCCACGCTAAAGTAGTACAAAAAAACGATATGGCAAAAGCCCTTACCCCTGCAAGCCTGACATCAGCGCCGATTTTCGGTCTCCTCATATTTCCACTTGCGGGAAATCAGCCAAAGCACCACGCAAATCAAGACACTCAATACAATGAGAAACGCCATCGAACGCACGATATTCCCCAATCCCGTCAATGGGGCGATGATGCCGCCGAACAAAAAGGGAAGCGCCCCCACCAAAGCGGCCGCGGCCCCTCTGTTTTCCTTAACGGAACCCAATGCCAAGGTAACGGCAACAGGGTTGATCATCCCCACGGCGAACAACATCAGAAACAAGAATACCTCAAACAGTAAAAAAGACCAGCCCGCCAGCAGTGCGGCGGCCGTGAGTCCCCCCGTAACGAAGAGTCCCGCCACGCTCATGCTTATCACCTTCCGCAAATCCTTCATCTTTATCACCACACTGCTGCCGATCACCAGCCCCAGCGCGTTGCAGGCGAAACAGAGGCTGTAACGGAAAGGCGTAAGCCCGAAATGTTGCTGGAAAACAAAAGGAGAAGCCGCTATATAGGCCATGAGGGCGGCTGTGGCGAATCCCTGCAGGAGATTCATCACCGAATAGCGGCTGTTGCATATTACCGGTCCGTAGTTGCGGAAAGTACCCCAAATCGGGAGGGTAAGGCGTTCTTCCGCCGGAAGCGACTCCCGCATCTTCCGGCACATAAACAGCAAAGCGACGGCCCAAATTCCCAAAAGAGCGAAAGCTCCCTGCCATGAAGTAAGTTTGTATGCCAACCCGCCGGCCACAGGTGCCACAATGGGCGCGATGCCCTGCACAGCGGCCAGAATGGCGAAATAACGCGCCGTATCCTCACCCGAGAAACTATCGGAGATGATTACTTTCGAGATGACCAAGCCGCTTGCCCCTGTAAGTCCTTGCAACAGACGGAATGCCACAAAAGTGTGGATATCTGTGGATATCATGCACCCCAAGGTGGAAAGAACGAAAAGCACCAGACAAACCAGAAGAGGGCGTTTTCTGCCGTATTTGTCGGAGATCGGGCCGATAAGCAGCTGGCCGGCCGCCAACCCTATCATACCCGCCGTAATACTGAGTTGAACCAAAGAAGGTGTCGCCGAAAAAAACGCAGTCAACTCCGGCAGACAAGGCAGATAAAAATCGGTAACGAACGGACCGAAAGCGGTCAGGTTTCCTAAAAGGAAAATCAGGTTTTTCTTTTTCATCGTCTTAAATAAAAATGCCCATCCCGTAAATCAACCAGACTTACGTGCATGGGCACTACATGTTGAATCATCAACCGCCATCGGCTTGCGGCGGCAAAAGGCTCTCCGTCGAACCTCGGCATAATCCAAGCAAGCTTGGCTTCTGCGCTCGGCTTAATTTAAACGTTGGTCTTCGTCCGACGTTTAACCGCCTCGGCATAGCCCAAACAAGTTTGGTCTCTGCGCTCGGCTTAATTTAAACGTTGGTCTTCGTCCGACGTTTAACCGCCTCGG